>JAKLDS010000006.1 GCA_022703375.1 Deltaproteobacteria bacterium | reverse complement strand
GAAAATAGCGGCTTTTCGCTCATCGGCCACTTCACCCTGCCGGACGAGGCCTGGTGGGATGATTTCTACACACCGATGGAGATTCGCATCGAGGAGCTGCGTGGTAAATATAGAGCCGACGACGAAGCGCTGGCCGTGTTGGATCAACTCGCGCAGGAGCCCGAGATGCACCGGAGGCACTCAGGGTACTATGCCTATGAGTTCTTTGTGGCGCGTCTGATGGGGTGAATGAACCTCAGACAGATGGGGAAATATGATTCAGCGCCGCTTCCGGTCCGCCGGTAACAGCCCGCTCTTTGATAACTCGTGATATCATAAGGGCTTAGGGACCTGAAGCCTAATGGAGAATGGTTATGAAGAGGGTTGCACTCGGGGAGCCAGAATAAAAATGGCCGATTCTTTAAAAGAATCGGCCATTTATTTTTGGGCTTAATGCCAAACAGTAACATCACGATAAATATAGTCAGTAAAAATAGATTGTTATCTGGTTTTGTAGCGTATCAGATGGTCTCTTGTATTGACAACACAGATCTTCAGCAGATAAATTTAAGATAATTTTCTCTGTTAATCAACTCGAAGGAAGCTTCCGGATAGGCTGAGAGCCATTCTTTTGGTGGCTTAGCTTTTGATTTTCCCCATTTTATTTCATAACCAAATAAACGGCCTTCCCGTTCTTCCACAAAATCCAATTCCTGTTTTGTATATGTCCGCCAGAAGTAATTATTGGCCGAGCCGCTTAAATATTCCTGACGCTTTAACCGCTCAATGATTATGTAATTTTCCCATAATTCCCCTGCGTCATTACGTTGTTCCAGTAAATTAAAATTATTGATCAGGGCATTGCGGATACCATTATCGAGAAAATAATAATGACAGTTTTTTGTAATTTCATTGCGCAGGTTGCGGCTGAAACCAGACAATCGCTGAATTACGAATGCTTTTTCTAATAAATCCAAGTACCGATCAACAGTGTTCTTGCTCATGCCGAGAGACGTTCCCAGTTCACTTAAAGAAACCTCTTTGCCAATTTGTAAGGCAATAAGCTGCAACAGGCGGCTGATCTTGCTCGAATGCCGGACGCCATCCAATTCCAAGATGTCCTTGTATAAATACGAAGACACAATCTCTTTGAGATAATTCTCGCGTCTGCGATTATCCGGCATTAAAACTATTTCCGGATATGAACCATATATAAGACGATTTTCTAAATTGGCATCTGTTTGATGAATCTTTTCTATCTGCCCGATTTCCAGTTGGGCAAGCGGAAATAGCTTTATTGTGGACTTGCGTCCTGTTAGAGGCTCACCTGTGCTGCGCGCCAGATCAAATGACGAAGAGCCGGTAACGATCACACTAACATCAGGTATATGATCTACAATAAGCTTGAGGTTAATTCCGATATGAGGAATTTTCTGCGCTTCATCAACTACGAGAAGACGGGTTGAGCCGATAAATGCCTTGAGTTTTTCTATTGACTGGCTGGATAGATATGATTGAATAGTGATATCTTCACCACTTGCCAAAGTATATGGTTGACTTTCCTTTTTCAGAAATTCGTTTAGTAAAGTTGTCTTGCCGGTTCGCCTGGCGCCATAAATCACAATTACTTTGCCCGGCGTGACCAACTGCTTCAGATTTTTTAGCTGTAACTGGGGGATATACATTATTATAACTCCGTCTTCATATTGACTGTATTATATATAATTAAGTCAATATGTCAAACTAATTATTAATAATAATCATTTCAATTCTAATCCAAATTCCACAAAAAGGGTATGATTTCGAAAGCATTCCGGAGCATTCCACATTCCAGCATTCCAGGGACACAACTTAATTAATTACAACAATTTTAAATAGCGGTGATTGGAGATTTTTCCAATCGCCGTTTTTGTTTTTAGAAATAAGACCAGTCGGCAAATTCATCATTTTCATTGATAACTCCTATGTATTACCAATTGAAAGCTACTACATAAACGAATCGATCGCACTTGTTGACTTACAATAAACTATACGCAATCTTCCCGTATAGGCAAATGTGTTGATAACTAGGTGAAACAAGAAAATAGACTTTATCTCAAATCCTGCTGAATACATATTCAGTTCTTGGATGATTTTTATGAGTAGGAACCATTAAAAACTTGAAATGATAAGCAAAAAAGTTTTTTTGAGCGTATCGCCTGGGGAGCCAAAATGCAGAAAGCGCGTCAGCAATGGCGCGCTTTCTTATTTTTAATCCCTGGTTCTTTTGCGCTGCATATTGAGATGTCAAAACGAATGACTCCTTGCAGCCAGCCGAATATCTTAATTCTATCAAACATAACAGAAGGTATGCAATATTGGCGGAAATAAACATTATTTCATTGACATGATATTGTTGTGTCTCTATATTACAGCGGTTTTATGAATTTTATTAAACTAAAGGAATAATCATTTTGCAGAGAATAGCCCTTATTTTCCTGATTACGGCAATGCTTTTTATTTCCGCCGCCGGTCACTGCGAGCCGGCCTTCGTGCCCAACGATCCCTACTACCCATACGACGCCGCTGCCCGGCCCGGTTTTCCCGGTCAATGGCACCTGAACAATCAGGCGCCTTCTTACATTGATTTTTACGTCCAAAGCTGGAAATCAACGGAAAGAATGATCAACGCCGGCGTAGATGCCGGTCTGAGGCAAGCATGGAACCTTGGTTATACGGGCAGAGGAGTTGTCATCGGCATCGTTGATGATGGCGTTGACAGCACCAATTATGATATTGCTCCCGGTTACCGGACGGATATAAGTAAAAATTTCAGTGACAACACCGTCCTGGCGGCGGCTGCTCAGGGGCCGCAATCCATCAGTGACAATCACGGAACCGCCGTTGCCGGAGTGGCCGCGGCCCGGGGTGGTAATTTTATCGGCGGCACGGGCGCCGCTCCTTATGCTGCCATCGCCGGCCTGCGCATCAAGCTGGGTACCGGCACCATCAGTGATCCTAAAGCATCAAATCAAAATTATCTGGATGCATATTACTGGAAAAGCGGCGTCAATGTAACAAGCGGAGCTATCGAAGCCGTTGCGGAAATCCAGGTAAAAAACCACAGTTACGGAGCCAGCGGCTTTGATGAGGCCAATGACTCAATAAGGCTCGCCCTGCAGAGAACAGCAAGAAACGGGGTAATCCATGTTTTCTCCGCGGGAAATGACCGTGGCGAAAAAGGCGAAGATGCCAGCAAGGAACCGGTTCATGCCATTTCGGAAGTCATTGTTGCTGCCGCGCTGGGGAGCGACGGCAAGTATTCAAATTACAGCAGTTACGGCGCCAGCGTCTTTGTCACAGCCCCATCCAGTCGCAGTGATTATACCGGTTTTGGCATTACAACCACGGATCGCACGGGAGATGACTTCGGTTACAACAGTTATTCGGCGCTGACCAATCCGCAAGGTGACAAAAATGATCTGTTTCCCGATACGAGCTATGCCAGCGGTTTTGGCGGCACCTCTTCATCGGCGCCGCTGATTTCCGGCATCATGGCCCTGGGCAAGGAAGCCAATCCGGAGATGGACGTGAGGATGGCCAAGCATGCTCTGGTTAAGACCAGCACGGTCGTGGATCCTAACGATGATTCGGCCAGTAGCTGCGGCGGCTGGAAAACCAACGGAGCGGGAAACAAGTTCAATCCCAATTACGGATTCGGCAACATCAACGCCGCAGCGTTTGTGCAGAAAGTGCGTGATGTAGCCTACATCACGGAACAGACCTCCGTTGCCAAGAGCGCCGTCTTCAGCACGGCCATTCCCGATGCCGACTCCGACGGTGTGGATAAGACTTTCAGTTTGACGGCGGCTGAGGCCAATCAACCGCTGGAAGGAGTGGAAGTGGAGCTGAAAATCACCCACACCAGAATAGGCGATCTGACAGCCAAAATCACTTCCCCGGGAGGAATGGAAAGCCGGCTCTTCTACTCAACGGCTCATCTTCCTGTCGCCCAGTGGGAAACAACACCCGTTACAAATTTCAGTTCCACATTCCTCACCAATGCTTTCTGGGGCGAAAACGGCGCCGGCACCTGGACGCTTAATATGGCTGATATCCTCAACGGCCACACAGGAACATGGCTTGGCTATGATGTAACTTTTCTGATGGGCGAAATGGTGATGCTGACAGCGGGAGTGATGACACAGGGTGTTGATATCAATGCCCAGTCGCTCACCATCCTGAGCCCTTCTACCACCTATCAAATTCCGGCAGCCAGGATCTTCCGTGTCCGGGATAATGTCCGGCTGGATGGGGGAAACATCATCGTCAACGGACAGTTGACGGAAGCCCCCGGTACCTTCGGAAACTTGTTCAGCCTGAATTCGGGAACTGTGAGCGGCGCCGGCCTGATTACCGCTTCCCGTGGTTTCTTCAATAACGGCGGCATCATAGCTCCGGGAAACTCAATCGGAACACTGACAATCAACGGCAATTATTACCAACATCCGCAGGGGAGCCTGACCATTGAAATCGCCTCCCCGTCAAGCTGTGACCTTCTCGCCGTCAACGGCTCCGCTGCTCTGAACGGCACCCTGCAAACTTCATGGACAGGTGGATATGTGCCCGCCCTCAATACGAACTTCGGCGCTTTCCTTACGGCTACCGGCGGAGTGAGCAACTACTTTTCCAATGTGCTCACCAACATCACCCCGACGATTATTTTCCAGCCGAAGTATGATATAGCCAACAGGGTCTACTTCGTCGTGGAACGTGATTACGTCAATGCAACACTCTCCTCCCGCCTTGCTCCCGACCAGTTTACCATAGGTTCGATGCTCAACAGCATCGCCAACACTGCAGCGGGAACAACCGGCGATCTGAATACTGTTCTTACCTCTGTTGACAATCTATCCTCTTATGAAGCTGTCGCGGCCGCCCTTGACCAGATAAAACCCAAGGGACATGGCGTAATGTTCAATCTGGGAGTGCAGGGCGCATCCTATCAATCAGGGAACATTGCGAGCCGCCTGGAAGAACTGCGTTCCGGCAGCCGTGGCCTCAGTTTCCGCAGAATTAATCTGGCTATGAATGAGACATTTGATCCCGTGACCGGATGGACACAGGCGGGAAACCAGCGGACAACTGATTTCTCGGCATTGAATGGTCTGGTGTTCAGCCCTGAACAGCGTTGGGGACTTTTTGTCGCCGGAAACTATGGCACAGGCACAAAAAAGGGCGACGATGCTTACCGTTTCCGGTCTTACGGAATCACAATGGGAGCGGACTACCGGCTTACCGATAATTTAACCGCAGGATTAACCGCCGGGTATTATCAGGCTAGTACGGATATTGACGACAGCGGCAGCACAACTGACATTAACCATACCTCGATCGGGGCATATGGGACTTACAAACAAAAAGGACTCTACATAGACGGCTACTTCGGTTACGGGTGGAACCATTTTGACAACGAACGGAAAATCGTCTTTCCGGGAGTCACGCGGACGGCCAAGTCCTCGCCCGGCGGCGGCCAGCTGGAAGGCTTCGGCAGCCTCGGCTACGAGTTTCTCATCGGCAAGCTTAAAGCAATCCCTTCCCTTTCCCTCCAGTATGTTAAGTACAGTATTGAATCCTCTGTGGAAGCAGGCGCCGATTCCCTAAACCTTATTGTGGAAAAGCAGACAGCGGAATCTCTCCAAAGCAGGGCAGGAGGACGGGTTTCCTACCTGCTGAAAACGGGATATCTATCGCTCACGCCTTCGCTGTGGCTGTTTTATGCTCATGAATTCGGCAACGAAAACGCTTCAGCCACTGCGCGTCTGGCCGTTGGTGGGGATTTCTGCACTGTTACAGCTCAGGCAACTCCGAGGAGAGATTTTTTTCAGGCGGGGGCCGGCATATCGGCGCACGCGCCGGCCGGCATCTCCTTTTATTTGAACTATAATGTTCAGTTCAACGCCAGAGATTACGAAGATCACAATATCGGTGCCGGCATTCGTTGGGAATTCTAAGCTTGCAAGTGCAAAAAGCATGATCATAATCCGTTCATTTTACCGCGGTGTCCCAGAATTACCGCTCAATCATCAGTAGCTCAGCCGGTAGAGCAGATGGCTTAGAAATCCGATGGAATCGGAATTCGTCTTAGCGCTGGGGAGCCAGAATACAGAAAGCGCGTCGGCAATGGCGCGCTTTCTGTATAACCATGTCTTATTGATATCAGCTATGTACTCTGAATTTATCCCCAACAGATAAATTGTTTTTTTCGCTGGCGACACTTCCCGGCAAATTACTCAAAAATAATGCTGTGGATATCAGATTTCTTTACCGGGACTATAATGATTTGCCCGTTCGTCAATGTAATTTTCATCTGCCCGTCCGAATCCGCTTTTCCTGATTCAACCACCTCGACTAACTTATATCGGGAATCCGTCAGCCAGAGATTCCTTTTTCCTTTATAGCCCATGTCTATTTTAACGATTCCATGCTGATTGAGGCCGCCCAGCACCGTTTGTCCATTGATCATTTCAAAACTTAAAACCGGCAGCTTTGTTCCTCCTCCGGTCATGTAATTCTGTCCGGCAACATAGGTTATCTTTTTGATTTCCTTTAAAGGCAACTTGAAATAAGAGCCGGATTTATCCAGACAGGTCATTTCAGGCGCATTTTCGTAGTTGGCAATAACACCAACCAGTTCCGTACCGTCTTTCTCAACGGCTCGCACTTTGACTCCGGGCTCAAAACCGGCGGCAAAAACATGAGCGGTAAAAATAAATATGAATACCAAAGACAAACACAATTGTTTCTTCATGTTATTATTATCTCCTTTTCACATCAATTTATCGGATATTGCTATAATTGTCAGCTTTTTAATACTATAAAAATGTTGATTTGCCTGTCAACGGAAAATCGTCTAATTATCTTACGCCAGACTATAACAGAGTAAATTTTATTAATTACTATGGTCATATCAGCCGAAGGATAGCCTCTCAGCAAAAAATATACTGATAATCCCAATATTTAAGTTCCGAAAGCTGTCGGGCTGATTCCCGGCTTTACCGCCCTTAATTGCCTGCTGATATTATTATCAACAACGAAAGAGCTTGCCAAGCCTTTTGTTTTTATTATACATATATAAAGAAAGTTACAACATACCGAAAAGCTGGTATTGCAAAATCGGAGTTACGGCTGTTTGTCAGCTCCCGGGATATCGTTCCCCATAAAGAAAAGGAGATAAAGTCATGTTGAAAAATATCGGGTTGAAGAAACGCATGCTGGTTTATTTTGGCATAACTCTATTGGTAGCCAATATAACAATAGTTTTCATCAGCGTACTCATGTCACGGAGCACTGTTACAAAGATGATGGAGAGCGAACTCGCCAATGTTGCGGATGTATCGGCGCAAATGCTTACCTTGTCAATGAATGATGCGACAAAGGATTATTTACGATCCCTGAAAATCGGCAAAACAGGCTATCTTTTTATTTTTGATGACGGCGGCGTCGTGAGGCTTCATCCCAAACGGGAAGGGGATAACCTGTATGAAGCCAAAGACGAAAAAGGCAGGCATTTCATCCAGGAAATGATTAAAAAGAAAAAGGGGACAATAATATATTCGTGGAAAGACCAGGGGGAAAAAACGGCAAGAGACAAGATGGTTATTTATCGGCACATTCCGGGTCTTGAATGGATTGTAGCGGCGGGAAGCTACATGGATGAAGTCTACGCTCCGGCTTATAAGCTGCAGAACATCCTGATTCTGACAGGAATTATTTCCCTGGCAATAGTTCTCTTAATTACGTTCCTGATAGCCACGTCTATCGCCAAAGCAATAAGCGGCACTGTCCAGGGTTTTGTTGACGGCGCCGAACAGGTGGCGGCGGCGGCCCGGGAAGTTTCGGCCACGAGTCAGCATCTGGCGGAGGGAGCAACCGAACAGGCTGCCTCACTGGAAGAAACCTCATCTTCGCTGGAAGAGTTGTCGTCAATGACAAAACAAAATGCCGACAATGCCGAACAGGCCAAGGCGATGACCGGGGAAACGCAACTAATTGTGGATAAGGTCGGCCGTAACATGGAAAATATGGCCAACGCTATTGACGAAATAACCAAATCCAGCGAAGAAACAGGCAAGATAATTAAAACCATAGATGAAATTGCCTTTCAGACCAATCTGCTGGCGCTTAACGCCGCCGTGGAAGCAGCGCGCGCGGGAGAAGCCGGCGCCGGTTTTGCCGTTGTCGCCGATGAAGTGAGGAATCTGGCCATGCGGTCGGCAGAGGCGGCAAAGAACACTAATACCCTTATTGAAAATACAATCAAGGCTGTCAGAAACGGCAACGAGTTGACCAGGCTGACCAAAGAAGCTTTCCAGGAAAATGTGGATAGTGCCAGAAAAATCGGGGCGTTGATTGATGAAATAGCGGCTGCTTCTCAGGAACAGGCCAAGGGATTCGAACAAATATCAACGGCGGTAACGCAAATGGACAAAGTAACACAGCAAACAGCAGCCGATTCTGAAGAAACCGCCAGCGCATCCGAAGAGATGAACGCCCAGGCGGAGCAGATGAAAAATTATGTTAAGGATTTGATTATCATTGTTAATGGCGCCGGAAAGTAAATACTTGCAGAAGAGTTCTCTGGCGGCGGCCACAGGGAGCAAAAAGTATCAAAAGATTTAATGATAAAAAGCAGGGAAATGATGAGCCCGGATGTCCCGGACAACATTACTCCCTGCTTTTTTTATCATTACAAACACCGGTTGAACATCCGGTCTGCTGAATCAGTATGGTTTTTCCAAGTGATGATAATCCTTCATATCTTCGAAATTGCCGCCCCAGCGCCAGCCGCGCGAGATAAATTCCCTGACTACGGGGCTGTCCATTGACAAGACACCCGGCAACTTAGGATCATACACGGCTCCGCCCGGCGCTATCCGTCCGTCCTGATAAATAATCGGATTTTGCCGGGGATTGATGTCTATGGCCCTGCCCAGAGCATGCAGCGATAATTTAGTCGTGCCGGCAACAGTGCGGTAATTGAAACCCGATGAATTATTATCCTCCATGGAATCATCATCCTGCCAATTGTACGCGATTATCGGCAGCACCTTGTTAACCGGAAATTGCAGTTTTTCCATCAGCGCAAACATTTCATAAACGTCTTCTTCCAGTTCAACATCAACGATAATCTGCCCCTGATGACGCCTGCCGTCAAAAGAAAGATAAAACACATCGGCCATTGCCAGTCTGTCCACGACATGAAGCGGCGCATTGGTCCCCTCGATGGCCTCGGCAAAACTCATTTCACTGTCCTTAATAATGCCGCTGGCTGAATCCATTGTCTGCTCCTCTTGCCTCCAATATTTTATTTAACAAATCCGGCGTAACGGACACCTCGCGGTAAATTTTCCTGATATCATCCCCGGCCAGCCGTTGAAAATCATTTTCGCGCGGTGTAATGATAAAACCGCCCATGTCAACAGATCCCGGAGAAACAAAAATTCTTCCGTCGTCTTCCTGAAAAAAAGCATCGGGACGGTGTTTGGAGCGGAAAAAAATTATCAGACGGCTGATTAATTTTTCCTGTATTGCAATAACATTAAGCTTCGGCTCTTTAACGACGCCGGCCAGAGAAGTTGCTTTGGCCATTAGTATCAGCAGTTGCCGTCGCAGGGCTTCCGGATTGGCGCTCTCCATAATAACAAGGGCGCGGTCCAGATTAACGCCGCGTATTATTTTTACGGCGGAATATTCTCCGGCCTCGCCCAGATATTTATCCGGCAGATTTTCCACAGGCAGAGAATTTACAGGTATTGCCTGAAAATGCAGGTGGTCCGGCGCCGACGCCCCGCAGGCCGGCCCATTGTAGAAAACGCAATAGTCGGGAGCCAAGTCGCGCGCCAGATGCAGCAGCGGCATTATCGAATCTGTCAGGAGCTGCGGCTGATGATTCACGTGGACAATAGTCAGATGGCCGGGAAAAACAGGCGCCGGGTTGCAGAGAATCAGGTATTCATTCCTGTAAAGTATCCCCCGTTGTTCTTCCGGCTGATTGGCCGCGCATAAAAAGCAGGGGCGATTCCTGATGGATTCGGCATCCAGCGCAGCGCCGCTGTTAACGGCGCGTTGCGGATTGTGTTGCAGGAAAACCCTGTAGCCGCAATCAATTTCGCGCAGGCGGGTGGCGGCCAGTCCTTCGCAGGCAAGGGCGAGTTGCGGCCAGTTTCTTTTCTGTTCCGTAAACAGTTTCCGGCAAAGTTCCGGCAACGAGTTACCGATATTAAAATCAGTAAATATTTTTGACACTCTTTTCTCCTGAGAAGGAATCAGCTTTCCTTTTTTTCGTAAACTGTTTTTCCACCCACAAAAGTCATAACGGCCGTCGCCTCTTTTATTTCATCACTGGGAATACTATAATAATTCCGATCCCACACTGCCATATCAGCAAACTTGCCTTTCTCCAGGGAGCCGATTTCTCTTTCCTGAAAGCCGGCATAGGCGCTGCCCATAGTCTGCATTCGCAAGGCTTCCTGAATGGAGATGCTCTCCGCCGCATCCAGACGCATTCCCTCTTTTGTCGCTCTCTTGATGGCCTGCCAGAGGGCGATTTGCGGCTGATATAAAGGAAAAGCAGGCGGATCGGCTCCCAGAGCAACGGGAATACCCGCCTGGAGATAACTTTTGAGAGGAATGGATTTTTCCTTGTTCTTCATCATCCATTTATCGCCCCAGGAATAAATAAATTGAGGATGAGTGGAAATAACAACTTTGAGCCTGCTGATGCGCTCCAGTGAAGAGGATTGCGGAAGGATGGCATGCTCAATGCGATGCCGGGCATCGCTGCGGCGATGATCGTTTTGTGACACCTCCACCGCATCCAAAAAGATGTCCACGGCCTGGTCTCCCACCGCATGAACGCTTATTTGCTGATCCGCCCTGTGAAAGAGCTTCATCATTGCATAAACGTCCGCCTTGGAATGAAGCGGCAACCCCCTTGGATTCGAGTACCAGAGCGTCGTCATTCCTGAACCGTCAATGGCAATCTTCAGTCCGCCCCACATGTCGGCAAAAAGCCCCGGCTGCTGTTTGCGCATGATAAAAAAATCGCGGACAGAAGAATCCGGCAGAGGATCTCTTTCTGAAAAAAGGTCGCTCATGACTCTTGTGGCCTCTTTCAGATTGGCAAGGTAAGGCCAGATTTTGACCCGGGTGGGGAGGGCTCCCTTCTGAACAAGGTTTATATAGGCTCTTGCGAATTGATTTGCGCCGATTTCCGAAACCATGAAAAAGTTGTCATGGATCGCGGTGACGCCTTCCCTGGCATAGAGATTTGCCGCATGAAGAATGCATTCCTGCGCATCTTCGTAGCTCAGGACCGGCATGTGCTTTCTCACCAGATAGAGGGCGGGATAATGAATAAGAAGTCCCGTCGGTTCTTTTTTGAAAAGTTTCATGGCGATTTTGCTTCCGGGAGGACTCTGGGCGTTGCCGTCTATGCCGGATATTTTTAGCGCCAGAGAATTGGCAAAACCCCATTGCCCGGTTGTGTGCGTGACCAGCATCGGGTGATCACCAGTCACCTTGTCCAGATCTTCTTTGGTTAAGAAAGACAGAGAGAAGTCTTCTACGCCCCAGGCGGCTATCCACTGCCCCTTGGTCAGAGTTTGAGCTCTTTGCGCCAGAGCCTCCAGAATTTCTTCCTTCGACTCCATCCCCTGAAGCTTTACCCAGCGTTTCGATTCTCTCAGGCCGAAGGGCGGCAAATGAGCATGAGAATCAATCAGTCCCGGCGTAACCGTTTTCCCCCGCAGATTAATAACTTTAGTTGTTGTCCCGATATATCCGGCGATTTTTTCCGCCGTCCCCGCATCCAGAATTCTACCACCTTTGACCGCCACTCCTTCGACAACGGAATTTGCGGCATCCACGGTGAGAATTTTGCCGTTTGTTAAAACAAGCTCTGCTTCAGGCATTGAAGCGCGGGCGGCGGGAAATCCGGCAAGCGCTCCGGCAGTTGCCAAAGCGGATATTTTCAGAAAATTTCTTCTGCTTATCCCGGCGCCGAAGGAAAGGTTGCTTTCAGCTTTATTCTGATGAAAGGCGGATTTTTTCATTTTAGGTTTTTCCTCGCAATTAATTCCAGTGTCCGCAGTTTGTCCTTGTAATAATCATAACTGTTCTTTCTTGCAGCGGAGAGGCCGGTATCCGTATTATGAGACCAACGGCGGCAAAGATACAGGCTTTCATAAATCCGGCCGATTTGATATTCGCGGGAAATCCGCAAAGCCACGGCGTAATCTTCGCCGTAACTGACATCGGGAAAACCGCCCAGCTGCCGCAGCAGGGATGTCCGGAAAGCGCGCGGCGCACCCATCCCGTTGACGCGCAGCAGATTATTGTGGCCGTTGGTTTTTGTCCATTCGCGGTGGTCAATCAGCCCCGGTGCAATCGGCTTCAGTTTTTCATTGACAATTGTATAAGAGCCGACAACCATCGCAAAGTTGCGCCTCAGCATATCCACCATTTTCTGCAAAGTATCGCTTGAGGCATAGATATCATCGGAATCAAGCTGAACGGCAAACCGGCCGCACGCAAGCGAATAAACAGCTTCGTTCCAGCAGCCGCCGATGCCCAGATCAAAACGCTCCGGGACAAGACATCTGACGCGCGCATCGGACTTAGCCGTGTTATTGATAATGCGTGCCGTGCCGTCGGTGGAATGATTGTCCACGACAAGAACATTGAAGGAAAAATCCGTCCGTTGCCAAAGCGCGCTTTCCAGTGCTTCAGCAATTGTTTTCCTGCGGTTGCGCACCGGTATAATGATACTGGCTTCCACCGGGAAAACATCTTTTTCCGCCGGGACTTTTTTAACGCGCGGCGTCAGATACGCGCCCGCCTGTTGCAAATAATTGGTTGCCAGCTTTTCGAGTTTTTTTTGCCGCCGCAAATCAGCCGCCGCCGCATAAGCAAAATGCTTTTCCTGTTCTGATTGCCCCGGTTTCGCCTCCTGAACATCGTAGAGCAATTCCGGCAGGTGAATAATCGGATACAAAAGGGATATTTTCAGTCTTAAATCGTAAAAAGCTAAAGCTTCGTCACGCGGTAGCGCGCCGTATTTACTAATAACTCTTTTCACGGCAGGGAGGGAGAACACCATTACCGGCCCGAAATCAAAATCGGAGCGAATACTCCCCGGCTGATAATCGTTCAATAAACGGGTGGAAATCCCGGATTTATTTTTTTCCCGGTAATCAGTGTAAACGAGGCCCGCGCCGGTATCTGCGGCAACGGCGGCAATACGCCGGAAAAAATTACCGGAGAAGCTGATGACACTGCCGTTTTTTACAACCAGCAGATATTTTCGGGAAAGATTTCCGGTTAAAGGGGAAAAGTCCGCAAAGGTCTTGCCCTCCCGAATAACCGCAGCTGTTTCTGTTTTGCCATCAAAAGCAGCAAGTGTAAAGCAGGCCGGTTTTAGGGATAAAATTTTCATGCATTAATGGTTGTCTGTTAGAATCCCGACATCATTATATTGTATGTTTTTTCCGCAGTATCGGTAGCCAGCTTGAACAGAGCCGTCTTTCTTGTCTGCGGTACAGCATTGATATTGTCCGGCAAGGCATAGTCAGCTGCCCCGGCGACACTTTTTGAAGTCCAGATGACTTTGCCGGATTTTCTTTCCTGAAAAGTGATATCCATCGTGATTGTCGCGCGTTCTTCCGCGGCCAGCGTGCTGGCGCGATAGGAAAGAGCTGCGGTATTGAGGCTGGTGATGATGCCTTGCAGGGTGGCATCGGCTTCTTCAATGCTGTCGGCTAAACTGAAACGGCCGCCCTGAATGAATTGATCAATAAAAGCAGCCCGGATGTAAGTATCAATTTCGGCCTGGGCGGTATTATTTTTAAACGGCTGAACGTAAACTTTTTTAATACTTTTATCAATGTAGTCCCCCTGCGGGGCAAAAGCATAACCGCAGGCCATAACCAAAGCCGGAATCGCGCATAGCAAAAAATATTTCCGAATGATTTTTATCATAAATATTTCTCTCATTTGACCACGATATTAACCAGTTTTTTCGGAACATAGATAACTTTAACTACGTTCTTGCCCGCCAGCAGCGCGATAATTTTTTCATCGGCCAGCGCCGCCGCTTTAACGCTTTCTTCATCCTCATCTACGGCGACGGTGATGCGGCTGCGGAGCTTGCCGTTTATCTGCAAAACAATAGTTATCTCCTCTTCACTGGCGATAGTTTTATCAAAGGAAGGCCAACCTATTCCGGATAACGGTTTTTCGTGACCGAGAACTTCCCAGAGCTCTTCGGCAAAATGCGGAACAATCGGCGCCAGAAGGATGATGGCTGTCTCCAGAGCTTCACGGATGACAGCCAGACCGGGTTTATCCGTCGCGGCCGGACGCGGTGTCGCATACAGCGCGTTAATCAATTCCATAATGGCGCTGATTGCCGTATTGAAATGGAAACGGTCTTCAATATCAATAGTTACCTTGCGGATGGTCTGATGTGTTTTGCGCCGCAGATTTTTCCCGTCGTCGGATAGAGTTTCGCCGCCGGCAAGCGGCGCGACATTCTTAATATCTTCAATATAATCCATAAAAATGCGCCAGGTGCGGTTTAAAAACCGGAAGGAGCCGTCCACTCCCTGATCGCTCCATTCCAAATCTTTTTCCGGCGGCGCTGCGAAAAGGCAAAACACGCGCGCCGTGTCAGCGCCGTAGGTTTTAATCAGATAATCGGGATCAATGACATTTTTCAGTGATTTGGACATTTTTTCCGTCTTGCCGATAATTACGTCTTTGCCGCAACGATGGCATTTACCGTCCGCTGCCTGCTCGGGGAAAAGATAGCCGTGTTCCGGACACTTCATGGTTTCCTTGCAGACCATGCCCTGAGTGAGCAGATTGACAAAAGGCTCGTCAACACCAATGATGCCGAAGTCACGCAGCAGCTTGGTATAAAAACGCGAATAGAGCAGGTGGAGAATGGCGTGCTCAATCCCGCCGATATACTGGTCAACCGGCATCCAGTAATCCAGCGCCTGACGGTCCAGGCCCGGCTTCGTATCACAATGGGGAGAACAGAAACGATCGAAATACCAGGATGATTCCACAAACGTATCCATGGTATCGGTTTCCCGCGCCGCTTTACCGCCACACTTAGGACAGATTGTTTCCACAAAACTCTGCAGGGCGGCGAGCGGCGATCCTCCTCCCGCGCTTAGCACTATGTCTTCCGGCAGCAAAACCGGCAGGTCCTTTTCCGGCACCGGCACAATGCCGCACTTATCACAGTTAATCATGGGAATAGGCGCTCCCCAGTAACGCTGGCGGGAAATTCCCCAGTCGCGCAGACGGTATTGAATCGTCCTTTTCCCCTTGCCCTGAGATTCCAGATAATCAGCGATAGCATCAAGAGCTTTCATATTTTCCATGCCGTCAAACGGTCCGGAATGAACTAAAATGCCTTCATCCACATACGCTTCTTTCATGGTTTCGACATTAAGGGTTTTGTTCGGCGGTTGAATGACAACAATCATGGGGAGATTAAATTTTTTCGCAAACTCAAAGTCGCGCTGGTCGTGGGTGGGCACGGCCATCACGCAGCCGGTGCCGTATTCGGCCAAAACAAAATTCGTGGCGAAAATCGGCATCTGCTTGCCGGTGACCGGGTTGAGGCAGTACGATTCCAGAAAGAGGCCTTCCTTGTCATAATACTCGGAAGTCCGCATCAGCTTGTCCTGCTTTTTCACTTTCTCGACAAACCGCTCCACGTCTTTCTCCACGGATTTACCCTTAGCCAGTTCCATTACCAATGGATGTTCAGCCGCAACGAGCATGAATGTCGCGCCGAAGATTGTATCCTGACGTGTGGTAAAAACTTTAATGGCTTCTTTAGAACCAACCAGTGGAAAGGATATTTCGCAACCGTAGCTTTTGCCGATCCAGTTTTTCTGCATCGTGAGAACGCGTTCCGGCCAGCCGGGAAGCTTATCGCAGTATTCCAGGAGTTCATCAATATAGGAGGTTATCTTAAAGAACCACTGTTCCAGAATTTTTTCCGTAACTTCCGTGCCGCAGCGCCAGCAGGCGCCGCCTTCCACCTGTTCATTGGCCAGCACCGTATCGCATTTGGAACAGAAATTAACCATGGATCGTTTTTTATAAGCCAGCCCCTTTTCATACATCCAGATAAAAAACAGCTGCTCCCAGCGGTAATATTTCGGTTCGCAGGTGGATACTTCCCTGTCCCAGTCATAGCTGAAGCCCATACGCTTGAGCTGCTTTTTCATGTGATTGATATTTTCATTCGTCCACTTGGAAGGGTGGATTTTATGTTCGATGGCGGCATTTTCCGCGGGCAGGCCGAAGGAATCCCAGCCCATTGGATGCAGCACATTAAAACCCTTCATTCTTTTATAACGGGCAACGACGTCGCCTATTGTGTAATTGCGGACATGGCCGATATGGATTTTACCGGAGGGATAGGGAAACATTTCCAGCAGGTAATATTTCTGTTTGGTTTTGTCCTCCGTCACCTGATACGTTTTTTCCGTTTCCCATTTTTTCTGCCATTTTTCCTCAATCTGATGCGGTTCGTATTTTGCGTTCATAAAGAAATCTCCGGAAACTTAAAATGTGTGAAATCTCTAACATATTGGGAGCGCGCTTTCAATGCCTTTGTCGCAAAAAAATAGCCGGCTGAGGACAATTGGGCGGATAAAAACAGCTGGCTATGCAGGAAGGATGTATTGCGGCGCGCCGGACATGATGAACACAAGTGACGAATCTGTTTTTGCGGGAATCAGGAACTTAAGCTGAATGTCTGCCGGAAACCAACCACAACCGAAAGCCGGGCTTCTGTTAAGCGCCGAATTTCTGCAGTTTCCCCGCGTGCGCCAGTGCCACAGCCATCAGATTTTTCATGGGCAGGCGTCCCAGTCCCCCGGTGATACAAGCACGTTCGCCAAAATTTGCGGACAAATCAGGGCGGCAGGTTTTGGCCGCAAGCAATACGGGGACCGGATGCCAGCTGTGGCCGGCCATGACCGCCGGCGTGGAATGATCTCCGGTAATGATAAGCACGTCGGGATTTAAACCGTAAATTTCCGGCAGCAGAGCATCTACCTTTTCAATAACTTTTACTTTTTCCGCAAATTTCCCGTCTTCGCCGCGTGAATCGGTATATTTGATATGAACAAAAAAGAAATTATAGGCGTTGAAGTTATCCCGCAGAACGGCAATTTCTTCTTCAATGGTATTGGTCAGCGTCGCGACTTTCATGCCGAGCAGATGAGCAATGCCGCGATACATGGGATAACTGGCAATGGCCAGCGGATTCAGGCCGTACCTTTCAGCAAAGGACGGAAAACGCGAATAACAGGCGTAGCCGCGCAACAGCAGTGTATTGGCTTTTTCCTCGCCCGCCAGTGTTTTATTAACCTGCTTAATCAAATCTGTTATGTCAGCCGAAGTTTGCTCGGCCCGGGAAGACAGAGCCGCAGGATTCAGCGCCGGCAGACCTGTTTTCTGCGGATCGGTTTCGGCAATTTCTTCGCAGAGATTGGCGCCGCGCAAAGCGACCAGAGCGCGATGCTCTTTCTCTGTGACGAAAAAAGCCTGGCGTCCGGAAGGAAGCGCAACTTTTTTCTGTAAAAGAGCGCATAGTTCCTGATTTTTTTCGGTGGGAATACGTCCGGCCCGGCGATCGGTAATCCGGCCGTTTTTATCCATCGTGGCAAAATTGGCGCGGATGTAAAGGTCAGCTTCGGCCATGGCAAAATCGAGACCAGCGGCACCCAATAAACCGCGGCCGACATTAAAAGTCACCGGATCGTAACCGAACAGCGCAAAATGGGCCGGGCCGCTGCCCGGCGTAATGCCGTATCCTACCGGGTCAAGCAAGCCACAGGTCCCCGCGGCCGCCAGACGGTCCATATTAGGCGTTTGCGCCGCTTCCAGTTCCGTCGGTCCGCCCGGAATCTGCGGCAATCCGCCCAAACCGTCCATAATGAGAAAAATTATTTTTTTATCGTTTTTGACGATCAGTTGACTGATAATTTCTTTTTCCATAGAAAATCCTTAAACAATATTTTTTCTATCTCTATTTTAAAGCAGCAAACGGATAACTTCTTATCACATCGCAGGAGCATCTGGCAATCAGCTTCTTTACCGTCGCACCGATTGACAAATATATAAAATCAGTATAATTTACAATAAATTTCACACCAATCCGTCAAGGAGATATTATGCAAAATTATCATCCCGTTACACCGCAGATAATTGAATCCCTGATAAAACTGCTCGGTAGGGAAAATGTAATCTCCGGTACGGAGAAACTCTGCGATTATTCGCATGACGAATACGCGCAGGATGATATCTGCCATTACCCTGATTTAGTTGTCAGACCTGCCGACGCACGGCAAATATCGCTCATCATGAAACTGGCCACGGAGCATAAAATCCCGGTTACTCCGCGCGGCGGCGGGACCGGCCTTTGCGGCGGCTGTGTTCCGACATTGGGCGGCATTGTTTTATCACTGGAAAGACTGAAAAAAATCATCGAAATAGACAAAGAAAACCTGATGGTGACTGCCGAGGCCGGCGTGACACTGGCTGAACTTTATAAAGCCGTCGAAGCCGAAGGTTTGTATTTTCCGCCGCATCCGGGGGATGAAGGCGCGATGGTGGGAGGCGTTATCGCGACCAACGCCGGCGGAGCGCGCGCCGTCAAATACGGCGTTATCCGCAATTTCATCCGCGGCATGGAAGTGGTTTTACCGGATGGGGAAATCATTGAAATCGGCGGCAAGCTGATTAAAAGCTCTACCGGCTACAGCCTGCTTCATCTGATTATCGGTTCCGAAGGAACGCTGGGAATTGTGACAAAGGCGACAATCAGCCTCGTGCCGCCGCCGGCGGCTATTTATACGCTGATTGCGCCTTTCGCCAATCTGAATGACGCTATCGGCGCCGTCCCGAAAATCCTGACGGGCAAGGTAATTCCCATGGCGGTGGAATTTATTGACCGTGAAGCCATGCGCGTTACGGAGCAGTTTTTGGATAAAAGATGGCCATCCGATTTTGGTCAGGCGCACCTGATGATAATTCTCGACGGCAGCAGCGAAGATGAAGCGCTGGCTCTTGCCCAGAAGGTCGCCGGTATTTGCTTGGAAAACGGCAGCGGGGAAATTATTTTTGCCGACGCTGTGGACAAACAGCGCACTATTCTGGAACTGCGAAGCAAATCACTAGATTCATTGCGCAAAAACATGCTGGAAATTCTGGATATAACCATTCCGCGGGCGCGGATTGCCGATTTTGTCCGCACCACCGAACAGCTGGCGGTGGAAATGGAAACATGGCTGCCGACTTATGGCCATGCGGCGGACGGTAATGTACACACCCACATTATGAAAGCAAGATGGAAAAACGGCGTCTGGACGGAAATACCGGGTTGGCGGGAAAAATACCCCGTTTTGATGAAGAAAATTCATGCTCTGGGAAAATCGTTCGGCGGCGTCATTTCCGGCGAACATGGCATTGGTATAACCAAGAAACCATATATGGAAGATTTTTTGGGAAAAAGACAAATTGCACTTATGAAGTCCATTAAAAATGTCTTCGACCCGCAGAGCATATTAAATCCCGGGAAAATATTTAGCGAACCGGATTAAGTTGCCCGTTCAACACCGAACAGGGAAACAAGAGTCTCCTTGCCCCTTAATTTTGTTTCGCCCAGTCTGGTTACGGCGAATTCCTCCGGTAGCTCCAGGCGCTGCAATGTCTCTCCGGAAATGATAAGGTTTTTATTATATGTTTTGCAGGCTTCCTGAACCCGGGCTGTTGTATTAACCGTGTCTCCCAGGAATGCTATTTCCCTTTTTAAATCCCCCGTCTCGCCGATGATGATTTCACCGTAATGAATACCGGCGCGAAACTGCGGCGCAAAGCCGAATTTTCGCAGATAGTTGTCGCGCTTTTCCTCTATGGCATCCTTAAAGGCGAAGAAACAGCGCACACAATTTTGTCTGGCAAAGCCCGACTGATTTTTCCAACTGACAATTACTTCATCGCCCACGTATTTATAAATTTCACCTTGATGCGCGAGAATTGATTCCGTCATGTCGCTGTAAAAATCATTGAGGAATACATGGAAATTCAAATCCCCGATTTTTTCCGCTATTGTCGTGGATGAAACAATATCCAGAAACATGATGGTTCGTGCTTCACGCAACGGTCTGTGATAAGTACCGGTGAAAAAATCCCGCAGAACATTCTGCCCCAGCATCCGGCGCAGCATGGTGGTAAAGTTAATAAAGGCGCTGACGGCCAGCGATGCTAATATTATTATCAGAATTCCTCTTGCTGAAGCTATCAGCTTTTCGCCGGCCACTGCCGGAATAAGCAATAGAATAAAGATAACAAAAAGGATAACCGTGGTGTAATAAATTGTTTTAATTAAGAAGAAAAAAAAGAAGCGCAGGCGCCGCAGGCGTTGCAAAAAAGTCTGCTCTCCCAGCATGATAAGCGCCGCTATCGCCAGACCGACAGGAATACCGATAAGCAGTGACTGTAGTGACCGGTCGGGTGAGACAAGCGCAGCAATGCCGACACCGAAGCCTGCCCCCGCCAACAGCGGACGCAGGACCTGCTGAAAACGCCGTCTGACTGCTTCATTGCTCATATTTTTGCAGGCTCTGCCGATTTCGCCAGCTCATGCAGGCGTAAAAGCCGCGGTGACCCGGAGGTCGCTGCCAGCAGGTTTTCGCGGCCTCGTTTAATATGCTTGAGAAAATCCGGTTTATTTTTTTTCAGGCCTAAAAATCCGTAAGCACCGAGCGCCTGCATCAGTCTTTGCGCCGTGGCGTCATAAAATACGGAGATGAATTCCTCTTTCCCGTAACCGCCGTTATTGAGCAAATAATAAAAATCCAGCAGTTCGTCTATTTCATCCGGCGTAAGATAAACATACGGGTCATACAAAAGCGAGCCCAAATCATAGAAAAAAAGGCCTTCGCGCATTCCCTGAAAATCAACCAGCACGGGCTTGCCGTTCTTAATCATAATATTCTGCGATTGAAAATCACGGTGAATCAGACAGGGCGAAACACGCAATAGCCTTCCCGTTAAGGCATTTAATTCATCCTGCAAAGAGTACCGGAAATCATCCGGCAATTCCATTTTACAGACCGCGCCAACGAAGTTTTCCAGAAAATAATTCTGCTCCCAGCGGTAGAGCGTGGGACCATATCCTTCCATCAGCTTTAAATCGGCCGGAAGGGAAACAAGCGGCAGCAAATGCAGTTTGGCGATGATGGCCAAAACTTCCTGATAACAGCCGCGCCGCTTGCTCCAAGGCTTATCGCGCATTGACCACAAATCAACATCTCCCAGGTCCTCCATCAAAACAAGCCGCTGTTTTTTGTCAGAAGCAAATATCCCGGGCACTGTTACATTAATGCCACGGAGAAATCCGGCAATATCAAGCCAGCAGTAATTTTCATCTTTTTCCACACCGTATTGCATCAGGATGAAACTTTTTTGCCCTGCCGCGGAAACGCGAAAAAAAGAACGATCGGAGCCGCCTTTTTTAATGGGTATCATTAACCAGTCGGCTTTACCAAGATTAGCGTTGAGAAAGTTCACTGTTTCTTTGTTCATAAATCCCAACTTTGTTCAGGATAAACAATATCGCACTCGCTGTCAGACTTTTCAAAAATGCTCAGATGCAAGGCGCGCATGGTTCGACAGACTCACCACGACAGGGCATGGGCTCTGAGCCTGCCCTGAGCAAACCGAAGGGTTGAGCAACACGGTTTGCAGCGCAACGCCGCAGATGGGCGTTTTTCAAAAGCCTCCCTGATTCAGCTTTTCATATTCGCCTATCGTCCCCACGTCGTGCCAGTAGCCTTCGTCAATAATGATGCCGGCGACGGAATGCGGGTTTTTTTTGATCATTTGCAGCCAGACCGTTACGGTTGATTCCGCTTTGCCTTGTTCCAGGCGGGTCAGAAAACTTCTTTCAATGACATAAATGCCGGCAAACTGGCAGCTCATCGCGCCGGCATTATTCAAAGCATGTCGCAAATCGCAGATGAAGCCCTTTTCGTCAATATTGACGTTGAGCAAATGCCCGCGGGAACGCAGCGCCAGCGTAACTTCGCCTTTCTGCGCGAAGTGCGCTGCGATTAACGGCTGCAACGGCAGATTAGTGATAATATCGCCATTGTAAACAATTATTCTTTCTTCGGCGGCAATTAAATCCTCGATGTTTTTGATTCCGCCGGCGGTATCCAGAAGAACCGGTTCGTGACGAAATGTAACGGGAATGCCCTGCCATTGATTATCAGGAAAAGCTTCCGCATATTTCTCCGGACAATGGTGAGTATTGATGATAAATTTCTGAACACCGATAGCACGGAGATGCTCCATGGCGTAAGTAATGATGGGCCGGCCGCCCATCGGCAAAAGCGGCTTGGGGCAATTCTCCGTCAGCGGCCGCAGCCTCGTTCCCAATCCCGCTCCGAGAATAAATGCGGTGTTAATGATATTTTCCATCTTTTTCCAACTCGTCGTTAATAAACCAGACCTTGATGCCGTAATGTTCGCAGAGCTTTGTGACGTATTTCAATTTTTTTCTGTCGACCGGATTGATTTCCAGCACAAAAAAGGCGACAGCCGGTTTTTTGCCCGTTTCTTTCGCATAGTGCAACGCCTGGCCAATGGCTTCATGGAACTTATCGACGCTGTCCACTTCAATGGCAAAATCACCAGTGAGCAGGTCAACCCGGCCGTATTTTACGGGCACCTCCATTTTGGCTTTTCCTTTAAAATAAACCTGATTGAAAGCCTGCTGAAAATCTCTTTCATTGTTGAGCTCATATTGTTTGGGCGAGCCGCAGGCGACAAGAAAAGATAGCAAAATAAGGATGCTGATGACACTCTTTCTCACGCGGGGAAAGAAGTTCATCAGCGCCACCCTTCCGGGATTATTAATTGACATGGGTAAGAGCATTATTTAACTTGCGGCGATTATTCTCCCGTGTATTTCCCCTCCGCCTTCAGTCTGGCGATTTCTTCTTTTTCCAGTGTATTAAAAGCTATCTTGCCCACCAGCGTTGTCGGCAGTTTGTCGCGGAATTCAATTTCCCGCGGGCAGGACCATTTAATCATGCTTTGCGAGCAGTGCTCGATCAACGCCTTTTCTTTCTCCGGACTGCTTTTGCATCCTTCTTTCAGGACGACAAAAGCCTTCACCCGCTGCACTTGAGCCGCATCGGGAACACCGATTACGCAGGCATCCTTGACATCGGGGTGCTGGTAGAGGACATCCTCGACCTGGGCAGGATAAACATTCATGCCCGATGATTTTATCATGCGTTTGGCGCGCAGCTTGAAATAAAAAAATCCGTCTTCATCCATGGTGGCGATATCGCCGGTATGCAGCCAGATTAAACCGTCCGGATGCCGCCGCAGGGTCTGTTCGGTTTCCTGCGGATTATCCAGATAGCCCATCATCACAGCCGGGCCGCTGATGCAAAGTTCGCCTTCTTCTCCCGCCGGCGCTTCGTCGAAAGTTCCGGTTTTGATAATTTTCGCCGACATATCGGGAAAAGGAACACCGATGCTTTTCTCGCGGTATTCATAAAGGGGCAGCGCCATGATGGCGGTAACCGCCTCTGTCAGGCCGTAGCCTTCGCGCAGCTTGGCCTTCCCGCCCTGCCGCTTGACAACGCTTTCGAATTGTTCTTTGACCGGGCGGGGCAGCGTGTCGGCGCCGGAAAAGCTCGCTCGCAGGCAGCTCAGATTAGCATTGCAAAATTTTTTGTTATGACACAGCGCTTCATAAAGCGTGGGCACCCCGATAACAAAGGACGGCTGCTTTGTTTTGATTAAATCCGCCAGAATTTCCGGTGTAAACATCGGCACCAGAATACTGCGGGCGCCACCCATAAAGGCGGCGTTAATGCAGACGCCCAGGCCGAAGCCGTGAAAAATTGGCAGAATGGCCAGAATAACATCTTTGTCATTCAGATCTCCCCAGGCTGCCACCTGCATGCCCTCGCTGATAAAGTTTAAATTGGAAAGCATGATGCCTTTGGGAGTTCCCGTGGTGCCGCCGCTGTATAGGATAACTGCCATTTCTTCAGCGGACATCGCGGCTTTGGGCACGGCCTGGTGCTCGGCCTTCATCATATCTTTCCACCAGATAACAAGCGGGTCAGCGGGAACAGGCTTAATCTTGCGGCCCTTGGTCACATAAAATCCCACCTTCATAATCGGTTTCAGATAATCGGGAATGCGTGTCAGAATCAATTTCTGCAGCGACGTTTTATCCTGGATTTCTTTGAACTTGCCGTAAAATGCATCCAGCGTCAGGGCGACTGTGCTTTTGGCTTTATTGAGATAGAATTCAATTTCCCTGGCTGTGGAGAGCGGATGAATCATCGAGGCGACGACGCCGATTTTGTTGGCAGCGTAAAAACAGATGATTCCCTGCGGGCAGGTCGGCATCGAAATAGTGATGCGGTCGCCTTTCTGCAGGCCCAGCGCAGCCAAAGCGTTGGCGCAGGTATCAATTGCGGCGGCAAACTGCGTATAGGTGGCCGTGCTGCCGAAAAAATCGTACGCCACGGAATGAGGATACCTGGCGACTGTTTTCAGGAGCGCTTCATACATGGTGATGCGCGGATAATCTATAGTGTGCGGAACATTGCCGTAAAATTTGAGCCAGGGTTTGCTTTCGTACATTTCTTCAACCTCCTTTTCGGTATCTGGTTTGCCGGCACAAAAACCGTTTTATCTATTTATTTTAGTAACAAATCCCAGCGCCAGCGAGTTTACCACTTCCGGTTTTTCATAAATTGTCGTATGGCCGCATTCCGGCACAATCACAAATTCCGCATGCGGTATTTGCTCTTTAATCAGGCGGGAAAATTTTACCGGCGTAAGCTGGTCATGTTCGCCGCAAATCAGCAGTACCGGGCATTTTATCCCGGGCAGCGCCGCAGTGTATTCAGTGCCTTGCACCGCATTGGTGAGCAGGGCAGAAAAAGCCTCGATAAATTCACGCGGCGTGTTTTTCAGCAGTAATTCTCTTTCCCGCAACGTTTTTTCGTTATTTTGCAAATAATTGTTGCTGTAGATGACAGGAACGATCGCCCGGAATAATTTTAGCATATCGCCCTCCTTTACCAAATCCTGCCAGCTGGCGACAATCCAGCGAAATCTGCTGTCTATTTGCGCCAGTCCGTCTATCAGAGTAAAACTTTTCACATATTCGGGATAATCGAGAGTGAAGCGCAAACCGACAATTCCGCCGTAGGAAGTGCTGATAATATGTGTTTTTTTTATGCCCAGATTATCGAGAAGCGCTTTCATGTCCGCCACGTGGACGGAAAAAGTGTAACCGCCCTGCGGCTTTTCCGACATAAGCTGACCGCGGAAATCGTGCAGCAGAATTTTATAGCCGGCCTTTGCAAAAGTCGGCACCTGCAGCGCCCAGCCGGCCACCGTACTCATTATGCCGTTCAAAAAAACAACCGCTTCGTCCCCTTCCGGCTTCCCCTTAAGTTCGTAATAAATATTGACGCCGTTTACCTTTATAGTCGCCATAACAATTTCCTCGTTTCGGTATTTTATAATACAATGCTTTATGCTTTTCAAAGAAATCTTTCCCAAACCTTAATTATAGTTGTGCAAGCTGTTAAATATGAAGGAGCTCCAGTAGGTAAAGAGCACCAGGATAAATCCGGCTATGGACAACAGAGCCGGAATATTTCTCTGTTTCCAGCCTGTTTGGCGTAAATGAAGCATTACGGCGTACACAAGCAATGTAATTAGTGAACAGGTCTCTTTCGGATCCCAGCTCCAGTAAGTCCCCCAGGCGCTGTAAGCCCAGGCGGAACCGGTGACGATACCGACCACCAGAAAAAGGAACCCCCAGCGGACAAAGCGATAAATCCAGAAGTTGATGGACAGAAGAGACGGTGCTGCCAGCATCAGCCCTTTAGTTCCCGCGACGGCTTTTTTAATAAAATGCAGCAATCCCAGCGCAAACGCGGCCGCAAATGCGGCAAAACCGATCAGGCAAGCGGCAGCATGAATAACAAGCCAGCCGCCTTGCAGGGCGGGCGGAAGCTGCTCAATACGCGGGCTAACCAACGGTGAGAATAAAGCTGCCGCTATCATCAGAGAGCCCAGCGGCAGCATAAATACACGTAAATCCCGTCTGACGTATTTAATTTCAATAAAAAGATTAATTAAAACAATCGCCCAGCTGAGGAAAATCAGTGACTCGTAAAAACTGGCCAGCGGCACATGCCCCGACAACAGCCAGCGCAAAATTATCGCCATGTTATGCAAAACGAATCCGACGGATGAAAAAATAAAGGAAAAGCGGAAAACTGCTTTTGCGTTAACGAAAAACCGCAGCAGATCGAGCAGCAAAGCAATGACATAAAAACTCAACGTCAGTTGCAAAAGAAGAATATCATGCATCGCGGCCTCTCTTGTTTCCGGCAAAATATTTTTTTACTGCTGAAAGCCGGCGATTGCCTTCGGCAGTCCGGCGCGCCCGGGAAAATAAAAATGCCGTAAAAACACCCAGAACAAGCGCAAGTCCTCCGGCGGCGGCCGGCGTCACCGACGGATCGTGAGCAATTTTCAGCAAAACATAAAGCCGGGGTTCATCGGAAGTAAGAGAAAAGTGATAGGGTTTAAAATAAGCGGGGTCCAGCACGGGCTTTTCCCGGAAAATCTGCTGATTTTTCTTTTTTATCTTTTCCCTATTCTGAAAAATCCACATATCCTGCGACCGCTTTCCTTCGCTTACCGCTATTTTTACCGCCGGTCCGAAGCCCTGGACATCCTCTTCCACGCGCAGGAATTTTATTGTAAAATTATTCATGTCAAATTTCGTGTCTTCCTCGGCCGCGGTCATGGCCAGCATCCGGCCGTTCTTTTTAACCTTCAGGAAATAATTGGCCGGGGTGACTCCGCACCCCGTCAGATAAAAATTAATTCCTTTATAGCGAAGCGGATTGTTGATGGTCAATAACCGGGCAGGAAACACCTTACTGCCGTCACCCAGCACGAAAGTTGCCTGATAATCTCTCGAGCGTCCATCCTCGTAGTAATCCACCGTGAATTTTTCCAGACACAAGCCTATTTTTTTGAACTCCGCCGGAACTTCCTGCGGCCAGGGCAGCAAGCTGATTGTTTCCCCTGCGGAAATTTTCAAAGGGAAACTCCAGGCACGGAAATAACTGATCAGGGCGGCCATGATAACCAGAACGACACCCAGATGAATCAGATAAATTCCCGCCCGCCGCAACAAGGCGGCCGGCCGGAATGTTTTTTTCTGATTGCTCATTTCCATAGTTCATTGCTGTTTTCGCAAACAGTTTTATATAACCGACATAATCTCCGTAAAACGATTGAGCAACACCGGATGCGTAAACAAACCTTTAATCCGGAGATTACCCGCGAGCAGGTGACGCAGCACGCGTCGGCCTGAGGCATTAAAATAACAGGGCAGACCGCAGCAGATTTTCAGCAGATTCAGATCCGTCACAATATCCGATGATGTTTTAATTATAATGGCCGGATTGCTGACAATACCCGTTTCCAGCGTCAACTTCCCGCGCTGAAAGATGAGAGTAACAGCCGCGGCAATATCCGGCAGGTCAATTGCGGCAATGCCCTCCATCTTTTTAAAAACCGCGAGCTTGGCTGCGGAGCGTTCCAAATTACCCGCGATAATATCCTGCACGATGAAAGAAAACGGCAAATCCTGCGCATTGTTGACTATACTGTAATCCATAAATAACTACCTTTACCCTTTTTACAGAGCCTGGCGGAATATTCCCAGAACTTCATCAGCGCCGGTTACAAAGCGGGCGTTGTTGATAATCGAGCCGTCCGACATGCTCAACTCAGCCGCTTTGATAATATGTTCTTCCTGCACGCCGCATTCAGAGAGCTTTTGCGGATGACCGATTTTTTTTGTCAAAGCAAAGACGGCCTTTACTGCAGCCCGGGCCGCCTCGCCATCCGATTGCCCGTTTCTTCTGACTCCCATAGCTTCGGCAACAGCAGCATAATAATCCTCCGCAGCGGGAATATTAAATTCCATGCAGTGAGGCAGCAGGATTCCGTTGGCAATCCCATGCGGCACATGGGCGACGGCGCCGATGGAATGCGCCATGGCATGCACCAAACCCACCATCGCATTGCCGAAAGCCCAGCCGGCCATTGTCGCTGCCAGCTGCACCTGCCCGCGTGCGGCAAGATTTGAGCCGTCTGCAACACAGATCGGCAGATATTTGGTTAAAAGGCGGAGGGCATGCATGCCCAGCGCATCGGCAACCGGCTCACGCTGCATTGAAGATATCGCCTCAACGGCATGACAAAAGGCGTCCATGCCGGTGGAAGCCGTTAAAAGAGGAGGCAGCTTGGCTGTTAACTGCGGGTCAAGAATAGCGACCCGCGGCGCGTTGAAAGATTCGACAATCAGTATTTTCTGTCCTTTGCTTTTGTCAAAAACAACCGCCGCCCAGGTTACTTCGCTGCCCGTGCCCGCCGTGGTGGGAATTACAACGTGGGGCAGCTGCGGGCGCGTCAGCAATTGAATACCTTCAAAATCATTAAGAGAACCGCCTTCGGTGAGCAAAATGCACATGCATTTGGCGGTATCAATAACACTGCCGCCGCCGACACTGATCAGGATATCCGCCCCTTTTGCCCTGGCAAATGCCGCTGCTTTATCCACAACATCAATGCCCGTATCCTGCGGAATGTCGCTATAAACACCCACACATTTAGCTCCCAACCCCGCCGTTATTTTATCGAGCAGTCCGGCTTTAATAATACCCTGGTCGGTGACAACAACTGCCCGGGAACAGTGCAGCGAATTCATTTCCGCCTCTAACTCCTGCGAGGAAGACCCGATGCCGAAAATTACCTTGGTCGTCCCCAGATAAACAAATGACAAATCCTGATCGTAAGCCATAGTTCACCCCTCGTCCGGAAAAATGGTGTTTACTTCGGTCAAGAGATCAATGACTTTGTTGACCGTCTTGATGTTGCGGACAACGTAAGTCAGGTCACCCTTGAGCTTTAATTTTCCCTGCATCAGCGCTTTGGTGGCGTCAAGTTCTTTTTTAGCAACCTGTTTCCAGCGGGCATAATCTCCGCTCATAACGAATTTTGCCGTCTGCGCGCGCGCGGCATCGCAAAGAACAAAATCACGCACATCGCCATGCCAGTAATCGGTAAACATGTAAACCGTCTCCGGAACATTTTTCGACGGATCGGCATTGACTGTTATTGACACACTGCCTTCCCAGTCTTTGGCGATTTCCTTATATTCCTGTGAACCGGTGATTTTTTCTTTCCACGCATCCATCCATTCCTGAGTAAACGCTTTGTATTCGGCCATTTTTCATCCTCCCTATATTTTTAGAACTACTAATCCAATATAGAATAATATGACTCAGAAAGTGCGAATTAAGCTTTTTACGGGTACCATGCCCTCGCAGCGGAGTGTCCGCCAAAGCAAGTGTTTGAGTCCACCGACGGTGGACGAGTTTTTGCTTTGGCAACGCAGCGAGAGCTCTGCATGGTCGTAAAAAGATTCTGAGCACGATTGAGTCATATTATTAACCCCAGCCTCATTTATTTTCATAAAGTTTTCTTCTCAGTTCCTCCAACCCCAGTTCCCGCAGCTTTTCCTCCTTCGGAATTCCTTCCGCTGTCAGGCCGCGAATCGCATAATATTCATTGCGCAGCAATTCCATATCGGGAACTGACCCGCTGGCGGCGCCATCCGTCAGCGGCGTGAGAATTTTTTTCGGCAGGACGTCATCTTTAACCGAAACGCCGAGCAAATTATTAATGCCGCGCTTCAACGTCCAATCACGCGCGCCGCAGAGCAGGAAATCCTGAAATTCAAAGTTAAAACCGGTAACGGCGTTAAAAGCGTCTCTGACCGTTTCCGGCTTCAGGCAGTACATCAGATAGTGGCAGATGGAAAGGCTGTTGCCGAGAATGCCGTAATTTTCCGCATTAAAAACGAGCAGGGCCTTGCCCTCCGATGTTTTGCCGTCGTAGTCCTCTTTCATGGCAAAGAGCTGCGGCCAGGAAACCATTCCCTGTTCCATTCCCATGGCGGCATGCTGCAAGTGGCAGGCGCCGCGGTTGGACATCATGTAAGCGAGCCCCATGCCGTGAAAGCCGCGCGGATCATGCATGGGCAATTCCAATCCCTTGACATGAACTGCAGAATCAATGGCGCTGCCGCCAAGTTTCCGGGCAGCGGCAGCAGATCCCTCGGCCAGCATGTCGCCCCAGCCTTCCCGATAGGCAATTTTTTTCAAAAGAGCGAAAACGGCATCCATATTGCCCCAGGTTAGCTCCAGATTATCGGTCTTCTGTCTGTTGACAATCCCTTTTTCATAGAGTTCCATGGCCATGGCAATGGTCGCCCCGGCGCTGATGGTATCCATACCGTAACGGTTGCAAAGTTCGTTGGCTTTGATGACTGCGGCCAGATCGTAATTCATAATCAGGGTGCCGAAGGTACAGCAGGTTTCGTATTCCGGCCCCGGCCCCTCTTCCGTCAGACAGGGACCGTCTTTCACCGCCACCACTCTTTTACAGGCGACCGGACAATTGGCACAGGCATGAGCGCGGGTCAGATAAGTTTCCCGCATGGTGGGACCGCTGAGTTTGGACGACAGCTCAAAATCGCCGCCCGATGTCCAGTTCTTTACCGGAACATCGCCTGTCATCATGCCTAAATCCATCGCGGCATCCGATCCCATCAGATGCAGTGATTCGGCAAAAGCGGATTCTTTAATTTCCTGCACGGCAGCCTTGAAAATCTCCTTGTACTTTTGTTCATCGGCTTTACCCGGTGACTGATTACCCCGGACAATAACGGCTTTCAGCTTTTTGGAACCCATGACGGCTCCCAGGCCGGTGCGGCCGATAAAATGGGCTTTGTCATTAGCGATGGCGGCATATTTGACCAGGTTTTCTCCGGCCGGCCCAATCGCCAGAACTTTCCATCCTTTATCTTCCTTCTTGAGGACATCGGTAACATCATAGATGTCTCTACCCCAGAGATTTTCGGCGGAAGAAATTTTTGCTTCACCGTTTATGATGGAGAGGACTACGGGAGAGGAGCTGGCACCAGTGATGATAATACCGTCAAAGCCGGCCTTTTTCAGCTCGGGACCAAAATTTCCGCCGCAGGCCGCCTCGCCCCAGATGCCGGTCTGCGGGGATTTGGCGGCAACGGCAAAACGTGATGAGCCGGGAAAACCGCTGCCGACCAGCGGGCCGTTTATAATCATCAGGGGGTTTTCCGGAGCCAGAGGATCGGCATGCAGGTTATATCTTTCCAGATAAAGCGACGCGGCCAGAGAACTGCCGCCGATGAATTTTTTCAGTCTGGCCGCATCGAGAGTGAAATCCTTACAACTGCCTTGAGTCAAATCAATGTCCAGAAATTTGCCCGTATAGCCGTTCATGGAATCCTCCTTGTCAGGGGGTCTGAATAAAGAATACGGAAGTCAGAATGCAGAATATTGAATTTGATCATATCTTAATTATGAATTCTGTCTTCTGGCTCCTATCTTTAGCCTAAGCGCCTGATCGTCACAACCAAATCGGTGGTTTCATCTCCTGTAATTTATCGCCTTCATATAAAACACTTTCCAGAAAGAGTCCGGATGGCGGAGCCGTAAATTTTGCCGGCTTATCCGAATAGGAATTGAGCATTTTTTCAATATCGCTGACGGATAATTTGCCTCGTCCGACTTCGGCTGTTACGCCAACGATGCGCCGCACCATCTTCCAGAGAAAATGAGAGCCGACGATACGGATGGCAATTATATTGTTGAATTCTTTTAATTGCACAGCCTCGATGTTGACTTGCGTTGATGTATCCTTGTCCATTTTTTTGTCGGCGAAAGAAGCAAAATCATGAAAACCGGCAAAATGCGCCAGCGCCCGCTGCATCTTTTTAACATCCAGAATATCTTTTATCCACCAGACATAGCGTTTGGCAAGAGCCGTGCGTCTCCGGGCAATAAGATAAAGATAGCTGCGGCTTTTGGCATGATGACGGGCATGAAAACGGGGATTGGCCTGCTGAACATGCAGGATGTTAATACCGGCCGGCAGATTGTCGTTGAGTCCGAACCGCAATCTCTCCGCGTCAATTTGTTTTGCTGTTTCCAGATGAGCGACCTGACCCAGAGCATGAACGCCGGCATCGGTGCGCCCGGCGCCCTGAATTCCGACAGGCGTCTCCAGAAAATTTTCGGCGGTTTTAATCAAAATGCCTTGAATGCTCCTGGCATTTTTTTGCACCTGCCAGCCGCTGTAATTGGTGCCGTCATATTCCAGGGTAAGTTTGTATTTATACATTTATCAGCCCGCTTCCGGGGAATGGTTAGTTATCAGCGGCCAGAATGCTCATTCCGGAAATATTGGCCCGCAAATCTCCTCCTCCGGCATCAAGAGCTATTAATTCCTGCCCCGGTTGCAGAGTGGTAATCACCGCCTGACCTATTATCTTTCTTCCCTGTTTGCCCTGTAAATCCCTGATTCTGATACCCCAGATGTTGTGGAAAACCAGCGCGCGACCTTCCTGCTCGCCGATATAAAGCATAATGTGGCCTCTGCGCCAGATGATTGTCAGATAGGGAATACCCCTGGTTAGAATTGTTTTTTCCTTTTCTTCCGGATTCAGGCCGGCCAGATTGATATAAGATCCGACCTCTTTCACCTGATCTTGTGAATGACGCGGCAACCAGAGGCCGAAAACGGCAAAAAAATCCCTGGTCAGGGCGGAGCAATCGCGATTTCCGTAAAGCCCTCCCCAGCCGTAAGGTTCGCCGATTAGTTCGTTGGCAATTTTTACGGCATTCAGCGAGTTAAAGCGCAGCGGCTTTGCGGCCGCCTCAGTGCGGTTAATGAAACCGCTTTTGATAACGGCTTTATTGTTCTCGTCGGCTACAGCTACCAGAAGTTCCCTTTTTTCCGCGGTGTTCCGCACCAGTGGGAATATATAACCCAGCGATGCTTTGAGCAGAAACTCTTCCCTGGCACCGTTCACCGTAATCTTGTCTCTGGTAATAACCGCGTAACGGCCTGTTTCCCATTTTTTGATGAAAGCTTCATCTACGGCGGCAAAATCCTGAACGGGTATCCAGCCAAAGGCAAAATCGGTTTCCACCAAAGCCCAGGCTTTGTCGGCGCTGATATGGCAGACAAAAAGCGGGGCATTGGCGGCAACAGATGATCTTTGCAGGTTGTCGAATGGCCATCCGCAGCTGTCGCCTTCAGTGCTGGAAAAATGCGGCTGCTGCGTCGGCAGTATTCTCATGTCGCAGGCTCTCGTGGTAATTGCCGGATACAGGGCATTGGGATATCCGGCCAGTGCGGCGTTTTGCCGGAGTTTTTTCAGCCAGGCAGAGGTATGCTTTTTCTTGTTTTCGCCGTAACCGGTTTTCCGACCGAATTTTTTAAAATCAGCGGTTACCCTTTCCGGAAGGGCATGGAACGGTTCTTTCTGATGCCAAACGGAAAAATAAATGATATTATAATCTTCATTTAAGAGATTTTGCGCTGCCGGCGCCATAATATCGCGGGGATTCTTCAGATCGTTCCGGTAAAAAACATGATCCTGGGGCAATTCGCTTATGTCCTTGATGGTTTCCGGTGTTCTGATACAGCCGGTAAGGCTCCAGATCAGAACAAACAGTATCCAGAAAATTTGCTTCATGTTAATTCTTTCGCCTTTATTTTGAAAGATTTATAAACCCTTTTTGTATTTTGAGCAAGGTGTAATGACTGTCCGTCAGCACTTTCGGTAAATAATTTTCTGGCATAAGAAATCGAAGGCTGGTATAAGGAGAACGAAACAAATTAATAAAAAGGAGATGTCTTATGATTGAGGTTAGCTCTTTGAAAAACTATCCCTTTTTTTCAAGGTTTCAGCGATGAACAGTTAGGGAAATTAGCCTCTCTGGCTAAAGAAGAATCACATGCCGCCGGCACCCAGATGTATCAAAAAGGAGATGAAGCGAAAAGCCTCTATATTGTTACAGAGGGGAAAGTCGTCTTATTTATGGAAAATTATATGGGGCCGCACAAACCTCCCATGCAGGTTACCGTGGATATGATTACCAAAGGCGAGGCCATGGGCTGGTCGGCTGTTATGGAGCCATACATTTACACCCTGGGCGCCCTCTGCATAGATGATTCCCGTTTAATTGTTTTTGATGCAGCCCTTCTGCGCAAAATTATTGATGAAGATTGTGCTGTTGGTTTAAAAATCATGCAGGCGACTGCGAAACTGATCGCCCAGCGGCTGACGCATACACGGATTATTCTGGTAGGAGAAAGAGGTCTGTCAGTTTTAACGGAGTATTAGATATGAAAAATCTTCAATTTGACGCGATTATTGAAAAAGCCATCGCTAATGAAGAAGAAGCCAGGCTCTTTTATTCAAATCTGGCGGAAAAAGTTACTGATAAAGCAACACAGGATACACTCTTGTATTTAGCTGCCGAGGAAGGAAAACATAAAGAATTTTTGCTGCGTTATCGCCGCGATAATTTTATCAGCGAGGCCGGCAATGCCGAGCAGGCAGTGGGAGATAAAATTGCCGCCTTTCTTGCGCCGCCCGAAGTAAATTACAATATGGATAGCAAGGATGTTTATCTGCTGGCCGCCGCACGTGAGCTTAAATCGTACAATTTTTATCAGGCAATGGCCGGGTTGCATCCGGCCGGCGAAATAAAAACAATGCTCTTAAAAATGGCCGCCCAGGAGTTAATGCACAAAGAAAAGGTGGAATATCTTTACAGCAATACCGCTTTTGCCCAGACGGCAGGCGGATGAATAATGCCGGAAAAATAATTTAAATTGTCCCGGCTTACCGGTCGGGAAAGAAGGAGCAGGAAAGTGCATGATTTTGTACCGAAGAAAATATTCTTTACCAAGGGTGTAGGCACTCATAAAGACGAGCTTCATTCATTCGAGCGCGCTTTGCGTGATGCGGGAATTGAAAAATGCAATCTGGTTCAGGTATCGAGCATTTTCCCGCCGCAATGCAAGATGATTTCCAAAGCGCAGGGCTTAAAGGAACTGGTGGCGGGCGCGATAACCTTTTGTGTGATGAGCCGCTGTTGCAGTAATGAACCGAAAAGACTGCTGGCCGCTTCCGTTGGTTGCGCGATTCCGGCCGATAAAAACTCCTACGGCTACATCAGCGAACATCATGCTTATGGAGCAACAGAAAAGCAGGCTGGTGATTACGCGGAAGATATGGCCGCCGCCATGCTGGCATCAACCCTGGGCATTGATTTTAACGTTGACGAAAGCTGGGATGAGAAAAAAGAAATATTCAAAATCAGCGGTAAGATAGTGCGCACACGCAACGTAACGCAATCAACAATTTTAAAAAACAATAAATATACAACTGTTATCGCTGCAGCAGTATTTATTTTTTAATCAGAGATTATTGTGTTCTTGATAAACATTATTAGCTTTTCTGCGGCAACCGCAACAACCAGTTGCGACCCGGCAGAACAATTCGGATGAAGGAGATTAACTATGGGGGAACATGCGACAGTAATTAATCAAGCGGTAAAGGTTATGGGTGACAGAGAAGGAAAATATCTGACTTTCAGTCTGGCCGGCGAGGAATATGGCATCGGCATTTTGAAGGTTAAAGAAATCATCGGTATGATGACTATAACAATCGTCCCCCAGACGCCTGATTATATAAAAGGTGTTATTAACCTGCGCGGCAAGGTAATTCCCGTTATCGATCTGCGGGCGAAATTTTCCATACAGCAGGCGGAATATACGGAAAGAACCTGCATCATAGTGGTGGAAATATCGGCCAAGGGGCGCACCATCCTCATGGGTATTGTCGTGGATTCAGTTTCCGAAGTATTGAATATCAAGTCAGCAGACATTGAAGAAACTCCGGCATTCGGCACCAAACTCAATACGGAATTCATTCTGGGTTTGGCGAAGGTAGGAGGAGGAATCAAGATACTGCTGGATATTGATAGTGTCTTGTCCGTCGAAGAAGCTATCCTCATGGATCGCGTTGGTACATGAGAAGGCCGGGACCGGAACAGCAAACTTCCCGGCACTCTGCCGAAAAAATGCCGGAACTCGAGGCGTTGAATATCGGCGACGCTCAATTACCATATCTTGATTTTGCCGGTAAATCTCCGGCCATAATATATTTACATGCCACAGGGTTTCTTCCCTGGCTGTGGCAGCCGGTAATCGAACAAATAATTCCGCGTTTTCGCTCCCTTGCACCCTTTATCTGCAATTATCGCCCGTCCGATCCGGAAGAAGGTGGTCTTGACTGGGAGGTAATAGCAAAAGACGTAGCCGCCTTTTGCCGGGAATTAAAAATTACAGACCCTTTGCTGGTGGGACATTCCATGGGAGCAACGGTATTGACTATCGCCAATGCTCTTTATGGACTGCAAGCCAGGGGCATTGTTCTCATCGAACCGATTTTTTTACCGGCAGCATTTTACTCCATGCCATTGAAGCTGAAGGATCACCCTCTGGCCAGCAGATCAATCAAAAGAGTAAATCACTGGCAAAACGAGCAGGAGGCTTGGAAATATTTGCGGGCAAAAAGCCTTTTTGCGGGATGGGACGAAAAAGCGCTGCAGATTTATTTCGAATTCGGCATGCAGAAACAAAAAGACGGCAGCCTTCATCTGACGTGCTCACCGCAATGTGAAGCGGCGCTCTTTATGGGCGGCAGATTTTGCAATCCCTGGCCTTTATTAAGCAGGATATCCTGTCCTGTTCTTGTTTTGGAAGGCGAAGCAAGCGAAAATAAAAAATTCGTTGATATTAAAAGGGCTGTTTCGCTGCTGAGTCGGGGAAAGTATCAGGCGGTTGCCGCTGCAGGACATCTGCTCCCAATGCAGAAACCAGGAGATATATCTGAAATCATTAAAGAATTCAGCAGGCAATGTATATAATATCCGGAAAGGAGAAATGTAAGGATGGGCCGCAATGCTAATTTTCAACATAAGCTTCTTTACACTATAATACCGATAGCGATTATCGCTATTTTCTTATTGGGGGTATTGAATTATATAGTTGCCAGAAACGCCATCGTTAGCGGTCAACTCGACAGTATGGAGCAAATCGCCCATAAGACTACAGCGGAAATCGATATGTGGGTTGATGACCGTATCCGGGATGTGCAGGTACTGGCCCAATTGGATGTTTTTAAAGATGCCTGCCTGGAAAAAGAACTGGCCACCGCGCAATCCCGCTTGGTCGGATTTCATAAGTTTTATCCCATTCTGGAAGATATGTGGGTGGCGGATACTTATGGAGTTATTAACATTGACGCCATTGCGGGCCAGTCTGTCGGCAATGATTTATCCAAAAATGCCGGATTCAAGATAAACGTGGAAAAGGCCAAAGAAAACAAAACATGGGTGGGGGATGTGCAGAAATCCATGGCCACCGGCCAGCCCATTGTTCTTGTTTCTTCTCCTGTCAGTGATAATACCGGTAAAGTCGTCGGCCTGATCGGCACGCCGGTTTCGTTAACTTATTTTGCCGATCTGTTAATATCCAAATTCAAAATCGCCAAGACCGGCTACATTTATATGGTCGATTCCAGGGGAATAATTCTCGCCCACCCCAAGAAAGAAAATATCCTCAAGCTCGATATATCCAAATACGATTGGGGCAAAAAGATGCTCACCCAAAAACAAGGTTCGATAGAATATACTTTTGAAGGTGAGAAAAAAATAGTCAGCTTTGGCATGGCAAGTAAAAAAGACTGGATGATTTGCGTCACTGCGCCGAAATCCGAGCTTTTCTCTTCTTTAAATCAGATCATGTATTTATCTTTATTATGCAGTCTTATTGCTGTCGGTTTAATTATTGCCGGTCTGTATATTCAAACCAGAAAAGTGTTTCAGGTCATTCAAACAACTTCGTTCGACCTGGATAATGCCAGCAACCAGATCGACGGAGCGGCCACCCAAATCTCCGCGGCCAGTCAATCTCTGGCGGATGGAGCATCACAGCAGGCGGCGGCGGTTGAGGAGACTTCATCTTCGCTGGAAGAAATGTCTTCCATGACCAGACAAAATGCCGATAACTCCACCCAGGCCAACCAATTGATGAGCCAAACTCAACAGGTAGTCGGCCGGGCCAACGACTCGATGAAAGATTTAATCCGGGCCATGGGCGAGATTTCCGGAGCAAGCGAGCAAACTTCCAAAATAATTAAAACCATCGATGAAATTGCTTTCCAGACAAATCTGCTGGCCTTAAACGCGGCCGTCGAAGCTGCCCGTGCCGGAGAAGCCGGCGCTGGTTTTGCAGTAGTAGCCGAAGAGGTGCGCAGTTTGGCGTTGCGCTCCGCTGAAGCTGCAAAAAATACGGGTGTATTAATCGAAGATACGGTAATCAAAATAAAGAATGGTTCCGAAATTGTCGCCAAGACTAATCAGGATTTTAATGAGGTGACCGCAAGTTCGGGGAAAATCAGTGAACTGATCAGCGAAATTGCGGCGGCGTCCCATGAACAGGCGCAAGGCATTGAACAAATCAGCAAAGCAGTGAATGATCTCGATAAAATCGTGCAAAGTAACGCCTCCAACGCTGAAGAAACAGCCTCGGCTTCAGAAGAATTGAGTGCCCAGTCCAAAACCATGAAAGAATCCGTGGTGGACCTGGTAGCCCTGGTCGGTGGCAGCGGCAACATGCAGAGGAAAGCATTTGTTGCTCTGCCGGAAGCAACAGGAAGAAATATTTTGCGAAAGACGGCGGCACCGAAAAAGAAGTCGCTGCCGGCACCGGATGATGATTTTTAAAGAACAGTAAGGTTTATTAATGAAGAAGCCGAAGATTCTGGCACTCTTTAACCAGAAAGGGGGAGTGGGTAAAACCTCCTGCGCTTTGAATATCGCAGCCGGATTGACTCTGTTGGGCAGGGAAGTTCTGCTGGTGGATTTTGATCCTCAGGCTCATTTGACCTATTCTCTGGGCATTGCCGCGCACGATCTGGAAAAAACAGTTTATTCAGTTCTGAAAGGCGAGACCGGTCTTGCCGCAACAATTCTGGAACACAATGGAATAAGTGTGCTGCCGGCAAACCTTGACCTGTCGGAAATTGAAAGTGAACCGGCCGCCTTTCCCGATGGTGAATTTACCTTAAAAAATAAACTAGCGGATGTTCGTGATAAAGAATATATTATTATTGACTGTCCGCCTGCCGCGGGATTTCTGACCATAAATGCTCTGGCCTGTAGCCGGGAGATTTATATTCCCCTGCAGATGGAGTTTCTGGCGTTGAAAGGCATGTCCAGGCTGATAAGCCGTATCGAACAAGTGAAAGAGCGCTATAACAGCGAACTGAAAATATCGGGAATCATTGCCACCCGTTTCGATTCGCGCAAAAGATTAAATAATGCCATTATGGAAAAAATCGGCGAGCGTTTCGGCAAAATTTTATTTTCCACTGTTATTCGCGAAAACATTGCGGTTGCGGAAGCCCCCAGTTTCGGACAGACTATTTTCGAATACGCGCCGAGAAGCCATGGCGCTGAAGATTTTTCCGGTCTTTGTCAGGAAATAATCAAAAGGCACGAATAGGCTGTTATAAAGGAATGTTGAGTTTCTTTAATTTCTTATAAAGGGCCGTGCGATGGATGCCGAGCATCCGGGCCGCCTTATTTTTGTTATTTTCTGTCATGCGCATGGCCTGGACAAGCGCGTCTCTTTCCGAATCATCCTTAATATTTTTCAGAATGACAGAATAAGGTTTGGCTGGTTTGCTGGTCAAAGTGCGAAAGAAAAGCGGCAAATGCTCCGGCAGCATGGTATCCGTCACACCCTCCAGCGAACACAGTACTCTTTCGATAACATTGGAAAGTTCGCGAACATTGCCCGGCCATTCATATTTTTCAAATATTTTCAGAACGTCCGGTGAAATTTTCAGAACATTGGTGCCGCAATCCTTGCCTAACGATTCAACCAGGTGGTTCGACAACAGAGAAATGTCTTCTTTTCTTTCCCGCAGCGGCGGTATATTTAATGGGATGACATTGATCCGGTAATATAAATCTTTGCGGAATTTTCCTTCTTTGACTCTTTTTTCCAGATTTTCATGCGTCGCGGCGATAAGCCGGAAATCAATTTTATTAATGCGGTTTCCGCCCACCCGCTCTATTTCTTTTTCTTCCAAAACCCGCAGCAGCTTGGGTTGCATATCAAGAGATAATTCGCTGATTTCATCAAGAAAGATTGTCCCCTGGTGAGCCAGTTCAAATTTGCCCGGCTTTCCTTTGGTGCCGGCTCCCGTATAAGCGCCTTGCTCGTAGCCGAAAAGTTCGCTTTCCATCAAATCCTTGGGAATAGCCGAACAATTAATGCGCACAAAGGGAAACATATGGCGATCGGAGGCGCGGTGGATGGCGTGGGCAAAGAGTTCCTTGCCGGTACCGCTTTCGCCGGTAAGCATTATCGGAGCATTCCCCTTGGCGGCTTTCAGGGCAAGATTTTTGATATCCACCATGACCATGCTGCGACCGATAATATTTTTAAAACCATATTTGGACGCCCGGAGATTTTCCAACTCTTTTTCGTACAGTTTAACTTTCGATTCCAGAATACTCAACTTACCGGCCAGCACATGCACGTCTTTGACATCGGCAAACATAACCTGGCCGAAAACCGCAACAAGCTTGCCGTCAATTTTTATCGGAATACGCTGAACGACCATGTTGTGCCCGTTAATTCTTTGGGGATGGTTAATTTCCGGAATGCCTGTTTTTGCTACAATATGCATGCGGGAATTTTCGACAACCTCAGAGGTATGCCTGCCGATTTGCGTTTCTGGATCCAATCCCAGAAATTTGCCGTATGCTTCGCTGAAGAAGATGACCTTTCCCTCGGGATCGGTAATTAAAACACCGTTGAGAATATTGTTGAGAATGGCCTCATAAAAAATGACCTTTTCCTGAAGGTGTTTTTCCTCTGTAATATCCACAAATCACCTTTTTCGTGTTATGGCTATATCATAACGCCAACGATATCATTTAGTTATTAAAGCAACTTCCTGCCGGCGACTTTATGGCAAAAACCCTAGCAGGAAGGAGAACATAAATCAACGACAATTTGACGAGGCTAATAAATTGTTCTTGACAAGGGGCATAATTTGTAATTAACTCCACCCCTTAAAATTAAGGGCAGGTAGGTTTTTCAGGTCATATTTAAAATGCCGGATTCTTTGAAAATTAATGTAGTCACTATCCCGGAACAGGGTCTGCATCTTTGCCTGACCGAAAGCGGCAGCTGGTTTAAAGATCTGTTGCCTGATGAAGGCGAAACCAATTTTACTTTGCGGGAAATGACCGCTGACTGCCTGATCAGCAAAGCCGGTAGTGATATCATCATCAGGGGTAAAATCGCCGCAATACTTGATATTTGCTGCAGCCGTTGTCTGGAAAACGTCAGTCTTCCTCTGAACAGCGATTTTTCCTACACGCTTGTGCCATTTCGCTTGGAAACCGAAGAAGAGCTGGAATTATCCGCTGATGATCTGGAAATCAGTTATTATCGCGGCGACATTATTGATCTGGAACCTTTGCTCTATGAGCAGATAATCCTTCAGATACCTATTAAGGCTCTCTGCTCGGAAGAATGCCGGGGACTGTGTCCGCGCTGCGGAATTAATTTAAACAATGCTTCATGCAGTTGCCATGCGGAATTTATTGATGAACGCCTGGCGGTTTTAAAGAATTTCAAATTAAAAAACTGAAAAAGAGGATAAATCATGCCAAATCCAGTAAAAAGACATTCGCGCACCAGGCGCAATACGAGAAGGGCTCACGATTTTTTAACAACCCCTTCAACATCCCTTTGCCCCCAATGCAATGAGCCGAAGTTGCCTCATCGCGTTTGTCCCAAGTGCCATACCTATAAGGGAAGGGAATTCAAGGCGATAGAAAAAGTTTCTTGAAGTCGAATTGTCTTTTAACGAGAAAATAAATGACAAGAATAGCGCTCGTCTTTCCCGGGCAGGGTACTCAACATACGGGAATGGGAAAAACACTGCTTGCCGGATACGATACGGCGAGAAAAGTTTTTGATCGTGCCAGTTCTGTGCTCGGCGTTGATATTCGCAAACTTTGCCTGGAGTCGCCTCAGGAAGTTCTCGACTTAACGGTTAATACGCAGATTGCCGTCTTAACTCTGAGCATGGCTCTGCACGATGTTTTCAAAAAAGAGACAAATATCTCGCCTTATGTCATAGCCGGACACAGCCTGGGAGAATATTGCGCTCTATACGCGGCAGGGGCAATTGATTTTGCCGATGTCCTCTTACTGGTGCAGGCCCGTGCTCGTTATCACCAGGAAGCCTGCTCCCCGGGGGAAGGAGCTATGGCGGCCATCATCGGCATGGATGATGGTTCGGTTGCGGAAATCTGCCGGGAAATAAGCACCGGGCAATCCAGGGTCTCCGTGGCCATTGAAAACGCTCCGCAGCAAATTGTCGTTTCGGGTCACGCCGCCGCAGTGGAAAAAGTGATGGTGGAAGCCAGAAAAAAAGGGGCAGTGAAAGTCGTCGAACTGCCGATCAGCGTCCCCTGCCACTGTGGCCTTCTGCAGAGCGCCGCTGACCGTTTTGCGGAAACTCTGGCCGGGGTCACCTTTAAAGACTTTGCAATACCGGTAATCCCGAACTGCAATCCTGAAATGTTTTACAGCAGGGAAAACGCCAAGCAGTTTCTGGTCAATCAGATTATTTCTCCCGTTCAATGGCGGCAAACCGTGGATAAAATGTCCGCAATGGATGTCCAAACAATTGTGGAAATAGGCCCCAAAAAAACACTGTGCGGCCTGATTAAAAGGATTAATAAAAATATTCAGTTGTTCTGCATTGAAGATGCAGTTTCTTTACAAAAAACCGCAGCATTGCTTTGCCCTTAAAAAAAAAGAGGAATTATTTTTTAAAAAAGGGTAAAAACACTTGCATTATTTCAAATTTGCGGCAAAAAGCGATAAACGATTTGAGGAGGACTTTACATGACATTAGAAGAGAAAGTCATAAAGGTTGTTATGGAGCAGCTGGATGTGACAAGGGAAGAATGTGTTCCGGAGGCTTCTTTTATTGATGATTTGGGCGCTGATTCGCTGGACCTCGTGGAATTGATCATGGAAATGGAAGAGGTTTTCGGTCTTGAAATAGCCGATGAAGAATTGGAAAAGATTCGTACAATTAAGAACGTCATTGATTTTCTTAAAAGCAAGGGCATTAATTAGTCTAATTTAAAAAGCAGGTTTCCGGAAAATGAAAAGGCGTGTCGTTGTAACAGGCCTCGGTGCATTGACACCCCTGGGTAATTCCGTAAAGGAATCCTGGGAAGGCGCAATTGCGGGAAAATCCGGTGTCGGCCCTATTACAAAATTTGACAGCACGGGATTTAAAACCAGAATCGCCGCGGAGCTGAAGAACTTTGATCCGCTGCAGTTTGTTGATAAAAAAGAACTGCGCCGTTACGACGATTTTATTATCTACGCTCTGGCGGCATCGTCAATGGCCATAAACGACGCCGCTCTCACCATCGGCTCCGAAATTGCCAATCGCACCGGAGTTATCATTGGCAACGCTATCGGCGGCGTGGCAACAATTGAACAGGAAGAACGAGCCCTGCTGTCCGGCGGACCTCACAAAATTTCTCCTTTTGCCGTTCCGGCTATTCTGCCCAATCTGGCTGCCGGCCATGTTTCGATAAGACATGGCGCGAAAGGACCCATTAATTGTCCTGTCACGGCTTGCGCCGCCGGCACTTCCGCTATCGGCGACGCCTATAAAACCATCGCTTATAATGATGCCGATGTAATGATTACCGGAGGAGTGGAAGCGGCGATAGTTCCTTTAGGTGTTGCCGGCTTTAATTCCATGCGGGCGCTCTCGGTGCGCAATGATGAGCCGCAAAAAGCCAGCCGGCCTTTTGATAAGGATCGTGACGGCTTTGTTATTGGTGAAGGGTGTGGAATTATCGTTCTCGAAGAACTGTCCTTTGCTTTGAAAAGAGGTGCCCGTATTTACGCGGAAGTAGCCGGTTACGGTTGTTCCTCCGATGCCTTCCACATGGCGGCCCCGCCGTCGGGCCATGAAGGAGCCGTGCGCAGCATGATGGCCGCCCTGAAGGATTCCCGTCTGAATCCGGCCAGCATAGACTATATCAACGCTCACGGCACATCAACACCGCTGAATGATTTATATGAAACCCAGGCCATTAAAACTCTTTTCGGCCGGCATATTCAGAATATGATGGTAAGCTCGACCAAATCAATGACCGGCCATATGCTGGGAGCGGCCGGCGGCGTGGAAGCTATTTTTGCCGTAAAGGCTATAACAGAGAGCATCATCCCTCCCACCATCAACCTGGAAAATCCGGACGCTGAATGTAATCTTGACTATGTACCCAATGCGGCGCGTCATAAAGAAATCCACACAGCCATGTCCAACACTTTTGGTTTCGGCGGCGTTAATGCTGTTTTAATATTCAAGAAATATCGATCAGATTAAATTGAGGAGGAAGTTGTATTCATGTCTTTTTTGGAAAAAGTTGATCCGGAAATCGCCCGCGCTATCCAGTTGGAAACAAGAAGACAGGCGGGAAAGATTGAATTGATTGCTTCGGAAAATTTTGTCAGCGAAGCCGTACTGGAAGCTCAGGGTTCCATTATGACCAATAAATACGCAGAGGGTTATCCCGGCAAGCGTTATTACGGCGGCTGTGAATTTGTGGATATTGCCGAAAGCCTTGCTATTGAGCGATGCCAGAAGCTTTTCGGTGCGGATTGCATCAACGTTCAGCCGCATTCCGGCACACAGGCCAATATGGCTGTTTATTTCGCCGCGGTGCAGCCCGGCGATACGGTGCTCGGCATGAATCTTTCCCACGGCGGGCATCTGTCGCACGGCAGCCCGGCCAATTTTTCCGGTAAATTTTATAAAATTGTCCCTTACGGCGTAAATAAAGAAACGGAAACTATTGACTATGACGAACTGGAAAAGCTGGCGCGTGAGCATAAACCCAAAATGATCGTGGTCGGCGCCAGCGCCTATCCCCGGACTATTGATTTCGCGCGTTTCCGTAAAGCGGCCGATGAAGTCGGCGCCGTAATTATGGCGGACATCGCCCACATTGCCGGTCTGGTTGCCACCGGTTTGCATCCGACGCCGGTTCCCGTCTGCGAATTTGTCACATCCACAACACATAAAACATTGCGCGGTCCGCGCGGCGGTTTAATCATGTGCAAGGAAGCGTACGGCAAAACAATCAACAGCCGCGTATTTCCCGGCATGCAGGGAGGCCCTTTGATGCATATTATCGCCGCCAAAGCGGTCGCCTTCAAAGAGGCTCTTACTCCTGAGTTTAAGGAATATCAAGGGCAAATTATTAAAAACGCCCAGGCAATGGCGGATGAATTAAAAAATCAGGGTTTTCGCCTTGTTTCCGGCGGTACGGACACTCATCTGATGCTTGTGGATTTAACAGCCAAAGGCGTTACCGGCAAGGAAGCTCAGGAAGCTCTGGACCACGCCGCTATTACCGTTAATAAAAACGGGATTCCCTTCGACACCAAGGGGCCGCAGATAACCAGCGGTATCCGCATCGGCACACCGGCAGTAACGACACGCGGTATGAAAGAAAACGATATGAGGCAAATCGCCTCCTTCATCGCCGATGTCATCGCTAACATTAATAATGAAACGAAGATTCAGGCAATCGCGGCAGAGGTGAAGGCTTTTTGCGCAAGGTTTCCCCTTTACGCCCAAAGAATCAAAAACTGAAGATTTTTCCCCTGCGGATATTTATGGCTGAACAAAAAAAGATAGCGGTTGAAACGCCGGAAAAAATCAACGGCAGGCCTGACTGGGATAATTATTTTCTGGATATCGCCGAGCTGGTTTCCCGGCGCAGCACCTGCCGCCGCCGCGCAGTCGGCGCCGGGCTGGTTCGTGACCGCCGCATTCTGGCCACCGGATACAACGGCGCGCCTTCGGGTCTGGATCATTGCCTGGATAAAGGCTGTCTGCGTGAGCAACTGCAGGTGCCCTCCGGCGAGCGCCATGAATTATGCCGCGGTCTCCATGCGGAGCAAAATGTTATAATTCAGGCCGCCCTGCACGGCGTGAGTACTAAAGGCTCAACACTTTACTGTACCAATCATCCCTGCGTTATCTGCGCCAAAATGATTATCAACGCCGGCATTGTCCGCATTGTGATTCGTGACGGATACTGTGATAAGCTGGCGGCGGAAATGCTCGGGGAAGCCGGGATCAGCGTCATACAAATTTAACAAGGGGCAATCTCCGATGAAGTGTCCTTTCTGCGGCAACAGCGAAAATAAAGTCATTGATTCGCGAATCAGTAAAGATGGCAAAGCCATCCGCCGCCGCCGTGAGTGTCTGAGCTGCAACCGGCGTTTTACGACCTATGAGTTTGTGGAAGACATTCTGCCGATGGTGATTAAAAAGGACGGCCGGCGGGAGCATTTTGACCGGATAAAAATTCGCAACGGCGTGATGAAGGCCTGTGAAAAACGTCCGATCGGCATGGAGGCCATGGAAAAAATTGTGGAAAACGTTGAACAGGCCTGCCAGGAATATCAGGGTGAAGAAATTCCTTCGACAATAATCGGCGAAAAAGTGATGGATGAACTGCGGAACCTGGACGGAGTAGCTTATGTGCGTTTTGCCTCCGTGTACCGTCAGTTTCGTGACGTGGGAGAATTTATCTCCGAACTGAAAGACTTATTAAACAAAGATAAAAAGTAATTTTATGTTTACAGGAATTATTGAGGGACAGGGAAAAATCAAACGCCTGACCAGAAAGGCCGCTGCCGCGTTTCTGGAAGTAGAAGCTGCCATTGATCTCAGTGATGTAGCCATTGGCGACAGCATTGCCGTAAACGGTGTCTGCCTGACTGTCACAGTAAAAGCCGGCACATCTTTCGGAGCCGATGTTTCGGCCGAAACGTTGGATAAAACAACATTTAAGTTATTGCCGGCCGGCGATATCGTCAATCTGGAAAAGGCATTGCGGGCAGGCGGCTTTGCGGGCGGTCATTTTGTCCTGGGTCATGTGGATGCGGTAAGCCGGATTTTATCGAGAACAGAAAAATCAGGGTCGCTTATTCTCGGCATCGCAGCAGACGAAAATTTATCCCGTTACATAGTGGAAAAAGGCTCTGTTGCCGTTGACGGCGTCAGCCTGACGGTGAACAAACTTGAAAAAAGCAGGTTTTATGTTAATATAATTCCCCACACGACATCCCGGACAACGCTGATATCCAGAAAACAATCCGATCTGGTCAACATCGAAACGGACATTCTGGGCAAGTATGTGGAAAAATTAATGCGGGCGCCGCGGGCAATTGATAACGAATTTCTGGCCCGCCACGGCTTTCAAGGACAGGATTAATAAATGGCAATCAGCACTATTAAAGAAGCTATAGAAGATATCCGCAACGGGAAAATGGTAATTCTCGTTGACGATGAAGATCGGGAAAATGAAGGCGACCTTTTTCTGGCGGCGCAGTTTGCCACGCCGGAAGCCATCAATTTCATGGCCCGTTACGGCCGGGGTCTCATCTGCCTGACGCTGACGGAAGAAAAGGCCGACAGTCTTAATCTTAAGCCAATGGTGCAGGAAAACAAGACGCGTTTCGGCACCGCCTTCACGGTTTCTATCGAAGCGCGGCATGGCGTTACTACCGGTATTTCCGCGGCCGATCGGGCGGCAACAATTATTGCCGCTGTCTCGCCGGATGCAAAACCGGAAGATATCGTCAGCCCCGGACACGTTTTTCCCATCCGGGCACGCAAGGGTGGCGTTTTAGTGAGAACCGGCCAGACCGAGGGTTCCGTTGATTTATGCAGAATCGCCGGTTTGATCCCGGCAGGAGTTATTTGCGAAATCATGAAAGATGACGGCACAATGGCTCGCCTGCCTGACCTGGAAATCTTCGCCGCCGCTCATGATTTGAAAATTATCACCATAGCCGATTTAATTGATTACCGGATGCAGAATGAATCCATGATCAGGCGGGTCGCCGAAGCCAATGTCCCCACCGGATATGGCGGCGATTTTCGTCTTATTGTTTACGAAAACGATGTTGACGATACACAGCATATCGCTTTGGTCAAGGGCGAAATAGGTAAAACTGACGATGTCCTGGTGCGTGTTCATTCGGAATGTCTGACCGGCGATATTTTTGCATCGCAAAAGTGCGATTGCGGCGAACAGTTGCACCGCGCCATGAAAATGGTGGAAAAAGAGGGCAAGGGAATTATCGTTTACATGCGGCAGGAAGGCCGCGGCATAGGGCTCGTCAATAAAATCAAGGCTTATGCCCTGCAGGAAAACGGGCATGACACGGTGGAAGCCAATGTCGCTCTTGGTTTCAAGCCTGATTTGCGTGACTATGGTATCGGAGCGCAGATTCTCGTTGATCTGGGTGTGCATAAAATGCGTCTTTTAACCAATAATCCGAAAAAAATCGTCGGGCTGGAAGGATATGGAATTGAAATCACCGCTCGCGTTCCCATTGAAATAATGCCCAATGAAAATAATATCAAGTATATGAAAACAAAAAAGGGAAAGATGGGACATTTGTTAAAACTTTAACAGGCGCGAATAGTTATTGCGTTTAGCGGGCAGTTAAATTAGACTCGTTTTACGAGAGCGTTCCAGATCCGATAAAAAAATAAGGATGGTAAGAAATCATGCCGAAAACAGTTGAAGGAAAAGTAGTTGCCAAAGGAATGAAGTTTGGCATAGTGGCAAGCCGCTTTAATGATTTCATCAGCAGCCGACTGATTGAAGGGGCTGTTGACGCTCTGACCAGAGCCGGAGCCGATGAGAAGGATATAGCCATTTACAAAGTTCCGGGAGCTTTTGAACTGCCGCTGGGAGCAAAAAAAGTGGCAAAAACAGGCAAGTATGACGCGGTAATCTGCCTGGGAGCGGTTATCCGCGGCGCGACACCCCATTTCGAATATGTCAGCGCGGAGGTTTCCAAAGGCATTGCCACCGTCGGGCTGGAAACGGAAATTCCTGTTGCTTTCGGAGTTTTAACAACCGACACAATTGAGCAGGCCATTGAACGTGCCGGCACAAAATCCGGCAATAAAGGATGGGATGCGGCTATGGCGGCCATTGAGATGGTGGATTTATTTAAAAAGCTCTGAGCTTTCCTGAGGTTTAAATGCGTGGTAGGAGAAAGGCGCGGGAAGTCGCCTTAAAAGTTCTTTACAGTTTAAATTTTGCTGATATTGATGTGAATGAGGCGCTGGATGTTTTCTGGGGTAATTTCGCGCCTCCCAAACAGGCAAAAGAATTTGCTGCTATTCTCGTGGAAGGCACCTGGAATCATCGGGAAGAGATTGATGCTTTAATTGCCGGTTGTTCGGAAAACTGGTCGCTGGGCAGAATTTCCAAAGTTGATATAAGTGTTTTACGCCTGGCCGTTTTTGAATTTCTTTACTGCCGGGACATCCCGGTTAAAGTAACATTAAACGAGGCCATTGAACTGGCAAAAATGTACGGCGCGGAGAATTCCGGGGCTTTCATCAACGGTGTTCTTGATGCGCTTAATCTCAAATTAAATAAGGAAAATGCAGCTACTTCTCTCGACTGAATTACCCGATCTTCCCAGGCATAAGTGTCTGGCGCTCGGTATTTTTTCCGATGAAAAGCCACCGCGCGGCATCGGCGGTTATATTGATTGGCGTCTCAACGGCTTGATATCCAGCCATATCAAGCTCTCAAGAATAAAGGGTGATTTCCTGGAAAAAGTTGTGATTCCTTTTCCGGAACGCATCGCAACGGAAATGCTTCTGCTGTTCGGTTTCGGGGAGCTTTCCCAGATTACCTACGACAAAATATATACCGGCGCCTATAATATTGCCTCAACAGTTAACGGAATGCTTATACCAGATTTTGCAGTTGATATTCCGGGAGCAAGACGTTCAAATCTTTCCATTGCCGGTATTACAGAAGCAATGATAACCGGATTTTTTGATTTTCTGTCTGAAGATGTTGACAATCTTGCCAAAGCTTCCTCCTGTCTGGTCACTTCATCATCTCATTTAAAAGATGTTTATTTAGGCATTGATCATTTCAAGGCCAACGTTAACGATATGGGTTCGGTAGATATTTCCGCCATAGAGAATGGCTGGGAGTAGAAAAGTTGTTTTGACAAGCAAATATTAATAAAACTGACAGCTGGTTTTATTAAGGCTTTTTGCAGAATTTTCTTTTTTTTAATTGAATTATTGCAAATATTATGTAATGTTAGCGAAAAATTTTTCAAATAAATACAACGCAAGTTGTAAAAGGGGACTGAAGGACAAGGAGGGATACTTATGAAAACTGCACGTGGTTTACTAGTGGCTTTACTAATCAGTATTTTTTTCCTGGGCTGTGGTTTGTTTGGCGGTAAAAAGGCCGGATTAGAAGGGGCTTTAGTTGACGGCCAGGGTCAGCCGCTATCAGCAATTAAAGTTATTGCGAAGCAGGTTGTGCCTGTCAAGGGTTATGAGCAATTCGAAACAACAACTGACGCCAACGGTGTTTTCTCTTTCAATAGTTTAATGCCTGTTTCCGAATACATTATTTCTCCCGTGCCCGACAAATGGAAAACAAAGATAACTTTGAAAATCACCACAGGTACCGAAAATCAGATGAAAGTCATCAATGACAGAATTGTTATTCGTTTTAATGTTTTGAATAATGGTTCCGTAATTGACACGAGAACCGGGCTGCAGTGGCTTATTTACGGCGTCACTGATATTACAGCCGAAAATGTCGCAACGACAGTTAAGAACCTCAAAGAAGGCGGTTACAACGATTGGCGAATTCCGACAAAGGCCGAAATCGCGTCTCTGCAGGAGAAAAAAGCCGGTATGGGAATGCTAGCGGATGCCGATGCCGGTATTGAAGCCTGCTGCGTCTGGGTATTGGAACCTAATTCGGAAATTGCCGAATGGGATTTCTTCTTTAATGATGGCAACGATCTCTGGGCATCTAGTAAAATACCGGTTAACGACAGAATTACAGTCGTCAGAAATGCCGGTGGGGCTGCTGCTGTTGCCTCACTGCCTCCTGCTCCGTCAGCAGCGCCTGCGCCTGCAGCAGCACCTTCCGTAGCAGCACCGACTCCGGCGCCTCCAAATGCGCCGGCTGCACCTCCCGTCGCAGCTGAGAAGCAACAAGCGCCTGTCCCGGTTCCCGCTGCACCTCCGGTCGTCGCCGAAAAGAAACAAGAGCCTGCTCCTGCGCCAAAACCGGCACCGGTAATCGAAAAACAAAAAGCAGCACCTGCTCCAGCCGCAGCGGCAAAAAAGGAAGCCGTATCGCAGATTGGCAATTCAATAGTTGTTCACTTTGAAGTGGGCACAACACAAGTTGTAGCAGAGGATATGAATAAGTTGAAAGCTTTTGCCGCCAAAGTAAAAGCTAGTTCCGGCAAGGTTGTGATTGAAGGGCATTCTGATGCCGGCGGACCGGCGAGCAACAACCTGCTGCTTTCCATTGAAAGAGCTGTTAATATTCATAATTTGCTCAAGAAAATGGGAGTCGGAGAGAAGATCAGCATGGAAGTAAAGGGTTATGGTCAGGCCAAACCTGTTGCTGAAAATAATACCGCTCAAGGCAGAAAGCAAAACCGCAGAGTCGAGTTAACGCTTGAGTAACGAGCAAAAATAAATCGAACAAACTAAAGCCTCTCTGTATGAACAGGGGGGCTTTTTTACATTATCAGCTTCAACACAAATTGACGAATGCCCAATATCCAGATCCTTATATAGCCGAAATCTTCCAGTCATACAAGCTCGCCTTTCCCCTGCTTCCACCAAATAGCGGACAACCTGCTTGACTTTTGTTTTATTAGAGCATATTTAGCCGAAAAGAATACTGGAAGGAATTCTGATGCCTGCAATTGGTAAAATTTTGATTTTTGCCGGAGTTATCCTGATAGTCGCCGGACTTGTTTTTCTATTCGCTGATAAAATACCATTTTTGGGTAGGCTGCCTGGCGATATTTATATCAAAAAGGAACGGTTCAGTTTCTACTTTCCCATTACAACAAGCATTATCATAAGCATAATCCTGGCAATTATTTTCTCCCTGTTCAGAAAATAGGATTTGCCCGATAAAACATAGAAACAAATAGTTTTATTATTCAGTTCTTCTTGAGGCAGTCAAATCATTAGCTTGCCGGGAATAAATAATTGAAAGCCCGTTGCAGGATTTGATAAATTAATACACATTATAACTGATTGATTTTATTATGGTAGTCCCAAGGAGAGTTGAACTCCTGTCTCCGGCGTGAGAGGCCAGCGTCCTAACCACTAGACGATGGGACCATTCAGATAAGGCAAACGCTTTTATTCAATTAGATTGAGAAAGTCAAGGTGTTTTAAAGATGAATCCCCAGCCCTTCGTCTGGTCAGCGTGAGTTCCCGCAACCGCGGTGGAATTCTTTACGAAGCCGTCAAATCATTTCTGGCGATATAGGCCAGCGCATCATTTATTCTTTTTGTTACCCGTTCTCTGCCCAGAGTAACCATAACTTCATCAATGCCGGGACTGATGGTTTTACCGGTGAGAGCCACCCGCAGAGGCTGGGCAATAGCTTTAAACTTAATATTTTGTTTTTCAATAAACGCTTTTAGGTAATTTTCAATTCCCGTTTTGCTGAAATCTCTGACGGAAGGAAGATCCGCCATTATTGATTTTAAGTAACAGGCAATATCCGGAGTAAGAAACTTCTGCCCCGCTTCGTTATCGTAGTCAACCACATCGGCAAAATAAAAACCGGCGGCCGAGGCGATTTCCAGCAGCGTTTTGGAACGCGGCTGCAAATCAGCAATAACTTTTTTAGTAAATTCCCTCTCTGCGTTTTTCGCGCCATCCGGCCACAGCATTTTCATCTCAGTAAAAAGTCTGTCTGTATCTGCTCCCTTAATGTAGTGCGCGTTGAGCCACAGGAGCTTTTCCGGATTGAATACGGCCGGTGATTTACCGACGGCCTCCAGCGTAAATAAATTGACCAATTCCGTCAGCGTAAAAATTTCCTGATCTCCCGCCGCCCATCCCAGGCGAACCAGATAGTTGACGAGCGACTCCGGCAGATATCCCATATCTTTATAAGCCATAACCGATGTCGCTCCATGCCTCTTGCTCAAACGCGCTTTATCGGCGCCCAGAATCATGGGAACGTGAGCGAATGCAGGCACGGCAAAACCCAGCGCCTGATAAAGAAGAATCTGGCGCGGCGTATTGTTGACATGGTCATCGCCGCGAATGACATGAGTAATGTTCATTAAGGCATCGTCAACAACTACCGCGAAATTGTAAGTCGGATAACCGTCACCACGTTCAATTATCAAATCGTCGAGTTCCTCATTGTTGAAAGTAATGTTACCCTTGATTAAATCCTCGACGATTGTTATTCCGTTTTCCGTGCCGCGGAAACGGACAACGCTGCCCGGTGTCTTGCTTAGTTTCTTGTCGCGACAGGTGCCGTCGTATTTGGGTTTTCTGCCTTCCGCCAACGCCTTCTTGCGCTTTTCTTCAAGCTCTTCGGCTGTACAAGTGCAATAGTAAGCCTTGCCTTCATCGAGAAGTTTTTGCACCATTTGGCGGTGCAGAGTAACCCTTTCGGCCTGAAAATAAGGGCCTTCATCCCAGTTTAATCCCAGCCAGCTCATGGCATCGAGAATGGCGCGGGTTGATTCGTCGGTAGAGCGCTCCTGATCGGTATCTTCAATCCTCAGCACGAACTCCCCTTTGTGATGCCGCGCATAAAGCCAGCTAAACAGCGCGGTGCGCGCGCCGCCGATATGCAAATATCCGGTGGGCGAAGGTGCAAAACGTGTGCGTATTTTATTGATCATGATTTTTTCCTTTTTAAATTTTCATTTCAGCAAATCCGGATTAGCCGATTTTTTCAATAAGCAGATTACTGGCTAAGCGGTAATTCCTGAATTTAAATCCGGAATATCCCCTGGAGCGCAGAAAGTATAGGAAGAACAACATGTCCTGTCAATAAAATAATAACCGGCAAACAAACATTGTTCCTTTTTAGCTGTTGTTTATGCCGGCAAAAAGGTTTATTATTACGAAAAAATTTGAGGAGGAGATAGCTATATGCAAGACAAAGTCATTATAACAGCAGCCATTACGGGAAGCATTCATACACCAACTATGACTCAATATCTGCCCATCACACCCAAGCAGATTGCCGATGAAGCAGTCCGTTCTTATGAAGCCGGCGCGGCTGTTTGCCATATTCATGCCCGCGACCCCGAAACTGGAAAACCGAATTCTGATGTCAATACGCTCAAGGAGATAATCAGCAGCATTAAAAGCCGCTGCAATATCGTTATTTGTGTTACGACTGGCGGCGGCCTGGGCATGACAACCGAACAGCGCGTAGCGCCAGTCGGTCTATTCCAGCCGGAGCTGGCTTCCTTCAATGCCGGATCGGTCAATTTTGCCCTGTTTCCGGTGCTTTCCAAGTTTAAGGAATGGAAATTCGATTGGGAACCGCAGTATCTGGGAATGACGGAAGATTTTGTCTTTTCCAACACTTTTAAATCCATGAAGGAATATTGCGCCAAGTTTAATGCCGCCGGCACCAAACCGGAATTCGAAGTATATGATGCGGGTATGGTAAACAATATTGCTTTCATGATTCAGGCCGGCTACCTTAAAAAACCGGTATACATTCAGTTTGTCATGGGAGTCCTCGGCGGCATCACACCCAGTTCGGAAAATCTGCTGTTTCTGGCGGATTACGCCAAACGACAAATTGGCGATTTTGTTTTTTCGGTTTGCGTGGCCGGGCGGCAGCAGTTTCGCATTTGCACCCAGGCGCTGTTAATCGGCGGCAACTGCCGTGTCGGCTTGGAAGACAACGCTTATCTGGAAAAGGGAATCTTTGCCAAGAGCAATGCCGAACACGTTACAAAAATGGCGCGAATTGCCAGGGAGTTCGGCATTGAACCTGCTACACCTGATGAGGCCAGAAAAATTCTCAATCTCAAAGGCATTGATAAAGTAGCATATTGATGATTAACTTCACTTGTAAGGTGAAATAAAATTTTGTCTGTAAATAGTTTCCGTATTGGCGCTATGTTTTTTCCAGGCAGAATTTATCCATTTTTTCCGGAGGCATAAGCGGGTAATCACCGGTATAGCAGGCGAGGCAGAAACAATCCCTGCTCATGCCGGTTGCCCGTACCATGCCGTCTACCGTCAGGTAATGCAGGGAATCAAGGCCGATGAAATCGGCAATGGCCTTTTCATTTTCCTTGGCGGCGGCAATGAGCTCGCCTTTGGAGGAAAAATCAATGCCGTAGGGGCAGGGGTAGGCGGTGGGCGGACAACTGATGGCCATGTGGATTTCCTTCAAGCCAATCTCTTTTAAATTCTTCACACGGTTGCGGCTGGTGGTGCCGCGAATGATGGAATCCTCCACAATCAATACTCTTTTTCCGGCCAAAAGCGGTTTGACGGGATTGAGCTTGACGCGGACGCCGAAATCGCGCATCGGCTGGGTGGGCTGAATAAAAGTCCTGCCGACATAGTGATTGCGGATCATCCCCATCTCAAAATTGATGCCCGATTCTTCGGCGTAGCCCAGCGCGGCGTAATTGCCCGAATCGGGAAACGGCATGACAATATCCACATTGGGCACATATTCGCGCGCGAGTTCGCGCCCCAGCCGCTTGCGGCAGAGATAAACATTCTGGCCGAAAATCTGGCTGTCGGGACGGGCAAAATAAATCAGCTCAAAAATGCAATGGCAGGGTTTGACCGGTGTAAAAGGGGTGAGGCTTTTGCAGCCTTTTTCATCAATGATGATGATTTCGCCGGGATTGACATCGCGGATATATTTGGCGCCAACAAGATCAAAGGCGCAGGTCTCCGAGGCGATAACCCAGCCTCCGTTTAATTTACCGAGCGCCAGCGGCCGGAAACCCCGCGGGTCACGCGCAGCGATTATTTTATTCCGCGTGAGCATAATCAGGCTGTAGGCGCCTTCGAGGCGGGAAAGAGCGGCGGTCAAAGATTTTGCCAAACCTTCTTTCAAATGAGGCGCCATCAGATGAATAATAATTTCGCTGTCCATAGTGGATTGGAAAATGGAGCCGCTGTTTTCCAGCTCGGTGCGCAAGGCCTGGGCATTGACGATATTGCCGTTATGCGCCAGAGCATAGTATTCATCGGCGTGATGAACAAGAAAAGGCTGGGCATTGGACAATACCGAGGAGCCGGTTGTCGAATAGCGGACATGACCGATGGCGAGCTTACCGGGGAGCTTCTGCAAAGTAGGTTCCCGGAAAACTTCGGAGGCAAGCCCCATGCCTTTATGATCCCACACCTGACAGCCATCGGAGCTCACGATGCCCGCTGATTCCTGACCGCGGTGCTGCAGGGCGAATAAGCCGAAAAAAGCCACACGCGCGGCGTCTTCATGGCCGTAAATGGCAAACACGCCGCACTCCTCCCGCGGCCTGCCGGATTCTTCAAAATTAAATTTTTCGTTCATACATACTTCCTAAGTAAATAATTGCAGATATTATCTATACTGGATTCCGGCCTGCGTCGGAGTGATAAAGTATCACAGTTTATTCACGACTGCGTAAAAAGCTTCAGAGGCAAGGCGCATGAGAACCGGGTCGTGAGGCGTACTTTAAGGTACGTTGAGCGACGCGGGGCGAAATGCAACGCCGCATATGAGCGTTTTACGCAGTCGTCCCCCTGTGGTACTCCTGTAACGGACAGACGTTCCAATCTTCCCTCTTCAACTCTTTCACCGCTTCGCACAATGCCCGCGCGCCGGCCAGCGTTGTCGTGTAAAGAACATTGTAAGTAAGCGCGCTGCGCCGCAGATGATAGGCGTCGCGTGACGATTTGCGTCCCACGCTGGTATTGATGATCATCTGAATATCGCCGTTCTTGATATGGTCGGTAATATTGGGGCGCCCTTCGCTCACCTTATATACCGTCCAGGCGTTGACACCATGACCGAACAAATACTCCGCCGTGCCGCGCGTCGCCAGAATCCGGAATCCCATTTCCTGAAAGCCGCGTGCTACCTCAACAATACCTTCCCTGTGATGTTTGTGAACGCTGATAAAAACAGTCCCCTGCGTCGGGAGTTTAAAGCCCACCGCCATCTGCGATTTGGCAAAAGCCAGGCCAAAGGAATGGTCAATGCCCATAACCTCGCCGGTTGATTTCATCTCCGGCCCCAAAAGGATGTCCACATTGGGGAAGCGGTTGAAGGGGAAGACTGCTTCCTTGACGGAAACATGACGCGGAATTATTCTCTTGGTAAAGCCCAGTTCGGCAAGAGTCTTGCCCAGCATGACCTTGGTCGCCAGTTTGGCGAGCGGCACACCGATAGCCTTGCTGACGAAAGGCACGGTGCGCGACGCGCGCGGATTGACTTCCAATACATAAAGCTTCTTGTCTTTAATGGCGAATTGAATATTCATGAGACCCACGACATTGAGTTCCTGCGCCAGCATAATTGCTTGTTTCTCGATTTGCGCAATCATTTCCGGCGCAATAGTCAGCGCGGGCATTATGCAGGCGCTGTCTCCGGAATGAATTCCCGCCTCTTCAATATGCTCCATGATTCCCGCCACAACGGTTGTCTTGCCGTCGCTGATGGCATCCACATCAATTTCAATGGCGTCTTCCAGAAATTTGTCAATCAAAATGGGATGGCCGGGGGAGACCAGCAGCGCCTTGCCCATAAATGTGCGCAGCGTTTCGGAGTCGTAAACGATTTCCATCGAACGGCCGCCCAGCACATACGAGGGACGCACCAGCACCGGATAGCCGATGCGCGAGGCTGCCGCGAGCGCTTTATCCACATCCATTGCCGTGTCGTTATCGGGTTGATGAAGTTTCAATTTTGCGACGATTTCCTGAAAGCGGTCGCGGTCTTCCGCCCGGTCAATGGAATCGGGCGAGGTGCCGATGATATTGACACCGGCGGCTTCGAGGCCACGTGCCAGATTCAACGGTGTCTGGCCGCCGAACTGGACGATCACGCCATCCGGTTTTTCGGTTTGCAGAATATGTAGAACGTCTTCCAGTGTCACAGGCTCAAAGAAAAGCTTATCGGATGTGTCGTAATCGGTGCTGACTGTTTCCGGATTGGAATTAATCATGATGCTCTCGACGCCTTCTTCCTTGAGCGCGAAGGAAGCATGGACGCAGCAATAATCAAATTCAATGCCCTGGCCGATGCGGTTGGGGCCGCCGCCGATGATGGCTATTTTCTTTTTAGCCGAAGGCCTCGTTTCGTTTTCCGTCTCAAAGGTAGAATAGTAATAGGGAGTATAAGCCTCGAATTCGGCGGCGCAGGTGTCCACGAGTTTGTAAACTGGGATGATATTTTCTTTTTGCCGCCAGTCGCGAATCTCCTGCTCGGACATCTTCCAGATGTCGGCAAGAGCTTTGTCGGCAAAGCCCATTTTCTTGGCTTCCCGCAGCAATTCCACTGAAGGCGGTGAATTTTTCAATTCCTCTTCGGCGTCAACTATTTCCTTGAGCTGATATAAGAACCAGGGATCGATCATCGTCAGCTTATATACTTCATCAATGGTCATGCCCTGCTGAAATGCCGCGGCAATATAGAAAAGGCGCAGCGAATTGGGTTTGATCAGTTTTTCTTTCAGGAAGGCTTCCTTATCTTTTACATCATCAGACAGTGGCATGGTCAGGCCGAAACGCTTGATTTCCAGCGAGCGAATGGCCTTTTGCAGTGATTCCTTGAAAGTGCGGCCGATGGCCATCGTTTCGCCGACTGATTTCATTGAAGTAGTGAGGAAATCTTCGCTCTCGGGAAATTTCTCAAATGTCCAGCGCGGAATTTTTGTCACGACATAATCAATCGTCGGCTCAAACGAAGCCATTGTCTCGCGGGTGATGTCGTTGGGGATTTCGTCGAGCGTATAGCCCACAGCCAGTTTGGCCGCGATTTTGGCAATGGGAAAGCCTGTGGCTTTCGAAGCCAGCGCCGACGAACGCGACACGCGAGGATTCATTTCCACGACAATCATCTCGCCGGTTTGCGGATGGATGGCAAATTGTACATTGGAACCGCCCGTCTCCACGCCGATTTCGCGCATGATGGCAATGGCGGCATCGCGCATGTTCTGGTATTCTTTATCCGTCAGGGTTTGCGCCGGCGCGACAGTGATTGATTCGCCGGTGTGCACGCCCATCGCGTCGAAATTTTCAATCGAGCAGATGATGACGACATTGTCCGCGCGGTCGCGCATGACTTCCAACTCGTATTCCTTCCAGCCCAGCACCGATTCTTCAATCATTACTTCACTGATCATGCTGGCATCGAGGCCGCTTTTGGCGATTTCCACGAGCTCTTCGCGGTTGTAGGCAACGCCGCTGCCTGTGCCGCCCAGTGTAAAAGAAGCGCGGATGATAATCGGGAAACCGATTTTATCGGCAATTTTCAGAACCTCTTCCATGCTGCGGGCAAAGCCACTCACCGGCATGCGCAGGCCGATTGCCTCAATAGCATGGCGGAATTTTTCGCGGTCTTCCGCCTTGTGAATGACCTCGAGCGACGCGCCGATCATCTCGACGCCGTATTTTTCTAACACACCACTTTCAGCCAGCGCGACAGCAGTATTCAAGCCGGTCTGTCCGCCCAGAGTTGGTAAAATGGCGTCCGGTTTTTCGCGGGCAATTATTTTTTCCACTGCTTCGGGGGTAATGGGCTCAATGTAAGTACGATCTGCTGTTTCCGGGTCGGTCATGATGGTGGCCGGATTGCTGTTGATCAGGACGACTTCATAGCCCTCTTCGCGCAGGGCTTTGCACGCCTGCGTTCCCGAATAATCGAATTCACATGCCTGGCTGATGATAATCGGCCCGGAGCCTATTAGTAGTATTTTTTTTATGTCAGTTCGCTTCGGCAATTCGATATAACCTTTCCCGATAATTTATTGCGCTTGATAACTAGAACTGTCCTATTAATTCTTTTCTTTTGTCCCGAAACTTAGCAACTTAAGGGCGTCTCCCATCTCCCATAAAGAGAGAGTTTACCCGCTAGTCTCACTCTTATCCACATCGAGCCCCATGACTCGGGCGCGATCTTTCCATTGCCTGCGCGCGAGAGCCCTCATGTCCGCAACCGTATCTTTTTCATCAGTGATTTCTATTCCAGTCAGGGTCTCTACGAGATCCTCCAGCGTAACAACCCCAGAGGTTCCGCCGTATTCGTCAACGACCAATGCAATATGATGACGATCCTTGAGTAAATTTTCCAGAAGCATTGTCAGGGTGACGCTCTTCGGGACAATGAGTATTTTTCGTTTCAGGGATGCAAGCGGTTCGTCGGCGCGATTTTGGGCAATTCTTAACAGGACATCATCCTTAAGAACAAAGCCTGTAATGTCATCAATGTCAGTCTTATACAGGGGCATCCGGGAAAACGGCTTTTTTTCTATCGCAGCCAGCCCCTCAGCAATAGTAATCTCCTCGGGCAGAGCCGAAATAACTATTCGCGGCGTCATGATATCGATCACTTCCATCGACCCGAACCGAAAAAGATTTCGAATCATCCGGGCCTCGCTTTTCGCAATCTGACCGGTTTGTTCGCCGACCCGGGCCATGGCGACAAACTCATCACGGCTGAATACATGAAACTTTTGACCGCGAGAAAACATTTTAGTAAATTTTTCCGACAACCAGACAATCGGATAAAGCAAGATTATCAACGACTTGACATAATAAGCCGTCGGGCCGGTAAGTTTCGACCAGTGGACAGCACCAAGCGTTTTGGGAAGGACTTCCGATAGAAAAAGGATCAACAGCGTCATGACAGCCGAAAAGGCACCGAACCACGCGCTGCCGAATACCACCGTGGCCTGAGCGCCGGCGCCGATGGCGCCTACCGTATGCGCGATGGTATTGAGCGTCAGAATGGCTGCCAAAGATCGGTCAACATTATCCTGCTTGAGATCTTTGAGCAAAGCTGCACGACGGGGGTGTTTTCCCTTCAGGTCTTCAATGTATGAAGGAGTAATGCTGAGCAACACCGATTCGGCCACTGAGCACAAAAAAGAGAAGACCAGCGCCATCAGGACATAGGCCAAAAGCAGCGACAAACCGTAATACATACCCGTTTGCAATGGCGGTAACGCAGTGTCCGCAGAAACAACACTTGAACAAGCCAGTACAAGGGCAGGTAGAATGAAAAATATTGGTTTGGTTCTTTTCAATAAAGCCTCCATGAAGTTCTAACCGCGCACTGTCAACCGTGAACCGTAAACTTTCTTGCCTTGCACTTTTTACCTTCTTCTCTCACTCCCACTCAATTGTGCTGGGGGGTTTGGAGCTGATATCGTAAACAACGCGGTTGACACCGCGCACTTCATTGATGATGCGGGTGGAAATACGCGCCAGAATGTCGTGCGGCAGTTGCGCCCAGTCGGCTGTCATGGCATCATCACTTGTCATGGCGCGAATCGCCAGAATATTTTCATAGGTGCGCTGGTCGCCCATGATGCCCACGCTTTTGATGGGCAGAAGGACGGCAAATGATTGCCACAGTTTATAGTATAAATTGTTTGCCCGTATTTCTTCGAGCAGAATGGCATCAGCCTTGCGCAAAACATCGAGACGCTTGGCAGTTACTTCGCCGATAATGCGGATGGCCAGACCCGGACCGGGGAACGGCTGTCGCCAGACAACATCGTCAGCGAGACCCAACTCCTTACCCAAGAGCCGTACTTCATCTTTAAATAAATGCTTGAGCGGCTCCACCAGTTGCAGATTCATCTTTTTGGGGAGGCCGCCGACATTGTGATGCGATTTAATAACAGCGCTCGGGCCGCCGAAGGCCGAGCGCGATTCAATCAAATCGGGATACAAGGTTCCCTGCGCCAGAAATTTCACATTTTTAATTTTATGGGCTTCCTTGTCGAAAACTTCAATGAAAGTACGGCCAATGATTTTCCGCTTCCTTTCAGGATCAGTTACTCCCTTGAGCCTGCTTAAAAACAATTTACCCGCGCGCGCAAAACGCAAATTGATCTTAAGATTTTTTTTAAACATTTCGATTACTTTATCGGCTTCATTCAGGCGCAAGACACCATTATCCACAAAAACGCAAATCAGATTACGGCCTATGGCCCTGTGCAATAAAACAGCGGCTACGGAGGAATCAACACCGCCCGAGAGTCCGAGGATTACCTTACCATCACCCACCTGCGCACGGATTTCTGCCACGGCGTGCGTGACAAAAGATTTCATCGACCACGATTTTTTGCACCGGCAAATATCAAAAAGAAAATTGGCCAGCATTTTTTTGCCGCTCTTGGTGTGCACGACTTCGGGATGGAATTGCAAGCCGTAGAAGTTCTTCTTAAGATTTTCCGCAGCGGCAACCGGCGTGTTTGCCGTAGAAGCCATAATCGTAAAGCCGTGGGGAAGCTCTCCTATGGAATCGCCGTGGCTCATCCAGCACTGTGTCTTTTTCCCGACACCCTGGAAAATCCCGGACTGTTTTTTGACATTAAGCTCGGCAAAGCCGTATTCCCGCTTTTTCGAGCCGATAACCTTGCCGCCTAAAGCATCAACCATAAATTGTAACCCGTAGCAGATGCCCAAAACCGGAATGCCCAGATTGAGAATTCCTTTATCCACGCGCGGCGAGCCCTTCTCGTAAATGCTGGCGGGTCCGCCGGATAAGATTATACCTTCGGGATTCATTGCTTTAATTGTGGCCAGAGGAATATCGGGCGGCTCAATCTGGCAATAGACATGATGCTCGCGCACCCGGCGGGCAATTAACTGGTTATACTGGGAGCCGAAATCGATGATTAAAATCATGCCGCCTTCTCCTTTTTTCCCTTCATCATGGCGAGGAATTGGGAAAATAAATATTGCGTGTCGTTGGGGCCGGGCGCGGCTTCGGGATGATACTGGACGCTCATCGTCAAGGGTGGCGCTACCATTCCCTCCGAAGATTTGTCATTCAAATTATCATAAGTTTTTTTGGCCTTGCCTTTGACAGATTCGGGCACAACGACAAAACCGTGATTTTGCGAAGTGATTTCGATGCGCCCGTTTAATAAATTTTTCACCGGCTGATTGATGCCGTGATGGCCGAATTTCAACTTTTCCGTATAGCCGCCAATCGCCTGGCCGATAATCTGATGCCCCAGACAAATGCCGAAAACCGGCAGTTTCCCCACAAGCGCGCGGGCTGTCTCCACAATATAGGGCAGCGCCGCCGGATCACCGGGGCCGTTGGAGAGCAAAACTCCATCAGGATTGCAGGCCAAAAGCTCACTGCCGGAAGAAGTAGCCGGGAAAACAATAACCTCGCAGCCGTTATTTTCCAGTAAGCGTAAAATATTATATTTAACGCCGCAGTCGAGCACCGCGACGCGCATTTTTTTGGCAGCTTTTTTCACCGGAATTTTGCCGTGATGAACCGCACCGTTTTTCCAGAGATAAAACTTTTTGCAGGTCACTTCCTTCACCAGATCGCGCCCCACCAGTCCCGGATATTCCCGAACCTTTTGCAGCAACGAATCAATCTCAAAGTTCTCAGTGGAGATGATTCCCTTCATTGCTCCGGAAATCCGCAAGCGGCGGGTTAAAGCGCGGGTATCAATGCCTTCGATGCCGATTTTGCCGCGCTCTTCGAGGAATTCCTTTAAAGTTTTTTTCATCCGCCAGTTGCTGGGGTTGGGCTGATATTCTTTAACAACAAAACCTTCCAGATGAATTCCCGCCGATTCCATGTCTTCATCGTTGATGCCATAGTTGCCGATGAGCGGATAGGTCATAGTGACAATCTGGCCTTTATAGGACGGATCGGTAATGACTTCCTGATAACCGGTCATGCCGGTATTGAAAACTACTTCGCCCATCGTAACGCCCGCGCCGGCAAACACATATCCCGTAAATACGCTGCCGTCTTCCAAAACCAGCAAGGCTTTATTTTTATTATTTAAAAGGGGCATGTTTCTTACTTTATACTCCCGACAAGTGGCTGCTTTCTAGCCTTTTTTGCCATTTCCGTCAATGATTAAAGAGCAGGACAATACGGCAAATAGATGAGCAAACTAAATTCTCTGCAATTCTCCATTCATTAGCCAGAGTCATGCCATTTTGAAAAAACACCCAACTATTTAATACCAGGAAATGCAATGCTGTCCTGCAAGGCAGCAGACTAGTGCAAACCTTGCTCCGAGCTATGGAACAATTTTGTAATTATTCTGAAAAACGGCACAATACTGTGTTGTTTTGCCCACTTCCACCAAGGCAAAAAAGCTGGATTTTTCGTGGCGCGGAGTATAAATTTATCTGTAGCTTGTCACAGGACAGGATATTTTACTTATGAATAAAGGGAAAATCACGCAGGCAGAAGAAAAAATTATCAATACGCCCTGGGGCAAAATCTGGACAGGCGTTTTTGGCAAGAACCAACCGGGTATTCCTTTGCTTGTCTTGCACGGCGGACCAGGATTTTCCAGCGTGACCGAAGAAATCCGGGAGCTTGCCGATACAAGGCCGGTTTATTTTTATGACCAGCTGGGTTGCGGCAGATCCGAACGCCCTCATGATAAGAGTTGTTATAATGTCGAGCAATATGTTCAGGAGCTTGCTCTGATCCGGGAAAAATTATCTCTCCGGGAAATGCACATTCTTGCCCAGTCCTGGGGCTGTATGCTGGCAGCGGAATATTATCTTCGCGCCAGGCCTCACGGCATTATCAGCCTGACGCTTTCCGGAACATTTTTGAGCACGCCTTTGTGGGAGAAAGACCAACGCGCCCATCTGGCCCGGATGCCGCAGGATATTCAGCGCGTTATCGAAGAGGCCGAACAAAAATCGGATTTCAGCGGTGCCTATCAGGAGGCGATGATGGCTTACTATAAAAAACATGTCTGCCGCCTTGATCCCTGGCCGGATTATCTGATGGAAGCATTTAACAGATTCAACATGGATATTTACCTGACCATGTGGGGGCCCAGTGAATTCACTGTAACCGGAACTTTAAAAGGAGCCGACCTGACCGGCAGACTTCCTGAAATTAACATTCCTGTTTTACTTGTCTGCGGGGAATATGATGAAGCAGGCATTAAGACCGTAGAATATTTTCGCGATCTCCTGCCGCAAGGTTCGATGGCGGTAATTCCCGACGCTTCGCATATACACGCCGTGGAACAGCCGAATATCTTCCGTGCGATTCTCAGGAGCTTTTGGGAAAAAACGAAAAAAGCGTAGTATTTCAGAAAATACCTTGGCCCGACTGAAACTGAAAATATCTGCCGGGACCGGATACCAAAAACATATCCAGCCCCGGCTATTTGAAACATCGTGATTGCTAGCGAATCACGATGCTGAAATGCGGCAGAAATAAACTGAAGCCGGCCACGTGAGGCGGGGGAATAACCACAACCGGACGGTGCGCCGGCGCCGGAACATGACGAACGGGCGGGCGCTGGACATGCCGCCACCTGTTGTCGCGATGGTCACGGTAATCATAGCGTCCGTGTATCCGGTCCTGCCTGCCGCGATCATTGTAGCGGTTGCCGCCGGGACCAAAAGCAAAAGCGGAAGTTGCCAGTAGCGCTGCCAGCAATATTGTTACTAACGATATTGTTATTAATTTTTTCATAATTATTTTCTCCTTTCGCATGTCTTTGGCTTTATCTAGAGCAGAGGCCGTGCCAACTATGCAAAAGAAAGTTTATTGTCTTGATATTATTTTGTATTTGCCTGTTTTACGATGCATTGATTTACCCGCCATTTCTTAATCAATGGGTTAAAAATACGCATTTTAAATATCCGGTTGAGTAATTACTATCCATATATAAATTTGTTCTTTTGCCAATAATATAGTATTGTGCCGCACATAAATTCTGGTTGTGAGGAACGCATGCCCGCACCGCAGATAATTCTTGATCTCATCGAACGTTTTGACCGCAATCTTGATGCTTACAAATCCGTCGTTTACAATGAAACCCAGGTGCGACGAGAGTTCATTGATCCCTTTTTCGAAGCGCTGGGCTGGGATATCAACAACCGCGAAGGCAACGCCGAGGCTTATAAAGACGTAATCCACGAAGACGCGGTAAAAGTCAGCGGCGTGACCAAAGCGCCGGACTATTCCTTCCGCATCGGCGGCCAGCGCAAATTTTTTGTCGAAGCCAAAAAACCTTCCATTGTTATTAAGGACGATCCCGCGCCCGCCTTTCAGGTGCGCCGCTATGCCTGGTCGGCCAAACTGCCGCTTTCCATTGTTACGGACTTTGATGAACTGGCGGTTTATGATTGCCGTATCCGGCCCGACAAGAACGATAAGTCCGACAAAGCCCGAACCAAATACTATACCTTCCGTCAGTATGCCGATAAATGGGATGAAATCGCCGCCGTTTTTTCCAAAGACGCCATCCTCAAAGGTTCATTCGATAAATACGCCGAATCCAACAAGGCCAAACGCGGCACGGCCGAAGTGGACAGCGCCTTTCTGGCTGAGATTGAGAGCTGGCGCGAGGCGCTGGCCCGCAACATCGCGCTGCGCAACTCTCTTTCCGTGAGGGAGCTTAATGATTCGGTGCAGCGTATTATTGACCGGATAATTTTTTTGCGCATTGCCGAAGACCGGGGCATTGAAGAATACGGCGCGCTGCGGGGTATCTGTAACGGCAACAATACTTATTCCCGCCTGCAGGATCTTTTTTATAAAGCTGACGACCGCTACAATTCCGGCCTTTTTCATTTCCGCCCCGAAAAGGGGGAAGCGGAGCCGCCCGATAAACTGACGACAACTCTCACCATAGACGACAAACCGCTCAAGGATATTCTCAAGACGCTCTATTATCCCGATTCGCCCTACGAGTTTGCCGTGCTGCCTGCCGACATTCTGGGGCAGGTCTATGAACAATTCCTGGGCAAGGTTATCCGCCTGACGAGCGACCACCGCGCCATCGTGGAAGATAAGCCGGAAGTTAAAAAGGCGGGCGGCGTTTTTTATACGCCCACTTACATTGTCGAGTATATCGTAAAAAATACCGTGGGCAAATTGCTGGAAGGGAAGACGCCGAAGAAGGCGGAGAATGTGCGGATTCTTGATCCGGCCTGCGGGTCGGGCTCGTTTTTGCTGGGGGCTTATCAGTATCTGCTGGATTGGCATCTGCAATGGTATGTGAAGGACGGCCCGGATAAGCATGCCAAAGTTAAAAGACCGTGTCTCTACAAAGGGCAAGGCGGCGTCTGGCGTTTGACCACCGCCGAACGCAAACGGATTTTGCTAAATAACATTTACGGCGTGGATATTGACAGCCAGGCCGTGGAAGTGACCAAGCTTTCGCTTTTGCTGAAAGTTCTGGAGGACGAAACCGCCGCGACACTCAATCAACAACTCAAACTATTTCATGAGCGCGCGCTGCCGAATCTGGGCGGCAATATCAAATGCGGCAATTCGCTAATCGGACCAGATTTCTACGAAGGCAAACAAATGAGCATGCTGGATACGGATGAAGCCCGGCGCATCAATGTGTTTGACTGGCAGGCCGAGTTTCCGGAAATTTTCCAAGCGGG
>JAKLDS010000059.1 GCA_022703375.1 Deltaproteobacteria bacterium | reverse complement strand
AACCGATTTCGGCAGAGTCTGCCTCGGTATTTTTTTGCTGGCATTGTTTTTTGTCGTGCCGTTCTTCGTCAGCAGTTATATGCTTTATATCATCAATACGATCGGCATCGCTGCTATCGCCGTCATCGGTCTTAATATTCTCATCGGCTATACGGGACAGATATCGCTGGGGCACGGCGCGTTTTTCGGCGTCGGCGCTTACGCGGCGGCTATTCTGGCTACCCGACTCGGTGTTGCATTTTATCTGGCCATCCCGGCGGCGGGTGTCATTACCGCTCTGGTGGGGATGGTTTTCGGCATTCCTTCCGGCCGCCTCAAAGGACTTTATCTCACCATCGCCACGCTGGCCGGCCAGTTCATCATTGAATACGTGTTGATTCAGTGGGAAAGCCTGACCAAAGGGACAATGGGCATTACATTGCCGCCCGCGAGAATTCTGGGATGGGAAATTACCGGCGATAAAGCATTCTTCTTTTTAATATTCATCTGCCTGGTTCTGATGACCTGGTTTGCCGTCAATATTATCCGTTGCAGATACGGCCGGGCTTTTATCGCCATCCGCGATAACGACCGTGCTGCGGAAGGCATGGGCATCCCGATTTTTAAATACAAACTGCTGTCGTTTGCCATCAGCTCTTTTTATGCCGGGTTTGCCGGGGCGCTCTGGGCTTATTATATGGTCAGCATAACGACTGAACCATTTAATCTGGGTCTGTCGGTGGAATATATCGCTATGGTGATAATAGGCGGAATGGGCAATATTCCCGGCTCGATATTCGGAGCGACTTTTATTACACTGCTCAATGAATTATTGCGCTATTTGACAGGTTTGCTTATGAACGTCGGCATTATCACCAGTTCGGGGCTGAACATGGCGCCGCTTCGGGAATTTGTTTTCGGCCTGGCGATTGTTTTGTTTATTTTAATTGAACCGCGGGGGCTTGCCGAGATCTGGCGTATCATCAGATCGAGTTTCCGGCTTTGGCCCTTTTCGTATTAGAAAATCAAGAAATTATTTACTACGCTTTTTAGCGGAAATAATTTCGTAGATTTTCTTATCCCGCAAAGCGGGGTTAGCAAGAAATTATTTACTACGCTTTTTAGCGGAAATAATTTCGTAGATTTTCTTATCCCGCAAAGCGGGGTTAGCAGGCTGTTGAAAAAGGCTCCCGGCATACGCCGGGCAAGCATCTGCGGAGTAAATCCGGCGCATGCCGGATACGCTTCGTGGTTCGACAAGCTCAGCATGACAATGCCAGTATCGTCAGCCTGAGCTTGTCGAAGGGCTTGCGATGCCTTGCAGCTAAACCTTTTTGAACAGTCTCTCTGGAAAAAGGATGATTTATGGGAGAAGTAATTTTACAGATAAACAACATTTCCGTAGTTTATTCCGATGTTATACAGGTTTTGAAAGGCGTTTCGCTCAGCGTGGAACAGGGGCATATCGTTTCGCTGCTCGGAAGCAACGGCGCCGGAAAGACAACAACACTCAAAGCCATTTCGGGATTGCTCAAGCCGGAAAACGGCGAAGTGACCGACGGCGAGATAGTTTATGGCGGTAAAAATATTCAAAACCAGGCGCCGGAGTTCATTACCCGGCAGGGGATAATTCAGGTGCTGGAAGGTCGGCAGCCTTTTAAATATCTGACGATTGAAGAAAACCTGCGCGTCGGCACGGCCACGCGGCAGGGCCAGCCATACAAAGAAGATTTGGAATTGGTTTATCATTATTTCCCCGCATTGGTAGCAAGACGTAAATCGCTTGCCGGTTACTGCAGCGGTGGCGAATTGCAGATGCTGGTTATCGGCCGCGCCTTAATGGCGCATCCGCAGCTCCTGATGCTCGATGAACCGTCGTTGGGGCTGGCGCCGCTGGTCGTCAAGGAGATATTCCACATTATCAGGAAAATCAATGAAGAGCAAGGGGCCACGATTATTCTCGTGGAACAAAATGCCAATATGGCCCTGCAAGTCGCCCATTACGGTTATGTTATGGAGAATGGTAAAATTGTGATGGAAGGAACCTCCCGGGAATTAGTGGAAAATCCCGATGTCAAAGAATTCTATCTGGGCATGGCGGCAACCGGCGCCGCCAAATCCTACAAGGATGTGAAGGCATATCGAAGACGCAAACGCTGGCTATAATACCTTCCGCTTTCTTCGGCTTATGTTTCAGGACTTGTCGGTTTTTAAAGGTTAATTGCTGCCGACAACGATCAGATGGCTTATCTTTTCAAAATAGCATGATCGGGGTTTATTGTTCCATTTATAATTGAGGAATCCGCTCGGGTTGGATTTGGCAAGCTCAATGATTGATTTGATAAAGGTTCTTTTATCGCTGTCTTTTGTGTAAATGTTTTTATTCAATAAAGATTTATCTCCGCTGGCGATTACCTTGCCGTTGCGCTTGATATGAATAACATAAACAAAATAACTTCCGTTGGCATAAATTCCTTTGGGATCATTAATCATGGCAAGAGTGGTTTTTTGTCCATTGCTTTTGAGTGCGGCGGCGGCGCCGGCTACCAGTTCCTTAAGAGAGGCATCTCTGCTTTTCACGGCAGCCGCCGGGGCGGAATTGTCAGTGCTCGCCATCCTTGATGGCGAAGGTTTGCTTTCCGGTTTTTCCGCCACAGTCTTTTCTTTTGCATCAACATTTTTATTGTTTTCGTCAACCGCCATGTTTTCCTGATTGATCGGCCCGCAGGCGATAAATAAAACTGTCAAAACCGATAATACAGTCAGAGATAATAATTTATTCAAAATCCACTCCTTACTGATTTGATTAAATTGGCAGGCTCCGGCAATCTGCCATTTTTCATGTTCCCTTACCTTAAAGACAACTGAAAATATATTCAACAAAATAATGACGGCTTGACAACATAAGCCGGTCCTAATGTTGCCTAATGCTTTTCTGACCGTCCGCTTGGCCGTCATATTGCATATACTGATTGTCATTGGGTGGAGAAACTATCACCCTGCCGTCATCCCTGATGTTCAGGGAAAAGCCCGGAACCATAAGGGAATACCAGATGCCGATTTGCCTGCCATTATTATCGGTAACGGCGAAGCCGAACAGCTTTTCAGAAAAAACATATTTCAAGGCCTGCGCCTGCATATTCGAAACTGTTTCCTGCAGTTTTTGCGGCGTAATTTCCATTTTTATCCAGATATCGGACTCCAGCTTATAAGCTTTGCTTAATCCCAAAAGCGAATGCGGGTAAAGATCGGAACCGGAATAGAAATAATTGTAATCTGGATTTACCTGAAAACTCTCGAACGCCTTTTTTACTTCGGCATCCGGTGCAATTTTTGCCCAGCTTCCTGATAACAGGCCTGCGCATCCTGTCAACCCGGTAAATAAGGCCAGTGATAAAAAAGCAATTACTTTTCTCTTGCAGTGTTTCATTTTTTCTCCGACAAAAAATAACGCTAAAAAAGTATAGCCGTATCCCGGATAACGATAAAAACAAAAAATGTCGTATCTGTCAAGGATATCATTTATCAGCATTGCCATCTGGTTAAAATAGCAACAAATAACTTGACCTCATTGCTTTATCGTTTATATATAACTCGCGCAATGCTTGCCGGAAAGCCGTTGTTCCGTCAGGAAAAAGTGAGAGAACGGAAACGGGATTGCCGCTATCCCGGTTGAGAAAAAATGACTTTACTGAGGAGAGAAAAAGATGAATAGCCTGTTTGACAAAAAGGAATCATGGACCGATAAAAGAAGAAAAACAAAGCAGGATGAGCTGCTCAGCCGGATGGTAAATCTGGGATATGAGAAATCGCCGCGGATAAAGCAGATATTCGCTGCTCATAAAATCGTTCCCCGGCAGATTAAATCCCGGGAAGATTTGGAAATACTTCCCGTAACCTCACGAGAAAAACTGGTGGAGATGGAAATGCAGGAACCGCCTTATGCCGGCCTGGCAAATTCTGACAGCAAACTCGACAGGATATTTACTTCGCCGGGGCCGGTGTATGAACCCCATCTCTCCGAAACAGACTATCTCTGGGCGCGCGCTTTTCATGCCGCGGGCATCGGCGCGGATGATATCGTCCTCAATGCCTTTTCATATCATCTGGTTGCCGCCGGCCTGACTTTTCATACCGGCTTGCGCAAAGTAGGCGCAACGGTTGTTCCGTCCGGGGCTTCTTCGTCGCAGATTCAGGTGCAGTTGATTAATGATTTGAAAGTTACCGCTTACGTCGGCACTCCCAGTTTTCTGATGAACATTATTAATAAGGCGCAGGAAATGGGTTTTGATTTCCGGAAAGATTTCCGGGTGAAAAAAGCCTGCTTTGCCGCCGAACCGCTGCTGCCTGCTTTGCGGCAGGCTTTTGAAAACGATTACGGCATTGATACCTATCAGATGTACGGCGCCACGGAAGTAGGCGATGTCGCTTACGAATGCTCTGCCAAAAACGGCTGGCATATCTGCGAGGAAACCATTGTGGAAATAGTTGATCCGGCTACCGGCAGGAATGTCGCAGCAGGCGAGCTGGGTGAAATTGTTGTCACAAGATTAAATGATATTTTCTTTTTGTTCCGATTCGGCACGGGCGATTTATCCCGTCTGATTACCGCGCGCTGTTCCTGCGGACGCCGATCATTTCGTCTGGCGGGAATTGCCGGCCGGGTAGGGGAAGCAGTGAAAGTGCGCGGCTTGTTTTTAGCGCCGAGCCAGATAAAAATGATACAGGCCAGATACAATAATCTGCCGCTGCAGGCAGTGGTAAACCGTCGGGGACATGAAGACATCCTCAAACTGCGCATCGAAAAAACCAGCTCTGAAACCGGTTCTGCATCGTGGGAGGAAGCATTCAACAAGTATTTCCGGGAAGTCTGCACTGTAAGGATTGATGAAATGGAATATGTCTCTGCCGGAAGTATCAAGTCTGAGGAGAAGTTGATTCTTGATCAGCGGCAATGGTAGCAGGCGGCAGCTGTTTTTTGCCCAGCAGATATGCGTCAATTATGGAAAATATCCAGAAGGCGATTATCAGCAGCGCCGGCAGTGCGAGATAAAGAAAATTCAGCTCCTGGACAGCGTCAGAGAATAATTTTAAAACCACGGCAAAAGTCGCATTGCCCTTTTCGACAGGCATCTTCTTGATCAGCGCAAATGAGGCCTTTATTATGCCGAAGCAGATGGCAAAAAGGCAGACGCCGACCGGAATAAGCAGCGCAATGCCCCGCTTGATTTTTTTCAAATAAATCTGTCCCGCACCGGGAAAAACAAGCGCGCTCAACAAGGCCGCTTTAGAGGCATTATCCATAATAATTCCTTACTCGCGGACGGTAATATCCTTCATTTTCAGCTGGATATCGGCCGCGCCGTTCCAATTGTTGATTTGCGGTGTAAAAGCGACATCAATATTAGAACCGGTCAGATAACTGATGCAGGTGCCCATGCCGAACCAGATGGAATCACAGGTATACCCCCCGCTGCTGACCTTCATTTTTAAATGATTTTTTCCGACAATTGTCGGCAGGGAGGCCTTGATGTTTCTGGCGCAAAGCACCGGTTCAGGATTTTTGCTCCCGAAAGGTGCGAGCTTTTCCATCTGCGAGATTAAATCATGGTTGATATCCTGCAGACGGCATTCCGAATCAATGTAGGTCTGGGAAAGTATTTCCGGCGTCTGGGCGGAATCCCGGATTATTTCATCGAGCAGGCAGGCGAATTCGTCAATATCATCTTCCTTGATGGAAATGCCAGCGGCATGACAATGGCCGCCGTAAGAAAGCAGCAGGGAAGCGCACTGTTGAATGCCCTTGTATATATTGAAATCGCAGACACTGCGGCCGGAGCCCTTACCCACGCCGTTGCTCAGGCTGATGACAAAAGCAGGCCTGCTAAAAAGATCAACCAGACGGGAAGCGACAATGCCGACCACGCCGGGGTGCCATTTGTCGGAGGCAAAGACCAGCGCTTTCATTTTTTCGATATCCGGCAGTTTGCCGATTTTATCCATAATCTCCTGCAGGATAGTTTTTTCCATGGACTGCCGGCGGCGGTTGTAGCTGTCCAGCCTTTCCGCCAGTTGACGTGCTTCTTCGGGGCTATCCGTCAAAAGCAGTTCCACCGCCTCCAGCGGCGAGGCTATTCTTCCGGCCGCATTGATGCGGGGAATCAGGCAGAAGGAAGCTTTGAAGGAATCTACAATCTGGCCGTCTATCCCGCTGATTTCCTTGAGCGCCTTGATTCCCGGCCGCTTGCCTTCGGTAATCAGTTCCAGTCCTATTTTGGCAAAGATTCTGTTTTCATCAACCAGCGGCGCGATATCGCCGATAGTTCCCAGAGCCACGATATCCAGATATTCTTTCAGATTGGGATACTCATCGTTTTTCCAGAAGCCTTCCTTGCGCAGGGTGCCGCGCAGGGCAATCAAAAAATTAAAGGCAATGCCTACTCCGGCCAGTTCCTTAAACGGGAAAGAGCAATCCATGCGGTTGGGATTGATGGCGGCGCAGGCGGGGGGCAATTCGCCGGCAATTTCATGATGATCCAGCACGATTGTATCAATGCCCAGCGATAAGGCATAAGCAATCTGTTCGTGGTCGGAAATGCCGCAATCAACGGTGATAATCAGCCGGGCATTGTTTTTTTTGAATTTATCCACGGCCGTGCTTTTCAAGCCGTAGCCTTCGCCGATGCGGTCGGGTATATAATAGATGACATGGGGAGTCAGCGCCCGGATGAATTTGTAGAGAATGGCGACGGAAGTAATGCCGTCAGCGTCATAATCGCCGTAAACTACTATTTCTTCCCGCTCGCGGATAGCTCTGAGCAATCGCGCCACGCCCTTCTTCATATCCTTCAGTAGAAAGGGGCTGTACAAATCATTGAGCGAAGGAGACAGATAACGGTGCGCGCCCTCGAGATCAACGATATCCCTGTTGGTCAGAATCTGAGCAACTATCGGATTGATGCCGAATTCTTTGCCCAATAAAGTTTCGAGGTCCTTATTTCCGGAATTTCTGATTTTCCATAACGTAGTCGGTAATGCTTTTGCTTTCGTCATTGTAGTATATTTTCATAATCTTTCTATTTATTTGCATGTTTGTGTGAACCCCGGTGCTCATCATTAATTACTTCTTTTCCATTATTATGCTTTTGATGGATGAATCACGTTTCTGCAATTCCGCGGCGAATAATTTGAATTCAACGATTCCGGCAGCCGGAATCTTGTAATCGAAATTTTTTGTTTCCAGCACATAAGTTAAAATGCTGTCAGCAAAAGCAAATTTTTCCGAGCGATATTTGAAAGGCCTGTCAATCGCCGGCAGTGCCGGCAGATTCTTTATCTGATAACCGGCGGGAAACTTAAAGAAATATTTATCTCTGGCAAAGAAAGAAGACCGCAAACGTACCGGATAACTACGCTCTTTGGCGGCGGTAATATCCTTGTATGTATCCTGGCTGAACATGTTATTCAAAACCAGAGTTTTATCATCAATCTTCTGCGCCAGATTTTTCAGCGATCCTTTGACATTGACAAAGAAAGGCTTATCAGTATCCGTAAAGCTGCCGTAGACGATGTCTTTTACCTCAATGCCCATTCTCTCGAAAAACTTCTTTCTTTCCTCCGGTGTCCGGTGTTTGAAGGAGTAACGGGTTGATTCGGCGGCTTTGCCGTAAAAAGTATTGGCCACTTCAATCTGTGCGTCGCCTTCCTGATTAATGCTGAAATTATTGACAGTAGAAATAAAATCTTTTTTACTGTCCACATCCGGCGTTTTGACAAAAAGGCAGGAGCCGTCGGGTTTAATCAGAAAAACGGTGGTGGGGCGGAAAAAGGGAACCGCATCAAAAGAAGCCACTTCATTGGTGGCATCCAGCCAGTAGTATTTATTTAGGCCTGCGGGAACAACTGCAATGACATGATTGAAGGAGTCCAGCGAAGGCGTTGTCTCATCAAAGAATTCGCCGTTGGCGGGAACCAGCGCCGGGAGCGCCTCAATCCCGGCGACTTTCAGCATGGCGAGCAATAAAACTGTTTTATCCTTGCAATCGCCGTAGAGTTTCTGAAAGATATCGCGGGCGGCATGCGGCTTGTGTGAGTAAGGGCCGAGCAGCACGGCCACATATCTTACCTTTTGTGCGACAAAATTAAATATTTCCCGGATTTTTTCCTCTTCTGTTTTGGCATTTTGTATGAGCTGTCTGGTAAAATCCGTTATTTCCTTATCCGGCTGCATCTGTTCTTTGACCAGAGGCATGTACCAGCGTGAAACCTTGTTCCAGTCATCGAGCGTCCAGAAATGAAGCTGAGGAAAAGTTTCGTTATCCCACAGCGCAGGCATGCGGGGTTCGGGGATAATTTCCTTCTGCTTGAAACTGCTGATAGTGTATTTTTTTCTGTTGCCCTCGTGAGTGACGACGGGTGCCGCAGCGTTTTTAAATTTCTTTATTTTCAATTCCACATTGGCCGGCAAAACTATTTCCATAATATCTTCTTCAATCGGTTCGAAATACTGAAAGAAAAATTTGCCATGATAATCAAGGGAAATCATCGGTTGCAGATTTTTAATTTGATAAGCGTATTCTATAATGCAGCCATCTTCCACCGCCGGCATGGTGAATCGTTTTTCCCTGATATCGGTATAGAAATCATAGCTGGAAAAGCGGGAAGAATCGTGAATATCTTTTTTATCCAGAGGCACAACCTGACCGTTGGGTTTGATGGTGTTCGCAAAAAAAATTTTAACTTCCTGATAGCCTTCGCGGTAGGAAATGGATTTGACCGCGTGATGCTGGCCCCGTTCGTTGAAAATCTTGTATCTTTTAACATCACGCAGCACGCTGTCGCCTGTGGGAAATATTTCCACATAAGTGTAGGAATAGAGAAGACTGGCGCCCGAGTTGGGATGCTGCGCGGCCTGCGGGCTCTCTTTGATGAATTTGGCAACATCACCCGCTGCAATACTCTTAATATTGGAGTTGGCGGCCGTGCAGGAAACGATAAAAATACTTGTAATAATTAATAAATATCTCAAAAAAGGCATTTCCAGCTCCCGATTTTCAAAAAGCATACATTTTTTATCGGTAAACGTCAAATAATCAATAACCCATATTTTTTCAGGCCTTATCCCGAGCATTACCGCGCCGGGAAACTGCGTCCGCGCAATTACTTTGACAAAGGAGGGAGAAGTTAATATATTGCAATAAAGTCAAAAGAGGGGGCGTCACGGTTTCGACGGGGACATTTGAAGTTGTAGAAGCGTGCCGAGGTTCCTACAGGCCTCGTTAAACAGGTAGGAAACATATAATCGCAGACAACTACGATTACGCTTTAGCAGCTTAGTCTGCTAACGTCGAACACAGTTCTCCTGTTGACTGTGCAAGGCGTCATTAAAACAGGATAGCCAAACTTCTTGCCTGGGGGAGGGCGGCGAATACTTACAGGATAGCGCGGTGCGATCCGGCCTGAGGGAGCAATCCAGCGTGAAGGTTTTAAAACGAAGGCTACGCACGTAGAAGCTGCAGCGGAAGGTTTTCGGACGCGGGTTCGACTCCCGCCGCCTCCACCAAAAAATAGACCGATTCAATCGTTGGAAAAATTGACATATAAAGAGAACTTTCCTATATTCTCGTTGCAGAGATTAACCTGTTATTAATTTTAAAAGTTCGAGGGTGGATGTTTCTGTTCCGGAGGTTACATGGAAAAAGATATTGCTTGTAAACGACCGCCTGCCATCGAATCCAAGCAATCCGCTAAAGTCATTATTTATCCCGCTACCGCCGACAGCATTGATCTGCCTGATTTTTCTTTTCGCAAGCGAAGCGCCCGGAATGCTTTTGTTCCGCTGCAGCAGTTTCCAGAGCAGACACTTCTCCAACTGAATCCCGTGATAGCCGATAAAATGCGGGCGATCGGTGATACGCGCCTCAAATCGCTGCTTGCTCCGTTCTGGCAGTATGCAGCAAATGCGAATATTGAATTGAACATCACCGGTCGGCGAACCGCCCTCTTAAAAATAACTGAAAATGAGAATAATATTGTTTTTGAGATACACTGGAATTTATTAATCCCATATTTTGATCATATTAAGACACTGCCCATTGTTCATCCGGAGATACTGGATATTTTTGCCGACGCAGTATTCAGCTATGTAGCCATATCAATGAAAAATCCTCGGGCCGCAAAGAGCGAGTTAAGAAATCTGATTGTTGCCGCCTACAAGCTTCACCCTGAACTTTTATTGGCTTCACTGGATATTTTCAACAAACAAAATATTTACCACATTCACCCGACCAGAATCTGGCTCAATACCATATCTGCCGCTAATGATAGGGATCGCCTGCAGATCGATGTTTCCTCCGTAACCACCGTCCCGCTTGTCAAAGAGCAATTCCTGGAAGAAATTACCGGCTTTATCCACAAGATTGTGAAGAACTACGCCTTCCGTTACGTAGATTATTTATGGACGCAGAAATACAGCATTGTCTGCACCGGCGAGTGCGGTTCGGAAATGGTCACCTTCGCAGGCAAAGATATCGTTATTAACATTCGTCCCCTTATCAAACAAAGCGAGTGGAAGCCCGCCGTATATTTCAGTCTCGGTTATGCAGTCATTCTCTCTATTCTCCAAGCATCGGGAAGGGAAGACAAAAAAGAAAATGCCTACTTGGCGATGATGAAAACATGGAATCGTTATTTAAGCTTCGACGAATCCGGGGAACGGCAGAGCGTGTGCGAACTTTACCAATTGCCCCGCTTGCCCGAAGAAGAGCACTGCCGTAACCTGCTGGAATGTACGATCGGCAAGGAAACGAAAACTTTTATAAATGATTTTATCACTTTCATGAAATATTCATCTAAAGAAACCTTCACGGAAAAAACGAACGTCATCGGCGCAGCAGGAGCGGGGAAAGAGCCGGGAATCTATTTCGAGCAATTAGCAGATTCCATCCGTAATTCCAATGCCGTTTTGATGCGCAGGAATATCAATTACGGCAAATTGATTGAAGTTCTGCGCAACGACAACATAGATCATAACAAACTTGTCGAGTTCTTGCGCACCGGGCGCCTGGGCAACAGAAGCGTTGTCGATGTCAGTGAATGGATTCTTTCCCGGACACTCCTATACGACGTAATTAATCTGCCCAAGGTTTTCAAAAACGATTACAAGATGCTTTTAAAAGTTCTGACAAAGGTAAACAAGAGCCTGATTATTTATGTCTGGACGTTGGGTCTTGACAACGACCCCCGTTATGAAATGGTCAGCGCCTATATTGCAAAACTGATGACTGATTTCTTTGTTTTTAACCGGGTGAAAATATACGAAATTGTCGCAGATCCTGCAGAGTGTCTGGAAGCGGAAGCCGTAACGGGATATCTTTTAAACTGGGCAGCCCTTACCCTGGAAGAGAGACGCCTGATTATTAAAAAGATTGTGACGGGATTGCCGCGCAATATAGTTTCCCACCTGGAAATTCAAAGGGCCAGCGACGTTGACAATCTAATAGGGATTATGAGTATCCGGTCCAGCGGAATATCCGGCTTTTACCTGCATCGGGCCTACCGCTGGGGAAGCACCAACGACGAAATAACAAACAGAATCCGTTCCCATTTCCCGGAGTTGCTGAAAAATGCCCAAAAAGCCATTCTACCGACGGAGACGATCCGCGGCGGAGCAATGCTTCTCTTGCTTCTGGCCCAGATTATTTCCGATGAGCGTGACGGCTTTGCCAAAAACATTTCTATTACGGAAGAGGAAAGAAATGTTGTTCTGGGGCTTTTCAAGCAGTGCCTGAGCTGGGATCAAAGGCATTTTGTGATGATGGTTGCCGGGATAGCGGCCGGTTACATGGGGTGCATTGATGGCTGGATTATGCAGCAATTCGATACCTTGCTGGCTCGTTATGACGGTGGCGATCGGGTGATGCTGCGCAGCGTGGTCCAGTTTGATATTGAAAATCTGATTGAGCGCGCCCTGATGACAACTAAAGAAGGAGAAGAATTCGCGTTATTGAATAAAATCAAGCTGCTCTATTGGGGAGTTGACCCGATTATCAGCAACCAGACGGAAAAAATACTTGTTGCGCTGGCTTCCCGGTACGGTATTCCGTTGGCGGGAAACGCCATAGGGAGGAAAGACATCAGGAAGCTTGTGCTGAACTTATCCCGGCGCATGAAAGCACGGATAACGAACTCATAATATCTAATTCTCTTATAGGAATGATAATATAGCGAGGAGGATGAGGAATGAATATTCGTGAGGCTATAGAAAAACGCAGGAGCATCAGGGGATACAAACCCGACCCCGTGCCGCAAAACGTGGTCAGAGATATTCTGCAGATTGCCCAACGGTCGCCATCAGCTTTGAACAGCCAGCCGTGGGAATTTTTTGCAGTGACCGGAGAACCGCTGCGTAAAATACGGAAAGGATGCGTGAAAAAACTTGCTGCCGGAGAGACGCCGCACCCGGAACATCACCTTGTAGGATGGCCCAATGACAGTGTTTATCGGGTAAGGCAAGTAGACCTCGCCAAACATATTTTTCAAATCATGAATATTCCCCGCGAAGACAAGATAAAAAGGGCAGCCTGGCTGGAACGCGGCTTCCGCTATTTCGACGCCCCCGCCGCCATTATTATTGTTGTGGACAAGAAACTGTCTGAAGATGGGCCGCTGCTGGACGTAGGCGCCGTCATGCAGTCCATCTGTCTTGCCGCAATGCATTTCGGATTAGGTACTTGCATTCACGATCAGGGCGTTCTGTTTCCCGAAGTGGTTAGACAATATGCAGGCATACCGGATGCAAAGCGCGTTATCATCGCCATCTCGCTGGGCTATCCGGACGAGGAGAACATTGTCAATACGATTTCCAGCACCCGTGAGCCGATTGACAGCATCATCAGCTGGATAGGATTTTCCTGAACAAATGAGGATGGAGCAACTGCGATACTAAGAGCCGGAAATATACAGGAGATGGTGATCTGAAAAGCGGCCATATTCTGTTAATTAGAATCATCCCCTGTCTGACAGATATGGCAAGTTACTTTCATTTTTTTAATATTTGAAAGGAAAATGCCAGGGGATCACGCCGCAGTTTTATGCGGAATCTCTTTGCGTTAAGTCTGCTTTGGGTATTCGGTAAAAAGCTCCGATTTCGTTGGACGAGTGATCCTGCCGTTGCTTCCTTATCCGCGCCGTGCGTGTAATTACAGGAATATAATCTGCCCTTAATAAACACAGTTCATGACCGCCAGTAAAAACAGGCACAAAAATTTACATTCTCTGGTCAATTAAATTGACAGACAAGAACGAAAATCTTAGAATCCGGCAATGAACAGCCAACGTCTTATCAAAGCAAACAACGGCTATAGTATTATCAAGCAAACCCGAACATATTATGGCCTTTTTAAAAGGCGGATAACATGAATACAGAACGGATATGGACAAAGGATTTTATCATTGTCTTTGTGATTAATACTTTAGTGTTTTTAACTCATTTTTTATTGATGGTCACCATTGCTTCTTATGCCGTAGATAAATTTCATGCTTCCACGAGCGAAGCAGGGCTTGTTGTTGGTATCTTTATTATTGGAGCTTTATTCGGTCGATTAGCAACCGGGCGTATTATTGGAGATATAGGAAGTAAACGGATTTTAATTATCAGCACAATATTTTTTATTATTACGTCGGCATTATATTTTGCTGCGAATAATTTATTTACATTGATAATAATCAGATTTTTACATGGGATTGTTTTTGGGGGAGCAAGCACGGCTACGGGAACAATAGTCGCTCAAATTATTCCTCACAGCAGAAGAGGAGAAGGCATTGGCTATTACAGTATGGGGGCAATATTAGCAGTAGCACTAGGACCTTTTGTGGGAATCATTTTTATTCAGCTGGCAGCTTTTGAAATGAATTTTATCGTTACTTCGATATTAGCAACTATTAGTTTTGCTATATCTTTTGCTGTTAGTGAGCCGACCTGTGAATCTCCGGGACCAGATCAAGCAAAAGCTGTAAAAGGCTTTCAAATTTCCAATTATCTCGAATTTAAAGCAATACCGATTTCTCTTATCATATTAGTTATTGGTTTTAGCTATTCCAGTGTGTTAACTTTTATAGCATTATACGCTAAACAGATTCATTTAGAAAAAGCTGCCAGCTTCTACTTTTTTGTATTTGCGATTACAGTCTTATTCTCGAGACCTTTTTCCGGACGTTTATTTGATGTTAAAGGTGCAAATTTTGTTGTTTATCCCTGCCTTGTTATTTATGCCATTGGCATGCTTTTGCTTAGTCATGCCAGCCATGGGATTACTTTATTATTAGCCGGAGTAATAATGGCGTTAGGTTATGGAAACTTTATATCTTGTGCCCAGGCAATTTCCCTAAAGACGGTCCCCCTGCATCGATTAGGATTGGCAACGTCAACATTTTTTATTTTTGTAGATTTGGGATTTGGCATAGGTCCTTATTTGCTCGGAGCCCTTGTTCCCTTTACAGGATTTCGTGGTTTATATTTAACTATGGTCATCGTGATACTTGCAGCCATTTTTCTTTACTACTTTGTGCAGGGAAGAAAGGCATCGTTGAAATAGGTGCACGGACGAATAATTATTGATGAAATCGAGGAGGAATGAAAAATGAGAAAGCCTGTGCCATTGGTGATTACAATTAGCCGCCAGATAGGTTCTGGCGGGGCATATGTGGGAAAACAATTGGCAAAAAGCTTAAATGTATTTTATGCGGACCGTGAAATCATCAGCCAGGCCGCCAAACAGTTTTCGGTATTAGAGGAGGATCTGGAGTCCCGTGATGAAAAAATACTTTCATTTTGGCAGTCATTCATACAATCGTTTGCAATTGCCCCGGGCGTATATATACCGCCGCAAATTATGGTCCCGACAGAACGTGAGTTATTTGAAACTGAAAGTGAAATAATAAGACGCATTGCGCAAGAACGTTCCGCCGTTATTATAGGACGATGTGGCTCTTATATCCTTCGTGAACACCCCAATCGTATCAGCATATTTTTGCATGGCGATATAACTTTCCGTAAAAGCCGTATTCAAAAACTATATAATATATCAGAAAAAGTTGCCGAGGAAATGATTGCCAAAAGCGATAAAGAAAGAGCTCACTATAATCATACTTTTACAGGGAAGGAATGGACAGATGCAAGGCAGTATAACCTTTCTATAGATACAAGCAAAATAGGTGTTGACCAAAGTGTAGAGGTTATCTTGAAATACCTGGATTTAATTTAAGGAAGGGACTGTACCCCCCGCCAACAATCGAGGAAGTACAAAACCCGTTAGCAATAGCGGGTTTTTTTGTTGTCAAGGGAACCTTGTTTTGTATTTAAATATTTTACAAGGAGAATCTAGTAAAATACTGGCA
>JAKLDS010000058.1 GCA_022703375.1 Deltaproteobacteria bacterium | reverse complement strand
CATGATTTCGCTGCGGCAATATTATTTTTTTATTTTTCGCAGCAGAAATTCATCGCGCAATTATTCAACACACTCTCCCTTCTCAGGCAAATAAATTCTTCACAGAGCCTTTATCCATCGCCGGTTTTATCCGCAGGAGAAATCATGCATGTTGATAATTATGCATGTCCCGTTTATCTCATTTTCTTTTCTTTAAGGCTTCTTTGGCCTGCTTCTCAGTTTTGAAAAGAGATGGCTCGAGCTTGGCTTTCCTGGTCAGAACATCACCGAGTTTCATCCTCATGAAGGCGCTCGTGGTATACCTGCTGACGCTTTCATAATACTTGTCGACGACATACTTGACTACTTTGATGTATTCATCTTCCAGCTCTGGCACAATGGAAAAATTATCGTAATTGACAATGCACTTTACTTTCTTTCCCAGTGGGGCGCAGATGGAGTTTATTCTGGCTTTCACTTCTTCGATATCCGTCCTGGTCCTAACTGCCCATCCTTCGAAGTTATTGAAAAGGATATTTTCCACAGGGTCATAAGTAACCCGTTGTGCAATCGGGATGTTCAGCAAATCTTCCTTGAGCCCCATCGGCTCTTCTTTGAATATCCTTTCGTCCATCAGGGGAATGGGCTTCCGGATTATTGGCTTGAAATCCATCTTGTCGAGGATATCTTTCTGCAGATCGATTCCCGGAGCAATCTCAGATAATTCCAGTCCCTGCGGCGTCAGCCTGAATACGCACCGTTCAGTCACATAAACAACCTGCTGCCGGAAATTGATTGCAACCGGTCCACTGAAAGTTTTTTGCTCCACCTGGTTGATGAACTTCTTGATCGTTGTATCCTTTTCAACAACGATCTTTCCATCGTCGAATCTGTATTTTACATCGCCGGCGGTAAACGTCCCGACGAACACCAGCTTCTTGGCAGTCTGGCTGATATTGATGAATCCACCTGCTCCGGCCAGCTTCGGCCCGAATTTGCTCACATTAAGGTTTCCTTCCTTGTCGACCTGGGCCAACCCGAGAAATGTCACGTCAAGCCCCCCACCGTCATAAAAGTCGAACATGGATGCCATATCGATAATGGCATCCGGATTAGTTGATGATCCGAAATTCAGGCCTTCCGGCGCCGGAATACCGCCGATTGTGCCTGCCTCTGTTGACATGGTAATGTATTCCATGAGACCTTCCTCGGCAACGATGCTCGCCATTCCCATCGGCATACCGAATCCAAGGTTGATGATGTTGTTAAGACCGATTTCAAAAGCAGCGCGACGACCGATGATCTTTCTCTCATCAAGAGGCAGGGCCGGGATACTCTGCATCGGGACCTTGAATTCGCCGGCGAAGGAAGGATTATAGTTGACTACAAAAGTCTGGTTGTGGTTTTCCGGTTTCGCGACGACAACGCAGTCCACCATGATGCCGGGAACTTTCACATCCTTGGGTTTCAGGGCGCCGCGGGCAACAATTCTTTCTACCTGGGCAATGACAAACCCACCGGAATTCTTGGCAGCCATGGCGAGAGGAAGATTGGTCAGAAACAGCGATTCCTTCTCCATGGAGATGTTGCCGTCTAAATCTGCTGTGGTACCGCGGATGATTGCCACATTGATCGGGAATGTTTTGTAAGCCAGGTATTCTTTTCCGTCAAAATGAACCAGTTCCACCATGTCCTCGGTAGTGACTGAGTTTAGTTTACCGCCGCCATTGCGTGGATCGACAAACGTTCCCAGTCCGACATGCGTAATCGTCCTCGGCTTGTGGGCTGCAATATCCCTCGTCATCTGAGACAGCATGCCCTGGGGAAAATTATAGGCGATGACTTTATTTGCCGCCACAAGCTTGCCAATGTCCGGCGCCATGCCGAAATGTCCGGCAATGACCTTGGCCATCAAACCTTCATGGGCCAGATGTTGTTGCCCTCTTTTCACGCCGTCACCCTGTCCCGAACAATAAAAGATTGTCAATCCCCTGGGCTTCCCCGCCTTTAAAAATTTCTCCTCGATTTTCATGGCGACCTCTTCGGGAAAGACACTGCCGGCGATACCCTCAAAAGCCACTGTGTCACCATCCATAATGACAGCGACAGCATCTTCGACGGATACAACTTTACCTCTCTTCATTTTCGCCTTCAGATCGGCGCCGACCGGATTCACAATCTTACTGCTCATAATTCTTCTCCTTAAGCTGATATTTTTCCCGATGCTGTTCGATAATCTCTGATATTATTACCCTAATAAACTAAATCCGTCACTTTGGCGGCAGTGCCCGAACAAAAGCCACAGCCTTCTTTACCCAGGCACAAAAATCCTTGTCAGAGTCCAGCCCTCCGGCTAAAACCATCACCCAGCCTTTTATCGGTTTACCGGTTATATCGAATTTTTTTGTGTGGGGTGCCTCCAGCATCTCTTCATATCTGTCAACACCAACTCGCACTATCAGATCGTTTTTGATAATGCCGTAAACCATTTTGCCGAAAAGTAAAAAACTAATTCCGCCCAACATGTTCTTCTCAGCAAAGCCATGTTCATCCTCTAATATCTACCGCGCTCTCTGCACCAATCCTTCATCATAGGCTATATTTAGTGACTCCCCTTTGAAAAGCTTCGCTCATAACCTAATCTCCTGACGGTGACACGAGATCACACGTTGAAATTGGATGGTCGAATCCCGATTCTATCGGTACAAAGCTGAGCGGGATAAGCGACACCTGCGTGCCATAAAAAAAGTTTATGTTTAATAACCATAAATACGTCGTCCAATGTCAATGGTAAAGATTTAGTTGCTCTTTTGCCCTTATTTTTTCACTGCCGTAAACGATAGCTGGCATGAACTGCCACTAACCACTATACCGCTTTTGAAGGACTTTTTCAGTTCGGCACAGGGCGCCCGCTCCTGGAGCTTGCCCTCCAGAATATTGCCTTTGCTATAGCCGAATATGAAATTTATGCCTTCCCTGCGGTCGCTCAGAATTGATTCAAAATAAGTACCGCTCTCCTGAACAATGCCTTTAATTTCATCAATTGCGGGAATCTTCAGCTTCAGAATATTCTTTTCAATAAACAGCGTTCCTTCCGAATTATCGGCGTATTTAACGACCCAGAGACCGCTCAGAGACGACTTATTCTGCTGGGCAAATATAATGCCTGAGCTTGCCGCAACCAGAAGAAAGGAGAGAATCACAATGCTGCATATCGCCTTCTTTGTTTTCATAGTAAGTATCCTCCATCAACATTAGATGCTATTATATTTTTTAATCAGTGCTTTGCAAATGATTTTTTTTGAAATAGCCGGTTTGGTGGCAGTAACGTCTTATCTGCAGACGAGTAAAAATTTGTTATAATACCTTAACGCAAACCGGGAAAATGTTTTATTCCAGGCGCATTTCTGCACGACAGCTCTGCAGCTGCCTTGCCTGCAGGGGGGCATCACTTTTCATACTTTTCCGCTTTCAGAGAATAATGCGGCAATGCTACCAGCGGTGGTCATCTGCTTTCAGTAACATTGTTCTCTTAAATCAGTCAGTTGAACTGTCCCGTTTAAGCGGGACAAAGTCAGCCAAAGAAAGCGAAACGGCATAAATTATTTCTGGTTTACGCGCCACTTCCACACACCATTCTCTTTAATAATCACCGAATTGTCAGCAAAAGGAAAGGTCATCGGAACAAGGTCTGCCGTTCCTTCAATCACTACGATATCGGGAATCTTGTTATCTTGTTCATATTTTGTCAATTTGATCACATAATTGGTGACCAGGCCGATAATGCTGCCGAGCTCAAGCAGAAACGCTTCGCGGTCAGCCCCAGATAAAGGCCGCAATTACGGTAATGCCGGAACGCGCAGCACCGGGTATAATAGCCAGCGCTAGTGAGCGGCCGATAGTGTAGGCTCCGAAAGACTCACCCATATCGCAGTTGATATCAATGACATTGGCCATGTCCGGTCATCCCTCTATCTGTTGAAAAACGGAAGTGCCATTTTGCCCGGCGGCAGGTCCTTTTCCGGAAGCATGATTTCGCTGCGGCAATATTATTTTTTTATTTTTCGCAGCAGAAATTCATCGCGCAATTATTTAACACACTCTCCCTTCTCAGGCAAATAAATTCTTCGATAGACATTAGTCTTGAGCCGCGTTTGGCAGGAAATATGAGTCGGTGATAAATTCGGGAAGATATTATCAGCGGTTGTCATTGATTTAACCGGCCCGGTTACAATTTTTTCAGATCGGGATTATCTCCGGGCTTGCGGTTTTTCATGTATTCGTGTTCCGCAGCCAGATGCTCAATATATTCCGCAAAAGTCCATGTCCGCGCGGCATCGGTTATAACGGCAAATATTATATTTTGCGGATCGGGCAGAACCGCCTTGAAGTTCCTTACAATCTGCAGCACCTGCCCGCGTTCGGACGCATTTATCATAATTATCCGGTATTGCGATTCGCCCGGAATTAACTCTTTTTCAGAGGATTGCTTCTTTTCCCCGCCATTGAGTTTTGCACCGGCAATCATGCTTTTCAAGGCATCCCCCGTCTTCGTATTCATCAGGTCTCCGGTAAGAGCGATTATTTCGAGAACTGGCGCTGCGCTGCCCGACCCGTAAAAAGAAGTTTTGCCTTTTTCTCTATCATCTTCGGACAAACCCAGGCTGAAACAAATTATCTTCTCTTTCATCAGCACCCCTCGCAGCAAAACATAAAGTAACTCAGCTCACACCGGTATAAAGCCGGGATAACAGCACAATGATTATTGTGAGAATAAAACCGATTATCAGACGAACATGACTGGAATTTACCTGTGGCATAGATAATAATTTTTTATTCAAATACGTCATCCATAACATCGAGAGCAAACCGTGCCGCAACTGTCGCCGGGCCACCGCCCATCTCAATACCAACTTCTATGGCTTCCAATACTTCCTGCATGGTTGCGCCATTTTGAGCGGCCTGTTCGATATGCCATTGCATGCAGGATTCACAGTTATCCACTACTGAAATGCCTATAGCAATCAATTCCTTGTTCTTTTTAGTAAGTGCCCCATCAGAAAAAGTCACCTTTTCCAATTCCAGAAATGCTTTATAAGTTTTGGAATTCAGCTCAAGCAATTTCTTGTGCGCTTCTTTTCTCTTTTTACTCAGTTCTCTTAATTTTTCCACTATTACCGAAAACCTTTTTCACGGCTTGTTTTTTAAACTGCTTAGCACCGAAGATCAAATCCTGCTTTTCGATAAATACCTGCGTATCGGGTGGTACGGAATGGGTTAGCCAGACGTTGCCGCCGATTACCGAACGCGCGCCGACGACGGTCTCACCGCCCAGGATCGTTGCGTTGGCATAAATAATTACATCATCTTCGATGGACGGATGGCGCTTTTGATTTCTCAGACGTTTGCATTCCGTCTTGCTTAAAGAAAGCGCTCCCACCGTCACGCCCTGATAAATCCGCACACGGTTGCCGATGGTTGTTGTCTCTCCGATTACCACACCCGTGCCGTGATCAATAAAAAAGCTCTCCCCGATATGACAGGCCGGATGAATGTCAATGCCAGTGCGGCTGTGCGAGTATTCCGACATGATACGTGGTATAAGGGGAACGCCCAGATGATGAAGCTGATGAGCGATGCGGTAAACGCTAATCGCCCGCAGTCCCGGATAGCTGAAAATTATCTCATCGTAACCTTTCGCCGCCGGATCGCCGTCATAAGCCGCCCGAATGTCTTGAGCCAGCATTTGCCGCAATTGCGGCAGGCTCTGCAGAAATTCTATTGTTAATTTCTGCCCCAGTTCTTCGCATTTAACGCAGGGTTGATTATGACGGATGCAGTCATGGCGGATAGCCAGAATGATTTGCCTCGCGAGCGCCTCATAAAGCCCGTTCACTTCCTGCCCCAGATAATATTCCACATTCGTTTCATCCAGACGGGTATTCATGAAGTAACCAGGATAAAGAATGCGGCTGGCATAGCGCAGCACATCAATTACGGCGTCGCGATTGGGAATCGGTTCGGCGCTGACATGGTCAAAGCAGCCCGCCTTATTGCAGGAGGATACCAGAGCATCAACAATCGCCGGAATTTCCCTGCGCGATTTATGCGCTGATTTAATTATTGTTTTGCATTCAGCACCGGATGTGGCGGCCTTTTTCATTATATCCTTCTCCTTATTGGCTTTGGCAGGCCTGCTTTTCCGAATTCCAGTACGGCGACATGCCTCTCAGCCTTTCAATTATCGGCGCCATTTTTTCGCTGACAAAATCTATTTCCGTTTCGGTGTTGTAAACACTCAGGCTGAAGCGGATGGAACCGTGCGCCATTGTAAAGGGCACACCCATCGCCCGCAGCACATGCGAGGGCTGCAGGGAGCCGGAAGTGCAGGCGGAACCGGATGATGCGCAAATACCCTGTTCATTCATCAGCAGAAGGATGGCTTCGCCTTCGACATATTCGAAACTGATATTTGTCGTATTGGGAAGACGATTGATCTTATCGCCGTTAACCCTGCTTTGCGGAATTTTTTTCAGCAATTCATTCTCCAGTTTATCGCGCAGAATTCTTACTTTTTCATTCTCCGTTTCCATGTTTTGCGCCGCCAGTTCGCAGGCTTTGCCCAAACCGATTATCGAGGGCACGTTTTCCGTTCCGCCGCGGCGCTCGCGCTCCTGATGACCGCCGATAAGAAACGGTGAGAATTTCGTTCCCCGGCGGATATAAAGCACTCCGACTCCTTTGGGAGCATGCAGCTTATGGCCGGAAATGGAAAGCATATTTATTTTATTGTTTTTCAGGTTAACGGGAATCTTGCCCGTCGCCTGAACAGCATCGGTGTGAAAAAGAACGCCGCGTTCCTGTGCCATTGCCGCAGCTTCTTCTACCGGGAAGATTACTCCCGTCTCGTTATTTGCCCACATCAGGCTGACAACCGCCGTATCGGGTGTCAGCGCTTTGTCGAGATTTTCCAGATCCAGCAGGCCGCTTTTATCCACCGGCAGCTCGGTTATTCTGTAGCCCTGGGTCGCGAGATAACTGCACAGTGATTTTATTGCGGGATGTTCTACGCGGCTGATGATAATGTGCTTTTTTTCCGGCTGCGTAGCCAGCGCCGACCGGATAGCTGCATTATCGCTTTCCGTACCGCAGCTGGTAAATATTATTTCGTCGGGGCCGGCCCCCAGCAATGCCGCCACCTGTTCACGGGCGAGGCGGATTTTCTGCGCCACCTGTCCCCCGAAGGAATGCATGCTGGAAGGATTGCCGTAAAAATTACCAAAATAAGGCAACATCGCTGACAGCACTTCCGGCGTTACCTGTGTTGTCGCATTGTTATCGAGATAAATTGTTTTCATTTTGGGGCCTCCTCCACAGTAATATCCGGCGCCACAAGTTCTCTCAGCCGTTGTTCCACAAAATGTTTCAGGGTAATATCGGAAGCACGACAAACGGCGCAGGCGCCCCTGGTGGCGACAATCACCCGGTCGCCGATAATATCAATAATTTCAATATCGCCGCCGTCATGTTTCAGAGATGGACGAATTTCACGTTCAATTGTTTCCTCAACCAGTTTGATTTTCTGAATATTGGTAAGTTTGGGCTTAACATCACTCTTCGGCCCGGCCTTTACTTTCTCGATTATCCGGGCAATCGCTTCATGGCAATTACCGCAACCGCCGCCGGCTTTGGTGTAGTTGGTGACATCTTCCACCGTCGCCAGATTATTTTCCCGCACCGCTTTTTCAATCTCTTTTTCGGTCACGCCGAAACATTCGCAGATAATTTTCGCGCCTGTTTCCGGCGCCGGAGCGCCCCGGTAGTTTTCCACTGCTTTTTCCAGCGCCTGCTTGCCCAGCACGGAACAATGCATTTTTTCATCCGGCAAACCTCCCAGATATTGAGCTATATCCTGATTGGTAACCTTGAGCGCTTCCTCCACCGTCATGCCCTTGATAATTTCCGTCAGTGCCGATGATGAAGCGATGGCGCTGGCGCAGCCGAAAGTCTTGAACCTGGCATCTTTAATGCGCTTGTTTTCATCCAGCTTGAAAGTCAGCTTGAGCGCATCGCCACAGGCCAGTGAACCGACTTCGGCAACACCATCAGGGTTTTCGATTTCCCCCACATTGCGGGGATTCAAAAAGTGCTCTTTGACTTTATCTGTGTATTCCCACATCAAATTCTCCTGAAAATAACATACTTGAAAACATTTTTTCCGGTAGCCGGTAAAATTTGTAATAATTTATGATTAATTATGGTTAATTGCAATATTAATTATTATATGACAGATTGATTCTCTGTCAATCCCAGTTAAATCAGCATGAATTCATCTGGAATTGCGCCGGCGTTCCCGGGAGAATATTTTTATCTAACGAAAATCACGTTTAAGAACTTCAGATTTCTGCTGAAATCGTGATTAAATTTAAAATTTTCCCGGCAGGCAAAACCGGTATTAACGAAAAAAGAAGGCAACAGCAATAACCAGCGCGCCCAGGGCAAACCGGTAAATGACGAAAGGCAAGAATGTTTTCGTTTGAACATAACGCAATAAAAAGCCGATGCTCGCCAGACCGACAAGACAGGATACCACCATCCCGGAAATGAAATTAATTGTTATTAAAGAAGGATGGGCAACGATATGGGGAAGCTTGATAATTGCCGCGCCAAAGATAATCGGCGCCGACAACAAAAAAGAAAACCTTGTCGCCGCTTCTCTGGTCAGCCCCAGAGAAAGGCCGGCTGTTATGGTAACGCCGGAACGCGAAACCCCGGGTATAATAGCGAGTGCCTGCGAAAGGCCGATCAGGAAGGATGTCCGCAGAGTTATTTCCTGCAACTGCTTCTCTTTCTTTGATTTCTTATCCGCCCAGAAAAGCAAAATGCCCAGAGCGATAAGCGCTCCGGCAATCAACAGCGGATTGCGAAATACTTTTTCGGCAATATCCTCCAGCAAATAGCCGATTGCCGCGCCCGGCAACGTTGCTAAAACCAGATACCAGAAAAGGCGACCTTCCCTGCTCCCGGCGGCGGTGAAGCCACTTATCAGCAAACTTATCCAATCGCGCCAGAAATAAACAACCACTGCGATAAGAGTGCCGAAATGCAGAGCAATATCAAAGGTAAGTCCGTGGTCCGGCCAACCCAGGAGCCAGGGCACCACTATCAGGTGGCCGGAACTGGAAACAGGCAAAAACTCTCCCAAACCCTGCAGCAATCCAAGAATTACAGACTGTAAGAAGCTCAATTCCGACCTCATTTTTATCAGTTAAAATTACCTTCAACGAAAAATGTGACTGCTCAATATCCTAATATAAATATTTTGTCCACTTTCTTTATCCTTTATATAATATGGGACAATCTTGTAAAAAAGAATGTTGCAGTTTGTTAAAATATGCATTAATGCAGCATAAACAAATACGCAAACCGGAGAATTCGGAAACAGCAATGTCTCTTTATCATAAACGGAATATGCCGACTCTTGCGGGCAGAGGGATTATTTTTTTTATCTCGCTTTGCCTGATTTTATTAACCTCAGCTTTCCAGCCGGCAAAGGCTTGGCCGTCATCCGCCACTGAGCTGGATAATTTTATCAGCGCTCTGGAAAAGCAATGCAAAAAATACGGCTGGAATGATATCAACCTCCGGGAAATTCCGTGGGAGCACCACCGGCTGACCAAAAATAAAAATCCCCTCATCTTTGCCCATTACGGCAATTCGGATAAAAATTGTGTTCTTTTTTTAGGTGGAGTTCACGGCGACGAATTGCCCACTGTTTATCTCATGCTTCGTCTTGCTCATTACATCAAAAACAACGGGCAATTGTTCAATGACAGATGTCTGGTAGTTGCACCGGTGGTTAACCCCGACGGTTTTCTGGCCAACCTGCCGCAGCGCACCAACAGCAACGGCATTGATGCCAACCGCAATTTTCCGACAAAGGACTGGCATCGCGACGCTCTGCGTCAGTGGAAAAACAAAGCACGCAGCAATAAACGATACTATCCCGGCACCAGGCCTGCCTCAGAGCAGGAAACCTTGTTTCAGATGGCTTTGATCAAAAGGTTTTCTCCGCAGAAAATTCTTTCCGTGCATTCACCGTTGAATTTTTTCGATTATGACGGCGCTTCTTCCGATCTCGACACTTTTGAACAATGGATGGAAAAAATCTGCATCGAATCCATCCACCCTTTAAAAAAATACGGATTTTTCCCCGGCTCGCTGGGCAATTACGCCGGCAATGAAAGAGGTATTTTTACATTGACGCTGGAACTGCCGACATCGAATCCGGGCAAGGGAAACGAATATTTTCGCAAGTTCCAGACAGCGATAATGAAATTCATCAATATTCCGGCAAAAAGCCGTGACTCCTTTTCTGATTAATTCTTCCGGTTTTCCCAAAGCGAAAGTTTTACAAGACAATCAAAACCACCCGTTTGCAATGCTTTTATTCGCTGTTTGATCGGCGGGAAATAACAGGCAAGAATGAGGATAATTGATAAAAGGATGAAAGTGAGACGGGGAATTATTGATCCCCCGTCTCTGAAGTTTAACTTATGAACAGCATCTCCCAGAACTTCGGCACCGGCCAGATTTCCTCATCCACCAGAACCTCCAGTTCATCAACATATTCTCTGAGCTCATTCATTTTCGTCTTAACTTTGGCGCAGAGCATTTCCGCCTTCTTCTGTTCATCATCAACTGCATCGGCCGCCTCGATTTTCGCCATTATTTCCTTGTTTGTCGCATATATTTTATTAATCAGGTCGGAAATATTTTTCAGCATTTCCTTCTCAGCCGGTAAAACCACCGCGCCGCCCAGCGCTTCTTTTGTCTCGTTAATGGCGGAAGCCAGCCGTTGCTGATAAGTCACAGCCGCCGGAATAATCTGCGATACACAGATATTGTTGAGGCATTTGGCTTCAATTTCCAAATCATTTATGTATCTTTCCAGATGAATCAGATATCGGGATCTCAGCTCGACATTGGAGAGTACTTCATATTTTTCAAACAGGGCCAGCGCTTTGTCCGTCACCAGACCTTTGAGCGCAACCGGGGCTGTCTTGTTATTCGGCAAACCTCTTTTACCGGCTTCGATTTCCCACTCCCGGGAATAGTTATCGCCATTGAAAAGAACTGCTTTGATTTCCCCTATTTCCTTTCTCAGCACCTCGAATACCGCCTGATTGATGTTGCCGCCTCTGGCCCTTATCTTCTCCGCCAGATAATCAAGGCTTTCGGCAACAATTGTATTGAGAGCCAGCGCAGGTCCGTTAATTGATTGGGACGAGCCGACGGCGCGAAATTCAAATTTATTGCCGGTAAAGGCAAAGGGCGATGTCCGGTTTCTGTCGGTATTGTCCTTGCTGACAATCGGCAGGGAGGAAATATCCAGATCAATGATTTCGGCATTCGTCGCTTTGGCGATTGTTCCTTTTTCAATGTTATCCAGAATACCGGTGAGTTGTTTCCCCAGAAAAACCGAGATAATTGCCGGGGGGGCTTCATTTGCTCCCAGCCTGTGATCATTGGCGTATGTCGCGACTGATGCCCGCAGAATATCAGCATGTTTGTAAACAGCCCGGACTGTCGCAATGAGAAAAACCAGAAAGGAAACATTATCATGGGGAGTTTTACCGGGATTGAGCAAATTGTTTCCTTTGTCATCGGACAGCGACCAGTTGACATGCTTGCCGGAGCCGTTGATTCCGGCAAAGGGCTTTTCGTGAAGCAGGCAGGCAAGGTTGTGCTTTTTAGCAACGGATTTCAACGTGTCCATTATAATCTGATTATGGTCCGCCGCCAGATTGGCTTCTTCGTAAACCGGCGCTATTTCAAACTGGCTGGGCGCCACTTCATTGTGTCTTGTTTTGGCGGGAACTCCCAGTTTGAAAAGCTCTTCTTCCACATCATGCATATAGGAGGAAACTCTTTCCTTGATACTGCCGAAATACTGGTCTTCGAGTTCCTGACCCTTCGCCGGAGGAGCACCGACGACTGCGCGGCCTCCCAGCACCAGATCCTGCCGCTTATAAAAATAATCCATATCAATCAGAAAATATTCCTGTTCCGGACCCAGATTGGAATAAACTTTTTTTACATTTTTATTGCCCAGCAGCCTGAGCATGTTGACTGCGCTTTTGCTGATTGCCTTGTTGGAGCGTAACAGTGGTGTCTTTTTATCCAGCGCCACTCCGGTAAAGGAAATAAATGCCGTCGGTATGCAAAGGGTCGTGGAAATGCCGTTTCTACGAATAAACGCCGGCGAGGACATATCCCAGGCTGTGTAACCGCGCGCTTCAAAGGTAGCCCGCACTCCGCCGCTGGGGAAACTCGACGCGTCCGGTTCCCCCTGCACCAGCTGTTTGCCGGAAAATCTCTCCAGGACTTCGCACGGCCCCGCCGGATCGGCAAAGGCGTCATGTTTTTCGGCGGTTGTTCCGGTCATCGGCTGAAACCAGTGCGCAAAATGAGTTGCGCCTTTTTCCAGTGCCCACTCTTTCATAGCCTGAGCGACAATATCGGCTGTTCTCTCGTCCAGATTTTTATCTTCATTAACGGCATCCATAATTTTTTTATATGTATCTTTCGGCAGCTTTTCTTTCATTACTCTGTTACTGAAAGTATCTTCGCCGTAATATTCCGATACGGGAACAAATTTTTCTTTCTCGATTACATAATTTCTTTCCGAAGCAATCATGGGTCTCGTTTTTTTCATAATTTCTCCATTTCTTGTATATAGTGTAGCTGCCGTCCCAACGTTTCAATCAGGAGATGCTGTAAGATATAGAAAACAATGACAATATGCAATAAAAAGTTATTTGCTGATTTAATAATTTTTGCCGACGGCTATTCCGCTGCCGCATTGGATTATGATGAAATACTTGATGAAATCCGGTAAAATTATATTTATAAAGATGGATAATGAACGCCACGGCTTCAACCTGCCTGCAGGCAATCCATCAGGCAACATGGCGGGTAGAGTAAAAGACGGCAGCTTATCAGTTATTGAATAAGGAAAGGCGCCTCAATTTGAGGCGCCTTTCCTGTAATTAGCAGTCTAAAAGCAGCTCTGTCTGCTGAGCAAAAATATTTGCCGCGTCAGAGACGGCCGCAAATATTTTACTTGATAATAAACGTCATAACCAGCGCGAACACGGCGTAAGTTTCCGGCATGGCGCCCGCCACCAGAGAGTTGGCCAATGTGTTCTTGCCTTCCAGAATGCTCTTGATTCCTGCCGCGCAGACAATTCCCTGATACCAGGCGCTGGCAAACATTGCAATACCTGCGATCATCGCTTTGGCGGCAACCGTATAGGGATCGGAATCGAATTTATCAACGTTGGTGATTAAAACTACCATACCGTAAATACCCTGGGTTGAAGGCATCAAAGCAACAGCGATATTTTTGTAGAAATTATCCGCTCCACCGGCCAGCAGCGCCTGGAAGGAAATGGATAATCCGACTGCGGAACCGGCCAACGCCAGCGTTAAACCAAGACCCATGGCAATTTTGGCAATAAGCGGCGCCCAGTCTCTCTGTGCGGCTACTGTCTCAGCAAAGGCTGGAGAGAACCATCCTGCCACTCCCAGAAAAACAAGCGCCCCGATCATTATAATACCTTTTTTGTTCATGATATAACCCCTTTCCAGCATTAATATTCTAAAATGTATTTGTGGCAACCGGTTAACTTAAAACAGGCTACCCCTTTTCTACTTTAAAAGGTTTGTACTCTACGCCTCCGCCTTCGTAAAAGATTTTGAAAGCCTCAACGAAATGCAAACGGGCGGAATGGACGGTGCTGCCTAAAATTGACAGCAGCAAATTAAATGTATGGCCGGCAATAATTATTACAAACCCGAGAAGGCCGCCGATAACAGGCCCGGCGGCATGAAAAACCATTAAGGCCAGCATATTCATAACGGAAGCGATGGCGCCGGTGGCGATACCCAGCCCGAAAAGACGGGCATAGGAAAGAAGGTCGGCAATGATTCCGGTAAGGCCATAGACATTCCAGAGACCGAGACCGATACGGATTCCCCAGTTTTTATGATCCGTGGCAAAGAGCAGGGTCAGCAGCAATCCCAGCGCAAGACAGACTACGCCGAAGTAGTATATCGGCATATTCAGAACGGATGATGGATCGGCAAACCAGACACTCCGCGCTACGAGAGAAACGCCTCCCCAAAGCACACCCAGGAGTCCCAGCTTTTGGAATCTCGTTAACCAGTCGGATGCCTGAAACGTTGCCATTAAATAACAGGTGGAAAGATGCGTTACACCCATCGCCAAAGACAGGTAGAAGAACAGCATCGGATTGCCGACTCCGGGCGAAACATCCAGGATAATCCAGGAACGATTTTCAAAATTATAACCAAAAACCGATCCGGTGGCCAGACCAACCAGAATTGCCGCAACAGAGAAAGCTTTGCATAGCTTAACAACCAGGGACAATCCTTCGATTTTATCTCCCAGTTTCTTTTCCAGCAGCATGGAAAGAAGATAAAAAGAAACTCCGTAGCCCACATCACCCAGACAAAGGCCGAAAAAGAGAATCATAAAGGGCGCAAAGAAATATGAAGGATCAAACTCCCGGTATTTGGGAAGTTTGTAAAGTTTAAGCAGCGGTTCGATGCGTTCGATAAACCAGTTATTCTTCAGTAAAATGGGTGGATCTTCATCGGCAAGCGGTTCTCGTGTTTCCATCCGTAAAGGAATAGCGCTTTGGACAACCTTCTCCTGAAAAACCTTTTCCTGTTGTTGCGGCAGCCAGCCCTGCAATCCAAACAAATATTGTTCCCGATAGAGCGTTCCCAGATTGCTGACGTAGGCGGACTCGTTAAGAGCTGTGGTTAATTGTTTCTTCAACTGCTCAGCCTTTTGCGCCATTGCAGCCAGTTCTCTGTTTAACGTTTCTATTTGCTCCGAAAGCCTGATTAACTCTTTTTCCAGTTCTGCCAGGCTCAATTCGGGCAATGGCAACGCTGAGGCCTGAGGTATTTCGGTCGGAGCTCCCGTGGATATTGCATAAAAAAGAACTTCCTGTTTCTGGGCAACAATCTCGATAAGTAAGTCATCGGGTTTCTGAAATTTTTCCCATTGCTTTGCATCCATCCGGAAGCGGCGAACAAAAACTCCCTCGTTTTCCAGCGCCCGAATCTGGTCAACGGCAAAATCACCCCAGGGAAGCAAATCGGTTTTATGCCGCTCCAGTGTTGCGATACGGGACTTGGCTTCCTGAAGCATGGACAGTTTATCTTCCGCACAGGAGGCCAAATCATCATCTAATACTTTGAGCTCAGCAGACGCTTGAATTTTTGTAAAACGATTTAATGCTGTAATCAACTGGTCGAGCTTTCTGACCTGATTTAAGAGCACACTGTTTCTTTTCTCGAATTCTCCGGCCATTTCCGCAGAAGGCTCAATATGCAGCACACCTTCGTTCTGAAGGAATTGCAAAGTTTCTTCCTGTCTGTCGGCCGGCCCGACGATAAAAACTCTTGTCATTTTGACTATGGCCAAAGCTAAACTCCTTTTAGTACCGCTCTAAAATATCCGGGTACACGCTTAAAGCGCTACATCCTTAAGTTCCGACATTTCCGTCATGCGCTTGGCGACTTTCGCTACGCCGACTGCTGCCGCCTGCTGATCCTGCAGATAAACGGCAATTTTACGGATTGATTCCCGGCATCCGGGGATCAGCCGCTGTTCGTATAGATTAATCCGCTGGCTTGTCTTGCGGAATCCTTCAAAAAGGATGGCTTCCTGTTCTCTGAGCAGGCGGATTGATTCTCTGCTTTCAATTGCTGCGCGGCTCTGCCTCATGACTTCGTCGAAACTCGCCGGCGTCGCAAAATAACTGTACAGCGGTTCTTTGAAATCAATGCCTTGAAGCTGCGGCACTTTCAGGCCGGCAACATTATGAATGGAGGCTTTTACCTCCTTCACCTCGATAAAATATTTAAGCTGCTCCCCCATGTCTCCATACAGAGATGACCAAACGGCTATATTCTGCATTATCTTTTGCAGACGCTCTTCCTGCCGGGCGATTTCCTTGCGGATAATTGCCAGATGCATCAGGAACTGCTGCTTGCGAGCCTCCAGAGCCGGCAGGAAACGCCGGTACATCCCGAGCTTTTGCTTCTGTGTCCGGAGCGACACCTTATTTAATTTTACTCTTTCCTCCATGCTCATCCACTACCCGTCCGCCATCTAACGCGGCCAATATTTGTCAATAAATTCCTGTTTAATTTCCACTTCATTGGGAGAGAAACACTCAGCAAGCGTCTTCCATCCCAGATCCAGAGCGTCATTAATTCCGATATCCACGCGCAAATCCATAAATCGTTCATAGAAAAGCTTGCCGTATTTAAGAAAGCGTTCATCTTCAACAGTCTTGTCGAATCCCATGGCCAGTTTCTGCTCGACTTCACGGCTGCGGGCGAAAAGACGAATCATACTGTTCATAATGTAGCCGTGATCATTACGGGTTTTCTTGCCGATGACCAGTTGTTTGAGACGGGAAAGTGAACCAAACGGCTCAATAACACCATTACGCAGATAGAACTGGCCTTCCGTAATATAACCGGTATTGTCGGGAACCGGATGGGTAACATCATCACCCGGCATGGAGGTCACGGCCAGAATGGTGATACTGCCCGCGCCATCGAAATCAACTGCTTTTTCGTAACGGGAAGCCAG
>JAKLDS010000057.1 GCA_022703375.1 Deltaproteobacteria bacterium | reverse complement strand
GATGCGACAGGTGCGCTGCATAATGTCATATGCAGGGGGATAGACTCTGGGTTGATATTTTTAAGTACGTCCCCCAGATTCAGTCGTCCCCCAGATTCAGATCCACCCTTATTCAGGACGGTATAAACGGCATTCTGGTTGATTTCTTTTCACCTGAACAAATATCACGCCGCATTACTGAGGCTCTGGAAAATGCTGAAGATATGAAAACCTTAAGAATTAAAGCCAGAGAAACAATTATCGAGAAATATGCCTTAGCCAAACTCCTGCCGCAACATCTGGCCTGGATTAAAGAAAAGATTAAAAAAATTCAGGCTTAATACCAAAAACGGGGTATTATTCAGTTAAAATATCATGAAATTTTCTTTTGAACGTTTTATTTACCTATTCCCATTTTTTCCAATAATTTTTCGGCTTTTTTATTATGAGGATTCAGCGACAAGACAAACTGCAGGCGGCGGCGGATATCTTCGATTTTAATCTTTTCCGGCTGTTTCGAATAAATCATGTATTGAATATTTGCCATGTTAACATGAGTTTCTTCATGAAACGGATTGATGGCCAGTGCTTTGCGGTATGCCGCTTGCGCTTCCTGGTAATTCTCCATCGTTTCGTAAACGGAACCCAGATTATTCCAAGCATCGGCGTTTTCCCTGTCCAGTTCAACGGCATTCTTGAAGTTGGTCAGAGCTGTTTGATAGTCGCCGAGCTGATAATAAATACGTCCGATATTATATAGTGACTTAGTGTGAGCGGGATTAATCTGCAATATTTTCCGATATTGTTCGATTGCTTCGTCATACATGTCGTAGCGATCATATAAGACGGCAAGGCAGAAGCGGGGAGCGATAGCCCTGCTGTCGGAATTGATTGCATTTTTATACTGTTTCACTGCTCCGAAATAATCTCCCTGCAACTCCATAATGTGAGCGATATTGATGAAAGCTTCAATATCATTGTCATTCAAAGCAAGAGCCTGTTCGTAACATTTTTTTGCCGAATCAAACATGTCCATTTTTTCATAGACATAACCAAGGTTGTTGTGAGCTTCGGGATGATCAGGTTCCAGTTCGACAATTTTTTGAAAACATCTCAGTGCTTCGTCATAGTCTTCTTTATCCAGATAGATAAAACCGAGATTGACATAAGCATCAGCGCAATCTACATTTTCGGCAATGAATTTTCGATAATGGTTAATAACCAGTTCATAATCTTTGAGATGAACGTCATCTTGCTGGCGGGGGCGGTCAGGGTCAAGAAAATTTCTGTCTAATTTTTTCATAATGGTACCGCCATGGATGAGTTGTTTGTATTATTGACTATTTTTTTCAGGACAATATCCTTAATATCATGCCAGACTGCAACCGGGTCAATCAGTGGAGAATCAGTTAATTGGGGATTTTCTTTGATGGTTTGCGCCGCCCAATATCCGGCTAATTTGTTTCTGCCGATAATATCCGCTGATTTTGCCTGTTCCAGAACCTGCGCGGGAATATTGATTTGAATACTATATCCCCGTATCAATATTTCATCACGGGATTCATTGTGAACCGGAGTTTCCCGGACAATTTCTGCAACGGGAGGAGGGGAAGCTGCCGGAATGTCGGCAACTATTTCCCGGGGGGCAGCGGGCGGAATTTCTTTTTTCTCCGATTGTTCATCTTCTGTCAACTGCCGTGTGACAGAATCCACTTCTTTTTTTATCGTCGGAGTCGTCTCGCCGGTGACCGAGAGAACTTCAGTCTTGATAGTGGGAGGGGTTATTTCCGTAAGGGGCGGCGGTTCCGTTATTGCAGGCGGAAGTACCTCCTCATCAATTAAAGAATCTTTTTCGGCGATTAACACTTCCGCATCGTCGTCGGTTTTCTCCCGAATTTCTTCAGTTCCCAGGGCGAATTCATCTTCAGTTATTTCGGATTCAGGCCTGTTACGGGGTTTGCGCATCTGCAGAGCAGTCTTGCTCAATTTCTCGAATCGTTCCGCAATTTGTTCCGCCACAGCTCCGGAAATTGATTTAAGCTCGTTTGTTTCACCGGCCTTCAGGCACAGTTTGCATATCTTGTTAATCAGGCGCGGAGTACCGCAATCTGAATATTCATAGATAATGCGAAAGGCGTCATCGGCAAAAATATTCCTGTCGGCTCCGGACAACTTCAATCTTGTTTCGATATAAGTGCGGACTGCCTCTGCAGAAGGAAGTTTGTCAATACAGCCGTAGGTTCCGATTCGTTGAAAAAGATTGGCGCGTTTGGGATGTTCCAGGCGTTGCGCCAGTTCGATTTGTCCGGCCAGAATCAGAGTAAAAAGATTGCGGGTATCTTCCTGCATGTTGGTCAGAAGCCGCAGGTTTTCCAGATTAGCCGGACTCATGGCGTTGGCTTCATCAATAAATATGACAATTTTCTGCCCCTGATCGCTGATTGTAAAAAGCAACCGGTTGAATATTTCCAGCAGATTAATTTTTCTTTTTTCCTCGCATTGCTTGCCGGTTATCTGACCGATTATTTCCCGTAACAGGTGAGTAAAGGAAAGACTGGGATTGGTAATCAGGGCGATTCGGTATTTATCGGTTTCCAGAGAATCAATAATAATGCGCAGCGAAAGCGTTTTGCCCAGTCCGACATCACCGATTATTACGGCAAAACATTCATTGCCCTCTTTGATGGCAAAAATAGTTTCGGAAATGACATTTTCCATGGAAACATGACAATCTACATACATGGAGGGATCGGGCACATTATCGAAAGGCGCTTTTTTCAAGTTCCAGTATTCGCAATACATCGCTCTTTTTCCCCCGCCTGCTATTTAACGTTTCATGATGAATAAATCAACTTTTAAACTTATTTATTGCGTTTTGAAGCTTCCTCATTTTTGAGAAGAAAATTAAGGATGTCTTCCAGGAGGAATCTTCTTAACCGGCCAAACTTATAGCTGTTGATTTTTTTTTCATTAACCATCCTGATAAGAAACCCTCTGCTTATTTGCAGCATTTCACAAACCTGATCCGGTCTTAACATTTTAACCGGGACTGCTTTGTTAAAACGGTAATTAAAAATAATTCTGCCGTCTGCAGTGCGCTTTAATTCCAGCGCCGGATCTTTTTTAACGCCCATCAGTATTTTGTTTATCTGTTCATTTGCCTGCAGTATTTTTGATTGTTCTTCCGTCATGGCGATAGAAACAATATGGCCGGAATCATCAGGCAATTCTGCAACTTTTTTTTCTTCGGGGCACACATCCTGTCTGTTTAGTACTAATGTTTTTTCCGGATCATACTCCTCCTCCGGGGATGTCCCCTTTTCCTCAATCCGTATAGTGTGGGTTTGCTGTTTATTTGAATATTGCTGGCGTCGTTTGACAATGGAAATCTTGTCCATAGAGCTCCTGTCAGCGTCAAATATTTTTATTAAGCAAAAAATGGTACTATCCAAAAACATTACAATGACTGCAGAACAAAAATTTAAAAAATTATCCGGAAAAAATCAATTATCGGGTAACCGGACAGCAAAACCACTTTAATCTTTATTGATAATATCATAATTTGCGACAGCGGCACAGATAAATGTATGCCTGAAATTATCCGTCTGATAACTACCTTTTTAATAAAAAAGCTGCGGGAAAATATTTTTTGGACAAAGGTATTTATGTCCATTGAATAATAATCAGTGATTTGGTATGACTTATCCATGGGTAAAGAAAATACAACGCAAAAAGTGATAGCATCCAACAAAACGGCGCGTCTCAATTATGAGATTGGCGACATCTATGAAGCCGGTCTTGTCTTGACCGGCACGGAAGTAAAGGCGCTGCGGGCAGGCAAAGCCAATTTGAAAGACAGCTACGCTGTCGTGAAGGATGACGAAGTCTTTCTGCGCGAAATGCATATCAGTCATTATGACCACGGCAACCGCTTTAACCATGAGCCACTCCGGGCGCGCAAATTACTTTTGCATAAAAGAGAAATAAAGAGGTTGTATGGCAAGTCGCGGGAAAAGGGCATGGCACTGGTGCCGCTGAAACTTTATTTCAAAGACGGCAAAGTCAAGGTGGAAATCGGCATCGGCCAGGGGAAAAAACTGCACGACCGCCGCGAAGATATCAAGCAAAAACAGGAACGCCGGGATATTGCCAGGGATTTCAAATCAAAGTTAATCAAGGTCTAGAAGCTTCGTAAAAAGTCTCCAGCAGGCTGTCCAAAAACGCTCTTATGCAGCGTACGTATAAAGTACGCCTTACTTCTCATGATTGCGGGAGCATTGCCTCTGGGCATTTATGAACAGTCTGAAATAATATTTTCAGCTAAGAAAATCTCCTATGAACTTACTTGATTGACAAATGTGTTTTTTTGGCTTATTTAAAATATCAGCGATAATAGCTGTTTAGGAAGGGAGATGATGATGGCGGAACGCGAAATTTATATCACGGAATATGATATGGAGAGGCTGATGACCCTGATTGAAGGAACCAGGATAAAAGCAAGGAGAAACAGAGAAAATCTTGATATGCTGGAAAAGGAATTATTGCGGGGGAAACTGGTCAGCCCGGAAAATGTTCCCAAAGATGTTGTTACGATGAATTCGAAGGTGATTATCCGGGATCTGGAAAATGATGAGCTGACGACCTATGATTTGGTATTTCCGGCGGAAGCTAATATTTCTGATAATAAAGTATCCGTTCTGGCACCTCTGGGAATGGCGCTGCTGGGGTATCGTATCGGCGATATCATTGAATGGAAAATGCCTTCAGGAGTTAAAAAACTGCAAGTTAAGGATGTTCTTTATCAACCGGAAGCGGCCGGTCGTTTCGACTTATAGAAAATCTGATAAACAAGCGGGAGGTCGGAAATGAAAATTAAGTATATTATTTTCGCGGCAATAGCCGTTATTTTTTCTGCGTCATCCATTTTGTGTGCAGCGGGATGGCAGATGAAAGAGATGGGTGTCGGGATTTATGATGATGCGGCATATGACACAGAATTGCGCATAGTGGAAAAGAGAAACACCTGGTCTATGCAGGAATTGCAGCAAAGAGGCGCTCTTACCGGCCGGGGCAAGGTGTTCGGAGCATGGCTCGTGGGCCCTCCGGTCAATACATACCTGAATAAAAACGGTGTTGCTGAGTATTTATATAAGTATCGCCTGACCGACCCGAAAGGGAATTCAACCATGAGTGGACCACACGGTTTCTACACACCCGGCTTCACCGTTATCAGCATCAATCCCTGGATTCCCGGCAACTGGAAAATTGACTTCCAGTTGTGGAGCCGCAGCACTCAGCAGGTTACCAATATCGGTTCAATGGAGTTTACCATTACTGATCGGGATAAGGAGAAACAAGCCACCGGTTGGCAGATGAAGGATGCGGGGGTAGGCCTTTATGTTTATGATCCGGCCAAATATGATAAAGAATTGCAGATCATCGAAAAGAGAAACACCTGGTCGTTGAAGGAACTTCAGGAGAAAAATGCCTTCAGTCAGGCCAGCGGCAGGACATTCGGAGCATGGCTAGTGGGCCCTCCGGTAGATACCTACCTGAATAAAAACGGTGTTGCCGAATATTTATATAAGTATCGTCTGACCGATCCCAAAGGCAATGCCACTGTTTTCGGACCGCATGGTTTCTATCTGCCGGGATTTACGACAATAGGCATCAATGCCTGGAATGTCGGAAAATGGAAAATAGATTTTTTGCTCTGGCAGCGCAGCACCCAGCAGGTAACGCCGATCAGTTCAATTGATTTTACGATTATCGAATAGGATTAGCTGTTGCAGGTAGGATGACAGCACAACATCGTCGCTTCGTTTTTTTCAACAGCTTCGACTTAATGGATTATTTTTCTGTCCAGGAGAGCCTGCGCCTGGCCTTCCCTTTCAACCATTAATTTAATATCGGGATTTTCCCGGAAGCGCAGCACATTGAGCATGAATATTTCCAGTTTGTTTAAAACATTCGGCGGCAGTAAATTGCCGTCAATCTCAATCGAAATAATCGGGTAGTTGCGTTCTCTGGCCCAGGGGGTAAAAAGTCCCTCGATGACACGGCCGATCAGGCAGGCAAAAGGAGATATATTGACGATGCCGGAATATCCGTCCATCATCGCCGTTGCGGCTACTCCGCTGGAAATGCTGATTTCCGAATAAAGCTCGGGGCTGACGAAGTGTTTTTCCGTATTCTTCATTATTTTATGCATGTCATGCGGTGTATCGGGAACCAGATTGGTGGATCGGAGAATGTCTCTGACTTTATTTTCAACATTATGTTTGTATTTATGCTCAATATGCCAATCAATCAAATCCCGGAATTCGCTGGCAAAGAGGCGCCGGTACCAGGGCAGAATATTCAGTTTCTTTTTTAGTTCGTAGTGGCGGACAAAATCGCAATAATAAAGCCATTCGGCGACATTGGAAACCTTGGCGATAATGCCGCGACGGCTGAAGTGAGCGATTAATTCATCAACGGCAAAATCATCCCGCCGGACATAAATTTCGCCGACGATCAGAACCTTGGGGCAATCCGCCATTTTTTTCTTAATGGGTATTTTTTTAATTTCGCCGGCTATTTCTTCCAGGACAGGCAGCACTTTTGTTAAATCTTTCTGGGCGATGCCGAGCATTTTATGCCACAATTTATCATAGGTATCCATCGCCGTTGCCGGGTCGGCGGCGCAGGTGCGCAGGGCTGTTTCCACATCCTTCATGTAATCGCCTATTATCGCTCCCCACCAGGCATTTTTGGTAAAGGAGGAACCAAGCTCCCTGTAAGAGTTATCGGAGTCCATAGTAAAAACAACGATATTTTCGAGGCGCAGGTCTTTGAAGAGGTTTTCATAAAAGACGAAATACTGGCCAGTGCGGCAGGGACCGGTTGTGGTTGGCACGAATAGCAAATAAATTTCGTCTTTGCGGTACTTATCCGAAGAAAGGTATTTCAGCGCACTGCCCAGCACGAGATGCGAAGGAACACATTCCTTGCCGGAAGCATGATTTCTGGCCAGCTGCAGAGTATGGACATCGGGAACCGGCATCGCTTCGGCGTTAATGCCCACGCCTCTGATGATGGCGGCAATAAGCTCAACGGAGAGTCTGCCCATGCTCGAGAGCAGCAGCTTGACGCGGGGATTATGGCGAATGGGAATATTTTCCCCGGTGATGGTGTTGCGGATGTAAATATCTTCCTTGCCGTCGTTGATAAAGCGCAGACCGTTGTCGTAGCGCTCTTCGCTGCTGTTGGTGAACTTCAAACGATAGCCTTCAATAATGTCAATAAAAGCTTCGATACGCGTATCCACGCCGGCGTCAGCCGTATGGGAATCAAGTTCCAGAATCAGAAATGGTTTGGTGCCCATTATCCACTTCAGATAATGCAGCATAAAGGAATCCGGCGCGCAGGAAAAATTGGAAATGTAGGTTACATAAATATTATCTTCATTTTTCAGCAGTGTCGCGGATTTCATATCCTGCTGGCCGTAGTACCAATACATATTGGGATAAATGGATTCAGCGGCAAAAGGCAGAATGTCAAAGGGAATAATTGAGTAGCCGCGGGTGCTGAATTTGCGGGGGATGCCCATATTGGCGTCGGTAGTAAAGGCATTGTAGGGACGTCCGAGAAGAGCAATAACCGGCCTTTGCGATTTCCTGGCCTCCGCCAGTGCTTCTTTGCCCAGTTCAGCGGCCGCCGCGAAATATTCCAGTTGCCGGGCATGGGCAATATCAAAGGCTTTCCTTGCTTCTCTTTCTGTAAAGCCAAGTCTTGCACCCATCTCGATAAAAGATTCAGCGGCTTTATCCACACCGTAGGCAAAGCTGATAACAGGCGTCAGATATTTATCTTCGTTGATTTCCGGAAAGGCTTTTTTAATGTAATAAGGCAGGCTTTGCGTAATCGGGCAGAAGTTGGCCTTGGTATTTTTTTCGTAGCTTTCCAGATCACGGAAGTGAGGCAGAAAGATATAATCCAGGTTATGGTCGAAAATATCCTGAACTGCGCCGTGCGCTATTTCCGCGGGGAAACAATAGCTGCTTTCCACGCGCGCTGTTCCTTCATGAGAAATATTTTTAGAGAGGAAGGTTGCCACGCCCAATGAATGGAAAAACCAGGAATATAAAGGCCAGAGTGTATAGACGGAGAAGCAGCGGGGGATGCCGACAACGATATCCCTTTGCTTGACAAAATCGTCTGTTGCGGGAGCAAACTTATTAAATAACAGTTCATTGCGTCTTTCAATGTAATCGAAAACTTCCGCTTCGTTGAATATTTTCTTCTTTCTGGTATTGGCGTATTTATTACACCGGCCGCCGAACATGTATTTGTGGCCGTTGACATTCAGGACGCGGATCGGGCAGTAGTTATCGCAGGCCTTGCACTGGAATTCCTTCTCGTAAATAATTTCCGTCGCCATTATTTTATCAATGTCGTAGGAATCTTTCGTCAGAAAACCTTCGTTCAATTTTTGTTTGGCGAGCAGGCCGACACCAAAGCAGCCCATCAGTTCCGGATCAGGCGGAACGATAATGTCTTTATTTAACAGCATCGCGAAAGCCAGCGGAATGGCCTTGTTTTTGGCCACACCGCCCTGCAAAACGATCTTGTGGCCAATAGTCCTGTTACCGACAACTCTGTTTAAGTAATTGGAAACGATCGAAGTGACAATACCTGCGGTAATGTCTTCACGCGAAGCGCCCTGCTGAATGGCATTGCGGATATCGGAGTTGATGAAAGCGGAGCAGTGCTCGCCGAACTTCAGCGGTTCTTTTGCCTGCATGGCGATATCGCCGATTTCCCAGGCATTCATAATGTTCAAATCGCCATGTGCCGATTCTTCCAGAAAAGAACCGGTGCCCGCGGAACAGGCCTCATTCATGGCGTAATCAATGGGGACTTTGTTTTTCAGAAAAACGTATTTGGCGTCCTGGCCGCCAATTTCAAAAATTGTGTCAATGTCCTCCCGGTAATAGGTTGTGCCGACGGCATGAGCGATGATTTCATTATAAACAGCCGGTGTTTCCAGAAAAACTCCGAGAATTTCCCGCGATGATCCGGTTGTGGAAGCAAGAGTAATATTGATTTGCCCATCACCGATATCCTCTTGGATTTGTTTTTTAATTTCGCCAAGACAATTTTTCAAGGCTTTTACAGGATCGCCGTGAGTACGCCCGTAATACGAAGCGGTTACCTCATTTGTGGCAATGTCAATTAAACAGGCTTTGGTCGTGGTGGAACCGCCGTCCACGCCCATAATGTATTCGCGTCCGGCGATGACTTTTCCCTTTACCGAAGGCAGATAGGTCACGCAGCCTTCAGCCGTCCGGAGATCCTTGAAGCGTTTGAATTGCACCTGTCCGGATTTAAAAAGTTTATCGAGGGGCGGCATTATGCTGCCCGAATTTGTAGCCAGCAGCGCCGCTCCGTATGCTTCAAAATAGGGTGCCTGCCGGGGAACGATAAATTCAACCTGCGGCATCCTTTCGCTGACAAACCTTATGATGTACTGATTTTGAGTTACGCCGCCTACGAGCAGAACTTTACCGCCGGATATTTTTGCCCGTTTGAGAAAATCAATGACTTTGGTGGCCATGACATCGCACAAAGACAAAACGATATCGCCTTTTTGCGCCTCGCCTTTATTCAAACGATGTGTGCAGTCGCTCTTCATGAAAACAGAGCAACGCGACGATAATTTCAAAACGCGGCTATTTTCGGGAATGGAGTTGATGTCTTCGATAGCCATATCCATCCGGCCCAACTGCTGCTTGAAAAACTCACCCGTGCCCGATGCACATTTGTTGCCGGAAAAACTGGCAATGATTTTTTTATTTTTGTCAATAGTATAAACAACGAGGTCTTCACCGCCCAGCGAAACCAGTGCGTCAACATCAATGTTCATGTGCCGCAGCGCTTCTTCAATACAGAGGGGTTCGATGACGCTGTTAATATTCAGCAAACGCCGGCCTTCGGTGCCGGTGGAAAGCGTTTTAATCTCCGCAGGCGGATTTTTACCGGAGAGTATTTTGGCAAGTGTCTGGAGAAAATTACCTTCGTGCGGCTCGACTTCGCTCCAGATAATATTTTCCCCCTGCAGCAAAGTAACCTTTACATTGGCTGATCCTATGTTAATTCCGAGACTGTGCATAATAACAATTTACGACCTTGTAAAAACACCATAGAGGGCAGGTGAGGGCATATATCCCGATGGCAGAGGGATTGCGCCGCATGATAACTTTATTACAGGGCCGACAATATTAATGTCCTTCTTCCATTGCTCCCGCTATATACATCATGGCAAGCAGCATAAAAACCAGTGTTTGAATAACGGATGTAAAAATCATCAGGGCAAAAACCGGCAGCGGAACAAGCAATGGCACCAGCAGCAGAACAACACCGAGTACTATGTCTTCTCCCATGATATTGCCGAATAACCGGACGGTCAGGGAAACAGGCCGTGAAATATGGCTGACGATTTCGATAATGAACATCACTGGCGCCAGCCACCAGACAGGCCCCATGAACTGTTTAATGTATTTCCAGCCGTGATTTTTAATACCGACAACATGAGTAGATAAGAACACGACAATAGCCATCGAGGCGGTTGTATTGATATTGGCTGTCGGCGATTCAAAACCGGGAATTATGCCAATGAGATTCGCCGTCAGGATAAAGATGCCCAATGTGGCAATAAGAGGAAAAAACTTTTTTCCGTTATGTCCCATGATTTCATTAAGCAGCGAATCCAATCCACCGACGATAACTTCCATTACGTTTTGAAAACGTCCCGGGAATACTTCCAGACGGCGCGTGGCAAGAAAAGATAATAATGCGAGGACCACGATGACAAACCAGGTATAAGCGATGTGCGCCGGAACGTAACTGTTTTCCAGGAAAAGCAATGGATGCATTGTTTAACTTACCTCCTCAAGACAGTTTTTTTTTGAGAGAGAAATTATTAGTGTGGTTATGATATTAATTACCACAACGGAAAGTCCCAGCAATAATCCGATAACGTTAACGGTACCGCCGGAAATGAGAAAATAGAGAACAACGCCGGTAATTATGAAACGGATATAATATTTGACCATTACCATGCCGCGGACATTACCGGAAAGATTTTTGAAGACAGCAATCAGATTGCGGCCCAACCAGTGAAAATTAACAATGCTGATAAACCCACCGACTAAAACACCGAGGGCAAATTTCCAAGGGGCAAAAATCAAGGAAGGAAGAAAAATAACAGTCAGTACAATCCAGTTGGATATTTCAATTCTTTTTTGGAGCGGGTCTTTTTCGATGAGGTTCACTTTTTAAGCTCTTTATAATCGGTTCTTCATCAGGGAAATTTTTCTTAATCAAAACGTATATATTGCGGAAACCGGCGGCAATGCCAATCAGCAGAAGAAAGAAAGTAAAAACATGCCCCGAATCGAATTTCCGGTCCAAATATGCGCCCAGTAACAGACAGCCAAAAATCGCCAGAACCATGGCTATGCCGATGCTGCTGGCGTAGGCCATTTGCATCGCATTTTTTTTGGTATCGTTGTCCATTTTGCGGCGCTCAATAACATGAAAGGTGTTTTAAGTCAAATAAAAACAGTGACCGCCGTTCAGTAGTTATTTATAAGTTGCGATTTTCTCTGTACCATTCGATAGTTTTTCTCAATCCAGTCGGCAAATCAGTTTTTGCCTGAAAACCAAAATATGCCAGAGCTTTGCTTGTGTCCAGCATCCGCCTCGGCTGGCCGTCCGGTTTACTCTTATCCCAGATGATACTACCGGTAAATCCGGTCAGTTTTACAATTAATTCAGTAAGTTGTCTGATAGATATTTCGTATCCGGCGCCGATATTCACCGGTTCGCTGTTATTGTAAGATTCGGTGGCGAGATATATGGCGTGGGCGGCATCCTCGACGTAAAAGAATTCGCGGGTGGCCGATCCCGTACCCCAGATTGCTATTTCATTTTCTTTGTTTTCTATAGCGTCCACGCATTTTTTAATTAATGCCGGAATGACATGTGAAGAACGGGGATTAAAGTTGTCGCCGGGGCCGTAAAGATTTACCGGCAGCAGAAAAATCGAATTAAAACCGTATTGTTGACGATAGGACTGTGATTGGACAAGCATCATCTTTTTCGCCAGACCGTAGGGTGCATTGGTTTCCTCCGGGTAGCCGTTCCAGAGGTCTTCTTCTTGGAAAGGAACCGGGGTGAACTTGGGATAAGCGCAAATAGTGCCTAAAGCGACGAATTTTTCGACTCCATGGAGATATGCTTCATGCATCAGCTGCGTGCCCATTATTATATTGTCATAAAACAACTCGGCCGGCTTTTCCTGATTAAAACCGATACCACCGACTTTAGCGGCCAGATGAATTATTACCTCCGGTTCATTCTCTGAGAACATTCTGCGGATATCAAGAATATCAGTAAGATTATACTGGGGAAGGTCAACAATGGAAATATGGCGGCAACCGTTTTCTGTCAGCTTCCTGATCAGATGTGTTCCTAAAAAACCTTTGCCGCCGGTCACGGCGATTCGTTTTTCTTGCAGCATGGGAAATCCTCTGTTTTTAAATATGCTCACCGTTCTTAAATGTATAGCCGGCATCAATGAGAGTTTTTTCTTTTTTTGCCATTTCCATATCCGCATCCAGCATCATATCAATCAATTTGTCGAAACTGACCCGGGGCTGCCAGCCCAGTATTTTTCGGGCCTTGGATGAGTCTCCGAGGAGAACGTCAACTTCCGTCGGCCGAAAATAGCGGGGATCGATAGACACATATTTATTGTAGTCCATATCCAGTTTGGAAAAAACTTTTTCTACAAACTGTCTTACCGAATAGGTTTCACCGGTGGCGATAATAAAATCATCAGGCTTTTCCTGCTGCAGCATCAACCACATGGCTTCGACATAATCACCGGCAAAGCCCCAATCTCTTTTAGCCTCAAGGTTGCCTAAAAAGAGCCTGTCCTTCAGGCCGAGTTTTATCTGCGTTGCCGCGCGAGTAATCTTTCGTGTTACAAAAGTTTCGCCGCGCCGTGGTGATTCGTGGTTAAAAAGTATGCCGTTCGTTGCAAATATTCCATAAGCATCACGATAATTCTGCACAATGTAATAGGCATAAACTTTTGCTGCGGCATATGGGCTGCGCGGCTGAAAAGGTGTTGTTTCGCGTTGGGGCGGAGGGGCCGCTCCGAACATTTCGCTCGAAGAGGCCTGATAGAAACGGGTTTTAATGCCTGTCCGGAGAATGGCTTCCAGCAGGCGCAGCGTTCCCAGGCCGGTGATATCGCCCGTATATTCGGGCATGTCAAAGCTGACGCGCACATGGCTTTGCGCGCCTAAATGATAAATTTCATCAGGCTTGATGGAATGCAGCATGTCCGTGAGTTGAGCTGAAACACTGAGATCTCCGTAATGGAGAAAAAGCCGGGCTTCCGGTTCGTGCGAATCATGGTAGAGATGATCAATGCGGCCGGTGTTAAAAGAGCTGGAACGGCGGATTAAACCATGCACTTCATATCCTTTCTTCAGCAGAAATTCCGCCAGATATGATCCGTCCTGGCCTGTTATGCCGGTAATTAAAGCTTTTTTCATTTTCCCTCCATCATTCATCCCTGAATTCTTAAATTTGTTTCTACAACCGCCAGTATTGAATGCCCATTGATTGCGCCTTCTCCGCATCGAGTACGCCTTTGACATCAATCAGAATGGGGCTGCCTTTGCGGCAGAGGGCCGCAATCTTGTTAAGACCCATTTCCTGATAATGACGGTGAGCGACGGCTAAAATAACAGCGTCAACATTATGGATAAGCGATATGGAGCTTAGTTTTATCCCATAATGAACACTGGCTTCCTCCGGTATGGCCAGCGGATCGTTGATCAGCACTTCCACTCCGTATTCCCTAAGCTCATTGATAATATCTACGACACGGGTATTGCGTAAATCCGGGACGTTTTCCTTGAAAGAGAGACCCAGTATTGCCACACAGGCGTTCCGTACGGGCTTATCGGCGGCAATCAACATTTTAATCGTTCGCTCGGCAATATATTTGCCCATATTGTCATTAATCCGCCTGCCGGAGAGAATAACTTCCGGCCGGTAACCCAGACTTTCGGCCTTGTATGTCAGGTAATAAGGATCTACACCGATACAGTGTCCGCCGACAAGACCGGGACGGAAGGAAAGAAAATTCCATTTTGTTTCCGCTGCCTGCAAAACGTCAACTGTGTCTATCCCCATTTTATTAAAAATTATAGCGAGCTCATTCATCAGGGCAATATTAATGTCACGCTGGGTGTTTTCAATGACCTTGGCTGCTTCCGCCACTTTGATGGAAGATGCCCGGTGCAGGCCGGCTTTGACAACTGAGCCATATATCTGTTCGAGGAAATCAAGAGTTGCAGTATCGGAAGCGGAAATTATTTTAACGGTTTTGTCAATTGTATGAACCTTGTCACCGGGATTAATACGCTCCGGTGAATAACCTACCGTAAAACCACGGCCGAATTTAAGCCCTGATTCTTTTTCCAGAATCGGAACACAAATATCTTCAGTAACTCCGGGATAAACAGTTGATTCGTAAACGACGCAGGAGCCGGCCGTCAGATTTTTACCGATAATTGCTGAAGCTTTTTCCATTGCTCCCAAATCGGGCACATGGAAATGATCGACCGGCGTCGGGACGGCAACTATGAACAGCCGGCATTGCTTTAACGCCATGGGATCAGCTGTAAAATTGATCGGGGATTTCCTTAATTCATCATCCGCCAGTTCCATAGTACGGTCGTGCCCGTTCTGTAATTCAGAAATAGTGGTTTTATTGACATCAAAACCGACGACGCTGAAATGACGGGATAAATGAGCGGCCAAAGGCAGGCCGACATAACCCAGGCCCACTACGGCAATCTTCTCTTTTTTTTCTGAAAATGATTTGAATGATAATGGTTTTTTCATGGCAAAAATCCTTAATTATGAATAATTGGCGCGAACATTACATAATTGCGCATTGATTGTCAATGCAAGTTAGATTTCTTTCAGTGTTGCCGCGCAAGCGTTAAGAGCGAAAGCAATATCGGCGTCACTGTGGGCAAATGAACCGAAGTTGGCTTCAAATTGGGAGGGTGCCAGCCAGACGCCGTTTTTCAGCATACCATGAAAGAAGCGTGAAAATAGATCAGCGTCTGATTTTTGCGCTGAATTCAGGTCAAAGACAGGCCCTTCCTGAAAAAATGGCGTAAACATTGTGTGAAAATTATTGATACAGACAGGAATGCCTTTGGCGACAAAAAGTTTTTCTACTATGTTATGAAATTGTTCCGCTTTTGTTTTTAATTGAGGATAATAAGCACATTTTGCCTTCAGAATACGCAAAGTGGCTAGACCGGCGTTGATAGCCAGAATATTGCCTGATAGCGTTCCCGCCTGATAGACATCGCCTGCAGGGGCTAGCCTTTCCATAATTTCCTTTCTTCCGCCGCAGGCTCCCACAGGTAAACCGCCGCCGATTATTTTTCCCAGGCAGGTCAAATCAGGTTTAATCCCGATTAAGTTCTGGTAACCGCCGAAAGTAAAGCGAAAGCCGGTGATCACTTCATCAAAGATTAAAACAATGCCGTATTTTGCCGTCAGTTCGCGCAGCTTTTCTAAAAAACCGGGTCGGGGCAGAACAACCCCCATATTGCCGGCTACTGGTTCTACAATAACCGCAGCCAGACGTTCGCCGTAATGTTCCATTGTTTCTTCGAGAATACCGTTATCATTGTAGGGCAGGCTCAAAGTAAGTTCCGCGAGGCAGCGGGGAACCCCCTTAGAGCCGGGAATGCCCAGTGTGAGAGCTCCTGAACCGGCTTTGACAAGCAGGGAGTCGGCATGGCCATGATAGCAGCCGTCAAATTTGACAATCAAATCCCTGCCGGTAAAACTGCGAGCCAGACGGATTGCCGTCATTACCGCTTCCGTGCCGGAGCTGGTCATTCTGATTAGCTCAATGGAAGGAATTGCTTCGCAGATTGTTTTCGCCATTTGGGTTTCCGCAGCAGTCGGAGCTCCGTAACAAGTGCCTTTTTGTGCCGTATGAAAAATAGCCGCAACAATTTCGGGATGACTGTGTCCGATAATCATTGGTCCCCAGGCCAGGACAAAATCAATGTATTGTTTGCCATCGGAATCAAATATTTTACAGCCTTTCGCTTCCCGGACAAATAAAGGTTCTCCACCTACTGCCTGCCAGGAACGCACGGGGCTGTTGACGCCGCCCGCAATAAACTGCCGGGCTTCAAAAAATAACTTGTCTGATGATTGGCTCATGAGAAATACTCCGGCGATATTTTTTTATATTCTTCGAGGCTTTCTAAAATCAGAAAATCACTGATTCCTGTTGCTGCTGATGCCTTATCAACTAAAATGTTAATGCTGATGTCTCTGGCGTGCAGCATGGTAAAAAGATTATACTTACTGAGAAAAGCCGGTTTTCGCTCATAGCAGTGGGAAATAAAATCGCAGGACGCCAATTGCATACCTGTTATTTCAATTGTTTCCTGAGGCACCGACCAGACCACCAATGCGTTTTGCGAATAACCGGCCTGATGATGTCTCAAAACAGCTCCGAATTTACGAATGAAACCTTCCTGCCTGAGCTTTTCCGTTATGCGGATGATTTCGCTTTCCGCAATCCCGCATTTAGCGGCAATATCCTGAAAAGGCCGGAGGGCCACCGGAATATCACTTTGAATGAAATACGCAATTTTATTTTCCTTTGCGGTTAGTTTATTCATGGGCTGTGTTTTAACCTGCA
>JAKLDS010000056.1 GCA_022703375.1 Deltaproteobacteria bacterium | reverse complement strand
GATCAGCCAGGAAAGTGTCGAGGCAAACTGATAGCGAATGACCTCCTGATTTTCACCTGATACGCAATTATTGATGCGATAGATGGCGTCTTCCGCGTCCGTGGCATGCAGCGTGGCAAAAACCAGGTGCCCCGATTCAGCGGCGTTGAGGGTGAGCCGAATCGTATCGGGTTCCCTTAATTCTCCGACAAAAATCACATCAGGATTTTCGCGCAGAACATCCAGCAGCCCCTGATTGAAGGAAGGCACATGAATGCCTACTTCGCGTTGTTCAATAAATGCCTTTTTGGGCTTAAACCTGTATTCAATCGGGTCTTCGATGGTTATAATGTGGACAGGGCGAAGGCGGTTGATTTCTTCAATTATTGCTGCAACAGTGGTTGATTTACCCGACCCAGTGCTGCCGCACACCAAAACCAGTCCGGACCGAAGATCGCGAATCTGGTTGAGCGAAGGATGCAGATTGAGAGAAGTGATATCCGGAATCATCTCCGGGAGAAGCCGGATGGCCAGACTTAAACCCCGGGTGGTATAAAAGGCATTAATTCTAACCCGCACGTGATTGAAAGACATGGCAAAATCTACAGACCATCTTTTCCGAAGTGTCAGCAACTGACGTTCACTCAGCATCTCCTTGACCATGGCATCAATATCAGTATGCGACCACTTTACGTTTTTATCAAAATGAATTACGCCGTCACTGCGGAAGATTAAGGGAAATCCTCCCGTGATATGCAGGTCGGAAATTCTCTGCTTGATGGCCGCCAGAATCAAATCGGAAAAACGCTTATTCATATTTCCCGTCCTCTTTTCTGAAATGCACAATAAGAGAAAAAAACTGCGGCGTCAAGAGGAAAAAATCGAATGTTTCCAATGAAAAACGGGAAAAAAGGCTTTCCGGGACTCACGACGGGTCGTCTCGAAAACACCTCTTCAGGATTGCTGCGCAGGGAATAATAAGGATGTATGCAGCCATTGACAGAGACGGGTTGATATAGGAGAAAGCGAATCCCAGTGCTGCGATAAACGGCGTGACAAGCGCTCCCAACATTCCTTTTGCCGCATCGCGGCTGCTGATTACAACGGAAGTGATATGCGGATTTCTCGTCAAGTACCACCAGTGGATGAGGAAAAAAAGCCCGAGGCTGAAAATGTTGATATGGAAAAGGTCAACGGCAAAACGCACATGCGAATAATCGCCGCTGATATTCGTGGTAAAGGGTAACACCACCACAAACGCCAAAATAAACAGAGTAATTCTCATAATGCCTGAATCCACCCGGCGGACATGGTGAAATAGCCAGTTGTGACGGTGCCAGAATGATGCAAGAACAAAAAAAGAGATTAGAAAGGAAATGAATTCGGATTTCATTTCTCCGATGCTGACAGCCAGCTTGGCTTCCGCCTCCGCTTTTAAAAAATGGGGGATAACGAGGCCGGTGATTAGCAAAGTCATGGCAAAGGCAAAGATACCGTCAACGAGAGCCTCCAGCCTGTTTCTGGATACCGCCAAATCTTCCATCAGAATCATTCCTGTCTTCCGCCAGTTTGCCAATGAACAACTTGGCACAATATTTATTTTGGCGGCAAAAAATGATTTTTAAGAACCAATCTTTTTTTTAACTTCCGCAAGCTTTTCTTTATTCAGATAGTATTTGCCGGCGGCGGTTTTAATGACTATTTTATCGGCGGTGAGAACATTGAGAGCCTTGGGACGTATATTGCCGATGCCTACCCGAAAGAAATTTTTTCTTTCATCCGGAAGCTTAACCGCCCTGGCCTCGCTGAATGCTTTTTGTGCTTCCATTTCAGCGATAATCTTGAAGCAGACTTGTCTGATTCCCCAGCCGAATATCAGCAAGAGCAAAAAGTAGAAAACAATGACAGCAGCAATCATGAGAATTATTTGTGCATAAACAGGCATGTAATTTACTATCATTATTTTTCTAAAATAGCAAAACGGAGCAGGGCAGGCGGAAAAAAAGAAAAAATGCTGAATTATTTGTTTTGTCCGGAGATTCTTTTATTTCCGGGCGGTGACGGAATTGGGATTAACTAGGGCCGTTTAGAGCGTAATTTAGAATAGCCATCCGGCAATCAGCCAATCAGTAACCCGGCACAGGGACTCTAACATCTTCGTTCCCCTGTCAGATTAAATATTTGCGGATTTTTGTCGAATTATATCTTTGGCTGCAACGAATAATATGATAGTAATGCAACATGGAGGTTAGCAGGACATGATTGAAGAGATAGTTCCCAACCTGTACCGCGTGGAAATTCCTCTGCCTAAAAGCCCTCTCAAATGGCTGAATTCCTATGTCGTCAGAGGCGATGACCGCTTTCTGATAATTGATACCGGCTTTAACCGCAAGGAATGTTTCGAGGCAATGAACGATAGCCTGCAAAAGCTCAATGTTGATCTGGAAAGAACGGATATTTTTCTCACCCATCTGCATGTTGATCACATCGGACTTGCCGATGCGCTTTCGCGCCGGAGCACCAGAATATATTTCAACGAGCCGGAAGCAAAACAGGTAAACAGCATTTATGATGAACCGGAAAAACACTGGCAAGCGATAATTAATGTTTATGTTGACAACGGTTTCACAGCCGAAAACGCGAGGATCGCGCTGGGTGCTCATCCGGTTCATAAATTCGGCATGAAAAGACGCATGGACTTTGCCGTAGTCAGCGACAGCGACATGATTAATATCGGCGATTTTCATTTCCGGTGCGTGACCACACCCGGCCATTCACCCGGCCATACCTGTCTTTATGAAGCGAATAAGAAAATACTTGTCGCCGGAGATTTAATCCTTTTTGATATCACTCCCAATATTGCCTATTGGCTGGAAATGGAAGACGCGCTGGGGTTCTATCACGAAAGCCTCGATAAAGTCGGCGCTCTGGATGTAAAGCTTGTGCTCACCGGCCACCGCCGCCTTGTCCATGACCTGTACGGCAGAATCCGCGAACTTAAAGAACATCACAAGAACCGGCTTGACGAGGTGCTGCAAGCTTTAAAAAGCGGTGAGAAAACCGCTTTGGAGATAGCGCCCTTTATTAAATGGGACATCACGGCCAAAACCTGGGAAGAATTTCCAGCGCAGCAGAAATGGTTTGCCTTCGGTGAAACACTGGCGCATATCAAATATCTGGAGATAAGAGGCCAAGTCCGCCGCATAATGAGCAACGGCGTTATAAAATATGCTTTGGCTTGAAGGTAATAGTCATTGCGAGAAGTGAAGCAACCGAAGCAATCTATCCCGCGAAAATATGCCTCCCTGGACGGGAGGGATAAAGGGAGGGTGATAAATCAGCAAAGCCTCTTCTAATAAGGCTTTCCGAAGACAAACAAATTAATTAGAACCGTCCAGAATATTTTTTGGCGGGAAATGTCAAGAATAAAGATTCGACCCCGTTTGCCCCTTTCATCCCGAATTATTTTTCTTTCAGGCAACCAGACGAGAATGAACCTCGGTATTTATTTTCGACCCCAGAGAATTTTCTGCGATTTTTAGATCATAACTGATCTGCAAATTAAGCCAGAACTGAGCGGTTGTTCCAAAGTAGCGCGCAAGGCGCAATGCCGTATCAGTGCTGATGGCTCGCCGTTCTCGGACGATATCATTGATGCGCGGAGCCGGTACTTTAAGCTCCAAAGCAAGCGCATGAGCGCTCATTCCTAGTGGCAGAAGAAATTCTTCGCGTAATATTTCACCGGGATGAATCGGCCGCATTTTGTTTTTTATTGTTTTCATATTAACCTCCTCAAACCATCTTTGTCATTACCAGACTAGAACTCCGGCAAAAATTTCCCTCCCTTGATGGGAGGGACAAAGGGAGGGTGAAAAATCAGTAAAGCCTCTGCTGATGAGGAATTCCGAAGACTAACAAATTAACTAGAGCCATCGCGAAAAAATTCATATTCCATCAAGATATTTCTGCATATGCGAACCTAGAGAAGATACTAACTCCTTCATGAAACAAGCAGCATTTCTTACTTCTGTCTCAGATGGTGTGAAATAGCTCCTCCCTCTATGAATAATGTCATTGCGTCTCTGCATTATCGTCGTAAGCCGGTTACGCAACTGACGTTCTACAGTAGATAGATCAGTTGTACCGATCAAGGTCTGAAGGTTCATATCACGCGAAAGTTTCTGCCAGATTTTGGTTAGACCTATTCGCCTTGATAACGTTTCGTCAACTGTATCAGGCCAGAAGTTTCTTTGGTTATCAGAAAAGACTTCGCCTATAAGTACATAGCTTTTTATTTTTAGGCAACTAGCTAGGCTTCTAACTACTTGATCTTTGGTCAAGTGTGAGAACTTGTCTTGATTGATCCCTAATATTAGATTAGAACAACCGTCAGGATACCATCCTCGCATTTCTTTAGGGAGGTGATGATATTCTGTACATGTGGTTGTAGCATCAGCGACGAGTTTTTCAATAAGTTTGCGGACTGTCATCTCGTATTCCGCACACAGTGTCAAGTATGCCCCGTCAAACGCTGTAAGCGCGAAATCCTGATTTTTTTGTACGATATTCTTAAGCTTCCTTGATGATGTTGCAAAAGATGTACGGGACTTTATAGCCCTATGATCAGCCTTTGCAACAGAGATAGTTACAGAAACTATGTCAAGGTATGCGATAATTCCTTCGCACCTTTTTGAAAAATCTTTTACTATTGTCAACATCCGTTAGGTGCCCTTTGCTATTGACTTGAACATCTTGGTAACTAAGTCTATTCGATCAACTATCGACGACTTTGTATTAGCACGACCAACCAGTATCTTGTAGCTATCTTCGGAATTCAACAGTTTTTTCATTTTCTCAACGACTTTCGCTGAAGAAGCCTGCATTATTTTTGCTTCTCTTTTATTTAGTGCACTGATTCCCAATAGTATTGCGTCGGACAAGGGTACAGAATGTCTGGCTACGAGTTCACCCTTTTTGCTAGGAAGTCTGAATAATACAGAACCAAAGGTTCTGCTTGCAACCGAGAGGCAACGTAGATACTTGTCATGATAGGCGAGGCATTCTCTTTTTGATAGTCCCTTCATTCTATGCATGCAATCATCAAGGGCTCTTTTCATACCACCTTTGAAGTACTTCATATCCTCCAATGCAAAGAACCTCAGAACAATTTCGCAGTCTGCCATTACAGAATAGAGCCTGTTGTTTTCAAGAGTTTTACTGACCTTGTGAGGTTCATCAGGTTCCTTTGGTGGTATGTTCCATGCGCTGGTGAACAGATTTGATCGCGATATCTCAACCAACATATCGTTGAATGGACTGGCATAGATACAATTTCTGATTTCTTGGGCATTGAGCTTTTCACCGCCGGTGTTCAAACGCTCGAAAACGTATTGGCGAATTTCCATTGCAGAATCATCAGACTGTCCACTCTCCGTGAGAATTATTACAGCTGCAAGTCCTCTGCGATTCAGGCCAGCCTGTATTCTTGCCGGGAGATCAGAATATTTCCTGTTATTTAGTTCTGGCCATTTCTTTAGGTTTGTGAGTGCATATTCATTTTTGAAGAAGCCGCGAATTGCATCCATACGCTGCTGGCCGTCCATGACCTCATATTTAGCCAAATCCCTTTCGTACAGAAATATCGGTGGTATTGGTATGTTGATGAGTAGCGATTCTATGAGATGAGAGCGCTTGTCGTTATTCCACCTCTTCCTTCTTTGATACGGTGGAGCCAGATTCATAATATCCCTGTCTTTGACCATTTGCAGTATGTTCGGGATAAGAAAATCATTTCTTTGGATGACTATTCGCGCTTGTCCCTCATCATATTTTTTGACAATATCGAACTCGGAAATGTCAACTTTCTCAACATCTTCGACTTCCAACTCTTCAAGAATCCCGTTTTCATCTATTTCTTTCTGTGCCATGTAAATACTCCAATCTTAAGGTAGATTGTGACTATTGTTATCTAACGATTGTTTCGGCAATCTAATCATTCATCGCCGTGCTCTTTTCTGTCGCCTTTATATATGGCAACAAAGTGGAAACGAGACAAATGAAGGACAGTGTCCTATTTATCTCGTGCTCGTTCCCTTCATTTCTGAGTTTATAGTACAACTTCCAATAAACATTGCAAGAAAATCTTAACATAACGATATTTTAGCTTTATTCGTTTTTCATAACATAATCCGGCGACTTGCCCGGCGAATAACCTAATAACCTGAAGGTCACGCGAGGTCACAAGCGCCTGGGTGCGCCCGATGGATAAGAGGGGGCAGAGTCCTTTTATTTTCTCGCCCTGCATTATTAATTGGCCACCAGTTTGGGCTTATTTTTTTTCAGCCATTGAACAATGGCTTTTCGCAAGTTGATCACATATTCAACAAGTTCTGTTACATCATTATCTGTTACAGAACCTACGTAATCATATTCGGCAGTGTTTCTTTTATTGCGGCAAATATCCAGATATTTTGCATCTGCTTTATATCGCTCGCCAAGAATGAGCGGCAATGCCTGTATGGTGCGGTAATGCTGCAAAGCTTTTTCCGGTTTATGGCCCGATGCATAAAGAAGTATGGTGCAGAGTTTAAGCGCGGCATTGTAGGCAATGCCGAACCGCCAATCAGCAGAAATGTCGCCAGCCGCGTCCTGTAAATCACGCTCGACAATTTTCAGCAGATCGGAGATTTCTTTTTCGCTGGTTACATGAAGCCGCAGCCAGCCGTTTTCAGCCCATTGCGCTAAGCTCATCTTCATTTCCTATAATAAATATCTTGGGCGATTCCAGCACCTGTTTAAGAAAATGATCTTTTGCTTTTTTACGTTTGATAAATTCACTTTCAGTCTGGATATGCGGATTAATTTCCCTACCGATCTTATTTGCGGAGTCACCAAGTAACGCGGTGAGCTTTCGCAAACCAATCTCGCCTATCACCATCAGGTCAATGTCGCTATGCGCCTTTTCCACTTGCCGGGCAATGGAGCCGAAAACAAAGGCAACCTTGATTTTTTTCTCAACAGCCAATGCGTTTTTCAGTATATCCGCAAGCCCGATTGTCTTTAAAACGAGTTTCTTAATATCAGCGTAAAGCGGATGCTCCGCGTTTGCCTTATAGTAAACACGATTGCCGTCTTTTATGCGGGTAATAATATCCAGCCTCAGTAATTTTTTAATTTCCTGCTGGACGGTTCCCACGGCAAAACCTGTGCGTCTTTCTATTTCGCGCAAATGGAGATTCGCACCGCTAACGCCGAACAGATTACGAAATATCTCCGCGCGTATTTTGGATGAAAGTATTTCCGCTAATATTTCCATATTATGTATGCTTATACCATACAATTGTATGTAATTACCATACAATAATTATGATGTTGGATTAAAAAAGAATGATCAGGGACAGAACACAATTTCTTAAAACCGGAAATTCATTTGTAAATTTGAAAAGATACTACTACATTCAAAATGTATTGCAAGAAAAACTTAACATAATGATATTTTAGCTTTTTATGGTATTTTTACAATGTATTCCGGCATACGCCGGATGACTCCGTTCATAAATATTTGATTATTTCTGGATACCGGCCTCCGCCGGTATGACAGATTAATGTCAATTTGAATTTGCGATTTCTGCGCTAATAAACGATTCTACATATCTAACTCCGCGCTAACCTATTTTAATAATTCTACTTGCAAAAATATACTAAGTATATATAATTAACAAAAGTGATAATAATATATGCTTAGTAATAATATTGAAAAATTGCAGGAATTGGGCAAAAAAACATATTTTACAACTGCCGATGTCGCGCAGAAATTTGGCTTGCTGCCGGCTTCGGCTCGTGTATTTTGCAGCCGCTATGCCCAAAATGGCCTGCTCATCAGGCTGAAGAATAATTTTTACACAACTGCAGGGCAATGGGAAAATCTGACGCGCAACGATATGTTCAAAATTGCCAATATCCTGCAGGTTCCTTCTTATGTCTCGTTGACAAGCGCTCTTGCATACTACGAAGTCACGACACAGGCGCAGGGCAATTATCAGGAAAGCATTTGTCTCAAGCGTTCGGTTTCCTACAATGTTCGTGACGCTGTTTTCAAATACTACAAATTGCAGAGGCAATATTACTTCGATTTTGTCAAGATCGGCGGCATATTCGTCGCTACAAAAGAAAAAGCATTTGTGGATGCAGTTTATCTTTTCTCTTTCGGCAAATATAAATTCGATTATTCCGCGCTGGATTTGAAGAAACTGGATAAAAAGAGATTGGATAGTTTATTGAAAACTTATCCGGCAAAAACAAAAGAAATGGTGAAAAGGCTATGCAAGACTTGATTAAACACGAGCAATTTGAGCTCGAAGTACTCGAGCGGCTCAACAGCGGTAGATTTTTAAATGATTTGATCTTCGGCGGCGGCACCATGCTGCGGTTGTGTCATGGGCTCGACCGCTACTCGGTGGATCTGGATTTCTGGGTGGTAAAGGAAATCGACTGGCGGGCATTTTATCGTAATCTGGAAAAATATTTAGGGCAATATTACAAACTGACCGATTCGGCTAACAAACATTACACAATTCTTCTGGAACTGAAATCGCCGCAATATCCGCGGGCATTAAAAATAGAAATCAGAAAAGAGGCAAAAAAAATCAAAACGGAAACCAGCATTGCTTACAGCAGCAATTCCACCATTCAGGTTATGATGAAGACGGTGACGCTCACGGAAATGATGAAATCGAAAATAGCCGCATTCCTGGACCGCAAAGAAATCAGAGACGCCTATGATATTGAATTTTTATTGAAGAGAGGAATAGCCCTTTCTGATAAAAAAGATGTTCTGACAAGATTGCTCGATCAATTGGGAAAACTTACTCCCAAGGATTATTCTGTAAAATTAGGTTCTCTATTGAATGCAACACAGCGAAAATACTATTTGGCAAATAATTTCCGCATATTAAAAGCTCATTTGCAAAATAAACTAAATAATCCGGCGGTGCAATAATGCGCTTATCACCGATTATTCACTTTTATCCGGCGACCTGCCAGGAATATCCGGCATGCGCCGGATGAACTCATAAAAAATACAAAAAAATATCAATAATTTGACAGCTTTGTAAAAAGCTCCAGAGGCAAGGCGCGCAAATCACGAAGAATGAGGCGTACTTTTAACGTACTCCGCAATAAGCCTGCCCCGGCGAAGGCCGGGGAGGGATGCAGCGCAATCCTTCGATAAACTCAGGATAAACTCTGCATATGGACTTTTTCCAAGGTTGTATAAATTTGAATTTGCGATTTTGGCTTTCCTATGTTAGGAATCAGCGCGTTAATTCCGATGGCCTAAGAAATACAAAAGCCAAAGTTGATAGCCTTGCAAAAAGTTTCAGAGGCAAGGCGCGCGAGTCATGAGGAATGAGTCCTACTTTTCCGTAGGTCGCAGTGACGAATAGTGAAGCGCAACGAAGCATATGAACTTTTTCCAAGGCTGTCCAGAGGAGAGATTTGATGTCCCCCATATCTACACCATTTTTAGAGATGTCCCAGGCGATTGTTGAAGCCGGCGGCGAGGCGCTGAAAAAATGCTATCAGTGCGGCACCTGCACGGGCACCTGTCCCTGGACACCGATTACTCATTTTAATATCCGCATGCTGGTGCGAATGAGCCAGCTCGGCCTCGAAGGCATCGAAGAAAATATGTGGGGCTGCTCCACCTGCAAATACTGTGTGGATCGCTGCCCGCGTGGAGTCGAAATTATTGATCTTGTCCGCGCTATCCGTGCCGTTTACAGCATGGGCGGACAGCTGCCGCAGAGTCTGCGGGCCTTTGTCGGCAGCATGTCGGCACGCGGCAATCCCTGGTCGGGTGATCAGGAAAAAAGAAATGACTGGGCCAAGGAAAAATATCCTCTTTTCACGGCCGATAAGGAATATCTGAATTTTACCTGTTGCACTTTGTGCTATGATCCCCGCAATACGAGAGTTGCCAAAGCGCAAGCTGCAATTTTAACTGCCGCCGGTTTGAGTTGGGGGATGCCCTCAACGAAAGTCAACTGCTGCGGGGAAAGCTTGAATAAAGTGGGCGATTCGGAGCTGTTCGAGCGTCTGAAATCAAATAATCTGCAATTTTTTGATAACAATGAAGTTAAGAAAATGGTTGTTGCCTCGCCGCATTGCCTTGATACTTTCCGCAAAGAATACGGACGCGATTATGCGGTAGTTCATTTTACCCAGTTGGCGGGCGAATTGCTCAAATCCGGCAAAATTAATCCACAGAAAGATTTGGGCGGAGTGAAAGTAACTTATCACGATCCCTGCTATCTGGGCCGACACAATCAAGTTTATGATGCGCCACGCGAAGTTCTTGCGGCCATACCCGGCGTGGAATTAGTCGAGATGGGACGCATCCGCGAGCAAAGCATTTGCTGCGGCGGTGGCGGTGGTGGTCTGTGGATGGAAAAGGCCAAAGGCGAGCGCTTAAGCGATTTACGTATTGAAGAAGCCTTGGCGACCGGCGCTACAGTGCTGGCCACAGCCTGTCCTTATTGCATAACCATGTTTGAAGACAGCATCCGCACCCTCAATGCCGACGATAAAATCAAGGTAAAGGATGTGTCGGAACTGCTCCTGGAGGGGCTTGATATTAATGTGGATGAACTAGTGGGGGATGTTTGCAAGATATGACGACCTCGGAAAATACCCTGAAGGGCACGAGAGTCCATATGCAGAGTTTATCCTGAGTTTATCGAAGGATTGCGCTGCATCACTCCCCGGCCTTCGCCGGGGCAGGCTTATTGCGGAGTACGTAAAAGTACGCCTCATTCCTCGTGATTCACGCGCCTTGCCCCTGGAGCTTTTTGCGAGGTCTTTATAAATTTTGTATATTTTGAACTTTTAATAGTTCAACAAGCTTGAATGTAGAAGCTGAAAGAAAATATAAAAAAAGAAACTTCCCTTCCTTGACGGGAGGGACAGAGGGTGGGTGAAATCAAGGCATTTTGAAACCCCGCCCCTCAATCCCCGCCCACAAGGGGTGGGGAAGGAATAGGTAAGTAAAGTAATTTAGGGAGAAAACAATAGATGAGCAGAATTGGTGTTTTTGTTTGCCACTGCGGTTTGAATATAGCCAAGACAGTGCGGGTAAGCGAACTGGTGGAATTCGCCCGGACGCTGCCTGATGTAGTTGTCGCCGAAGAATACAAATTCATGTGTTCGACACCCGGCCAGGAACTCATTCAGAACGATATTAAAAAGTACAACCTCGACAGAGTAATTGTCGCCGCCTGTTCGCCTCTGATGCATGAAAAGACCTTCCGCAAGGTCATTGAGGCCGCCGGAATTAATCAGTATCTGCTGACAATTGTCAATGTCCGCGAGCAGACTTCTTGGGTCACGCCGGATATTGAAGTCGGCACGGCCAAGGGCAAGGCTCTCATCAACGGCGCCGTTTATCGCGCTCGCCTCCTCAATCCTCTGGTTTCGCGGGTGATTGACGTCAATCCCGATGTGGTAGTTGTGGGCGGCGGTATCGCCGGAATTCAGGCCGCGCTGGAACTGGCCGACACCGGCAAAAAAGTATATCTTATCGAAAAAAGCCAGACCATCGGCGGCCATATGGCACAGTTTGACAAGACTTTCCCCACGCTGGATTGTTCCGCCTGTATCCTGACGCCCAAGATGGATGCGGTTTTGCAGCACAAGAATATCAAGATGATGACCTACTGCGAAGTGACCGAGGTCAAGGGCTATGTCGGCAACTTCGATATTACCGTTAAGCAAAAGGCACGTTACGTAAATCATGACAAGTGCAATGCATGTCTCGCCTGTATGGAAAAGTGCCCCGGCAAAGGCATATCCGAATGGGATGAAGGACTGGCGAAGAAAAAAGCTATTTCTATTCCTTTCCCGCAGGCCGTTCCGCAGAAACCGGTGATTGACCGTAATGCCTGCACCTATTTTCTGAAAGGCAAATGCCGCCTTTGCGAAAAAGTCTGCGAGCAGAAAGCCATTGATTTCGAACAGCAGGATTCGTTTGTCGAAATCAAAGCCGGAGCGATTATCGTGGCGACCGGTTATGATTTAATGGATACCAAGCCGCTCGTGCAATATGGCTACGGCAAATATCCCGGTGTTTATTCGGCGCTGGAAGTGGAGCGTCTGTTTAACTCGGCCGGTCCCACCGGCGGTAAGGTGACAATGCGCGATGGTTCTGAGCCCAAGGCAATTGCTATTCTGCACTGTATCGGCAGCCGTGATAAGAATAATCATGAGCATTGCAGCAGAGTCTGCTGTATGTATTCGCTGAAATTTGCGCATCTCTTTAAAGAGAAGACAGCCGCTGATGTTTACCAATTTTATATTGACATACGGGCGGCAGGGAAGGGCTATGAGGAATTTTACAATAGGATTATTGAAGAAGATGTAAAGTTCATTCGCGGCAAGGGTGCACGCATTACAGAAAGCAAGGAAGAACCGGGCAGGCTTGTTGTCGAGGCGGAAGATACAATTACACAAAAATTTTTGAATGTGCCGGTGGATATGGTGGTTTTATCGCCGGCAATTGTGCCGCGGGCTGACGCCAAGGATGTGCAGCGTCTGTTTAATCTCAGCTCCGACAAGCATGGCTTTTTTATGGAGCGCCATCCCAAACTCGCGCCACTTTCCACCATGACGGAAGGCGTGTTCATTGCCGGCGTCTGCCAGGGGCCGAAGGATATTCCCGATACAGTTGCCCAGGCTTACGGCGCGGCGGCGGAAGCGCTGACCATTGTCTCCAAGGATAAAATGGAGCTGGAAGCGACAACTGCAATGATTAATCCCGCGTTTTGCTGCGGTTGTCAGAATTGTGTGCGGGTCTGCCCTTATGGCGCGCCTTCTTATAATGAGAAAAAGAATGTTTGCGAAATCAACGAAGCTTTGTGCAAGGGCTGCGGCCAGTGTGCGGCGGCTTGCCCGACTTCGGCGATAATTGCGCGGCACTTTACGAACGAACAGATAATGTCGGAGATTGAAGGCCTAATGGAGTTTTGATATGCCGTTGAAAAGCGCCCATCTGCTTTGTTGCGCTGCGGAGCGCAGTGCTCACGTATTAAAAGATACGCTCCGCTCTTCACTCCTTGCGCGCCTCGCATCTGGAACACTTTTGAACGGCATATGATAAAGGGAGGTTAACGCATTTTGTGCCTTGCCGGCGTGAAATACCGCGAATGCGGTAAAGCTTTTTGAAACGACATGATTTGATGAATGCGCACCTCGCATCTGGCATTTATACAGGGCCACGGCAAGGCAAAAGGAAGGGCACTTTTGAACGGCATGAGATAAATTGATGTCATTCCGGCGTAGGCCGGGATCCAGTAATAATAAACTGGATGTACCCTAAAGGGTACTTCGCCGGATCGGGCATGCCCCGTACTTGATATGGGGTCCGGCATGACAACTAGAAAAGAGTTAGAGTTAGAAAGGGAAATATATGGAATTTGAACCCAAAATATTAGGGATAGCCTGCAACTGGTGTACCTATACGGGCGCGGATCTCGCGGGTACGACGCGTTTGAAATATCCGCAGAATCTGCGCGTGGTAAGAGTAATGTGCTCCAGCCGGATCAATCCTTCTTTCATATTTCGCGCGTTTCAACTGGGAGCGGACGGAGTGCTGGTCGGCGGCTGCCATCCCGGCGATTGCCATTACAATACTGGCAATCTTTACGCCCGCCGCAGGCTCGCCGTAACGAAAAAGATTTTAGAGTTTTCCGGTATCGAGCCTTCCCGTTTCCGGGTAGAATGGATTTCGGCCTCCGAAGGCAATAAGTTCGCGGAAGTGGTGACGGAATTTACCTCTCATGTAAAGAGTTTAGGTCCGCAGACTAAGTTTAAGATTAAAGAATAAAGGGTTTAAAAAATGAATTGTAGATTAACGATTTTGCAAAAAGCTCCAGATGCAAGGCTTGCGAGGACTGAGGAGTGAGACGTACTTCTCGCGTACGTCGCAACGAAGAGGGATGAAGCGTAACGCAGCAGATGGATTTTTTGCGGAATCGTTGGGAGTGAATATGACTAATTTCAAACATATTGAGGAAAATTTAAAAAAGGAAGCAAAAAAGCTTTTGGAAGCTGGCAGTGTGGCCGTAGTTCTGGCCTACACCGAAGGTATGGATGAAAAACATCCGCAGCCCTTTGCCGCCCAAAGTGTTGCCGATGCCGATAAAATTATTTTTAACGAATACTGCAATCATAACCTGGCCCGATATATCATAAGATATGCGCCGGGAACCAAAATTGCCCTGGCCGTCAAAGCGGCGGACAGCCGCGCCGTCGTTGTGCTGATTCAGGAAGAGAAAATTAAAAGGGAAGACTTGATTCTGCTCGGTATTCCGGCCGATGGAATGAAGAATTCCAAAACCGATGAAATAATCGACGCGAAAACAACGGGGGGACTTGCCAACCCGGTCATTTACGATATTTTACTGGGCGAAGAAATCCACACCGGCAAGCCTGTTTCACCCTATACGGTTTTGGAACAATATGAAAAAATGGATAAGGATGCCCGTTTTGCTTTCTGGAAGGAGCAATTTGACAAGTGTATCCGCTGTTATGCCTGCCGCAAGGCCTGTCCGATGTGCTATTGCGATCCCTGCTTCATCGATCAGTCCAAGCCCCGCTGGGCGGTCAAATCGCCTCAGTCGCACGGCAATTTGATGTATCATCTGACCCGCTTTCAGCATTTGGCCGGCCGCTGCATAGACTGCGGAGAATGCACGCGCGCCTGCCCGGTGGATATTCCGCTTTACCTTTTCCATAAATTCGTGGCGAAGGAATGCGAAGAAATGTTCCAGCAGGCTGCCGGGATGAAGATTGACGATAAACCGGTAATGGTTGATTTCCGCGTCGAAGATTCCGACAAAATTTTGGAGTGATTAAATGAGTGACTCTGCCTTGAAAAAAATTGCCATAGATAAAATAAACGATCTTGCCGCCGCATTGATGCAAAAAGGGACGCTGATTGCTCCCGTCCGGGAAGAAAAAGGCTCGAATTTCCGCGAAATAAAAAATCCTCAGGATATTTATCTGGATTATGACAATACGCTTTTGAGCCCCAAGAACATTTTCTTCCCCCAGATGGAAGATTTCGTAAATTACCAGTTGGGAAAGGATGCAACTCCTGCAAAGCCCGTAGAACTGAATTTAAAACCGGCGTTTCTTTTTGGTGTGCGCCCCTGCGATGTCAGAAGTTTTGCGATTATGGATACGCATTTTTACGCTGTGGGAATTATTGATCCCTACTGGAAAGCCAGACGCGACGCAACGACTATCATCGGCTATGCCTTTGATTTGAGTAAACCCGCTGATCCCGCTGATTTCTATAATACACTGGGCATTGGTGCGGCCGATCCGGAAGGCAGCGATATTTTTATGGTGAAGAAAGATAAGGAACTGCTGCTCAAGGGCATAACTCCCCAAGGAGAAGCTCTGCTGAATGGACTGACAATGTTGGCTGCAGGCAATGCTGCAGACGAAAAATATTTTACGGAGTATGTCAAGAAGGGCAAAGAGCCGCGGACACGGATGATGTGCCTTGATGATAAAACGATAGCGAAAAAATATGAGCAGATTTTCGAAAATACTGAATACTGGACAAGGATGGCCGATGGCTGCTTAAGCTGCGGCATCTGCACATTTGTCTGCCCCACCTGCTATTGTTTTGATATTTGTGATGAGGACATATTTCGTCAGGGGGCAAGGCGCCGCATCTGGGATGCCTGCATGTTTACTGATTTTACGCTGGAGGCGAGCGGCCATAACCCGCGCACCAAGGTTTATCAGCGTTTAAGGCAGAAGGTTTGCCATAAATATTCGTTTTCGGTGCGCAAATATGATGTGATTTCCTGCGTAGGTTGCGGACGCTGCACGCGCTCGTGTCCGGTGAATATTGATATTTATTCCATAGTGTCTGAAGCAATGAAGGCATAGTAGGATTAAATTAATGTGCTGTTACCTATCTCTCGAAGGGATAAGGAAAAACAAATTTTCCCTCCGTTGACAGCCTGCCCGGCGCATGCCGGGGGAGGGATACAGGGAGGGTGAGATAAGCAGATATTATCCCCCGCCTCTCAATCCCCGCCCACCAGGGTTGGGGAAGTTTTAAAATAGAAGGAAGAACAACAATGAGCAATAACCCCTACATCCCAATGCCGGTAAAAATTGATAAAATCATTAATGAAGTCGACACCAATGATATAAAAACCTTTCGTCTGACCTTTTTGAACAAGGAAGATGAAGAGAAATTTAAATATCTGCCCGGGCAGTTTTCCGAGCTTTCCATTTACGGCAAGGGAGAATCCCCCATTGGCATCGCCTCCTCGCCGACTGAACCCGGTTATGTGGAATTTACCGTGCAACGGGCAGGCGCCATTGTGCCGGGATTGGTAACGGCATCCCTGCATGATTTAGATGAGGGCGCGCAAATCGGCCTGCGCGGCCCGCTGGGGAAATCGTGGCCTATCGAATTTCTGGAAAAGAAAAATATCGTAGTGGTAGGCGGTGGCTTTGCCTTTACCACTCTGCGTTCACTGATTAATTATATGCTCCATAAAGATAACCGTTCCCGCTTCGGCGAAATAACAGTTGTTTACGGCGCGAGGAACCCCGGATTGCTTTTGTATAAAGAGGAACTGGCCGCCTGGGAAAACAGAGACGATATCAAAACCATCATTACGGTTGATAAGGGGAACGACACCTGGAAGGGTAGGGAAGGCTTTGTGCCCGCCGTCTGCAAGGATGTGGCGCCCAGTCCCCAAAACGCCGTTGCGGTTATCTGCGGCCCGCCCGTCATGATTAAATTTACGCTGCCGGTGTTTTACGATCTGAAATTCGCCAAAGAAAACATTCTCACATCGCTGGAGATGCGCATGAAATGCGGCATCGGCAAATGCGGCCGCTGCAATGTCGGTTCCAAATATGTCTGCAATGACGGGCCGGTCTTTTCCATGGCGGAATTAGAAGAACTGCCCAGAGATTTCTAATTCTAATACAAATAATTGATTTGATGGAGCAAATATATGAAAAAAATACTGGCGGCTGTTCTGATTGTTTTTTTCTGCAGTTCATTGAGTTTTGCTGATGATGCCATATTTAAAAAAATAGACAAAAACAGAGACGGGAAAATCAGCAAAAAGGAATATATGGAAGGCGTCAATAAAACCTTCAAATCCTATGATAAAAATTCCAGTAAATCCGTGACCAGAGAGGAGTTGAAAACAACCGTCAATGTTGATGTGGAAAATACGATGACGGAAGCTGATTCCGATAAAGACGGGACAATCACGCAGGAGGAATTCGTCAAATCAGCAGAAAAAAGATTTAAGTTCTTCGACAAGAATAATGATGGTTATATAGACAAGAAAGAATGGGATGCCGAGCTGAAAAGAGGCAATCCCAATAATCCCAAAGCATCACCGATAGCCCCTTTTTTCAGCATCAGCTTTTAAAAGATAAAGGGCTTTACAGTTCTGTAGAGAAAATAAAAGCCGAATCCGATTAGGAATAATCCGGCGATTAACGAGATTAACCCTGTAGTTTTTTCGTTAATGA
>JAKLDS010000055.1 GCA_022703375.1 Deltaproteobacteria bacterium | reverse complement strand
CCATTTTGCTGATGCCCTTCACTATTGGCATTCATAAGACCCAGCATCGCTGGATAATTCGACTTGCTAATTTCAGTGTGCTTCGCTTCTGAAATTCGATTCTCATTAAAAATGGTAGGCAAGCAGGGATTTGAACCCTGGACATCCACCGCGTCAGGATGGCGCTCTCCCCCTGAGCTACTTGCCTACAACTACTCATCTTTAGAACTTTGGCTCATTAGCAGCAAAACGTTAATGTGTCAAGCAAATATCTTATTTTCTCACCGAATCGGAGTTGGTGAGTTTAATGCCTCGCGCTACATAACTTAAACCGGAAACAACAGTAAAAAAAGCTGTTATCCAGCAAATAATCATAATCCAATCGTAGGTTAATTCACGAGTCACCGCCTGAAAAATCAGAGAGATAAAAATAGTGCCGATTTGTAATGCGGTTGTCATTTTGCTTATTAAAGAAGGTTTTATTGCATAAGGTACTGACATAATTGTCAATATTGCTATACCCAGCAGAATTACAAAATCCCTGCTGACAACAATTACTGTAAGCCAGCTGGGAATTATTCCCAGTATGGACATAGTGATAAAACTTGCAGCAATCAGCAGTTTATCGGCAATCGGATCTAAAAAAGCTCCCAGAGGTGTCTGGCATTTCAGAAAACGCGCCAAAGCGCCGTCTAAGGCATCGGTCAAACCGGCAATGCTGAAAACTATCAAAGCCTTGACATAAGAACCTTGAATCAGGAATATAACAACTACCGGAACAAGAAAAATCCTCAATAACGTTAGGAGATTGGGTATGTTCATTTGTCAGATTTTTCTACTTTTTTTCGTTATCCCTTGATTTGTTCCAGTCAACCCATTCATCTTTATCTTCAACTTCTGTAAATTCCTCGGGATTTTCGGCTTTACCATCAGATTTAATTTTAATTTGCTGCATGGATTTAACAATATAAATCCATTCTTCCATAGAAACACGCTTGGGACCGGCAACTTTTTTGGGGCCGGCTACCGGTTTAGGCGGTCCTGACAACTGGCTGCTTTTAGCATCTTCGGATATTTTTGGCGACCAAACACCAACTTCTCCATCATATACCTTAACCACCGCCGACTTATCTTTCGCCACATCAACTCTATACACAGTGCCACGAACTCCGGCAACAGCGTTTTCGCAGGATACTTCAAAACCGCTCTTCCCTCCCAGCGCTTTACGCACATTTGACCATATCTTGCCCAGCTTAACAAATATTTTGATTTCCCTCTTTTCCCCGGTTTTTGCATCAGCCTGCATGAGATTAAAGTTGGTATTTTCCGCAAAACGAACAATGCTTTTATCGGGAAGTAATAGTTCCAGCCGACTTTTTTCTCCCGTTGTTATCCCACAGCCAGCGCTGACTTTATCATTGATTTTCAGAGATTTCCCTTTTTTCTGACCTTCACAGACAATCAGGGCTGTTCCCTCCAGAGCGGTAACAGTTGCCTGTCCTTTCGACATTCTTACCGATAACTGAGGCGCGGCATAGACAAAAACGGCGAAAATGCACAAAAAAACAAAACCCACCAAAATTTGCATACTTTTTTTCATAAATATCCCCATCAAATTTTTCAGTAAGATTGAGTAACAATTATTTGCAACAAAGTTGACATTATCCTTGATATTTCGGGCCTTCCGGCATTGTTTCCATTATTTTATTTACCACATCCTCGATTAACTGTTCAAAAGCCTCCCGCACTTTAATTTCCAACCCACTTTTAGTCGGATGAAAATTTCTGGTTGTCGCCTGATGACTTGCCGCCCATAATACTTCTCCGGCAACCGTGCCACGGAGCTCGCAACTGACAGAAACAGTAACCGGAGCATAGAAAACAGTCCGGGAAGTTTTTGCTTCAATTAATTTACAATACAGAGCTCCGTCAGCGCCTATTATTTCTTTTATCACTTGCGGAGCAATAACTCCAGATTCATTTTTGCCCGTCAGAGAATAAAAATTTTCCAGTTTTCTGTCAATTGTTTCAAAAGAAATTTTTTCATATCCTTTAAAATAAAGCTGTTCGAGCAATTTTATCCTCAGTAGTTGAGAAGCTTTATTATCGGCGGTTTTATTGATTACCGGCAGAACTACAATATTTTGTATTGTTTTTTTCTTCTCATCGGGCTTAACAAGAAGTTCATCGCGGGAAGAACAACTTATCAACAGAGTAAAAGCAATTACCGAAACAATCAGTTTACTGTTAGCTATTTTCATATACCCAAGACCTATCTGAACAAGTTAATTTCAATTATATTATTATTAATTTGTGTTGCATTAATAGAATACAGGCCCGTTTTTTCCAGTTCATCTGTCAATTTTTGCGTTGAAACATTTTCCGTCATTTCAACATTCAGGGCAGCCTTCTGCCATTCGAAGTTTTCCGGATAAATGTTTTTAACGATATTTTTTCTTGTCAGTAAAAATTCTTTCAAATTATTATACTGTGAGTAACTGTCTAATCCTCTGACGATCAGGCATATTCTCGGTATTGATTTTTCATTTTGATTGCTAAAATAACCGGTATTTTTTAAATCATCTTTTAGAACACTTATCGCCAGAGAAACATTCACATTCACTGTGTATATAAAAGGCTGCTTGTTTTCGGAGACAATTTTATAATTGGCGATATATTTATCCGCCTGTTCGAAAAGAGCCTTCCTTATCCTGAGGAACTTCTCATCGGTAACCTTGATTGCAATCAGACCGGAAGCGGTATTTTCTATTGCAGTATGTAAAGCGTCCTGAATAGCATCTTCGCGTCCCTGGGCCACATCATTGTTTTTAATGACTGCATTGCCCTCAACTTCCTGGCTTAACAATACGGAAGCACATTGCACATCAAATATAACACAGGCATGCAGAAATAAAGCTAAAATTATCGCCGGCAATGCTCTCTTCATTTGTTAATTAATTCCCGGGGCATCGTTGCCGTTGATATTTTTAATTTTTTCAATTTCTTCCCGGATTATTCTTTCCGCGATATCCGGTATTATTTCGCGGGCAATCCTTTCGGCAACTTCCCTGACTGTTTTAATTACCTGCTCATTATTTAGCGGCTGACCAGGCTGGCTTACTTCAACAACGTCAACCAATTCATATACTTCTTTATTGTCCTTGGCCATACGTTTATAACCGCGGCCATCAACAACAATCACTTCCTGATTATTTCTATCGTTTCGCTCTTCGTATACATCAGTAAGTTCAAATATCTTTTTATCTTCTTCTGCGATAGAATCCGTTGCCATTTTTTCTCCGTCTGATAATTTGTTTTTCGCAAAATAACCGGAATTTTACTGATTTTAATTATTGAGTTACCACAGTGCATAAAACAGTTCAAGAATTATATATTAAGCTTTTTTTCAACTTTAACGGCTATTTTATATATTCTGTTTTTCGGTAGACCGGTCATTGCTACTACTTCCGCTACCGCATCCCGCATTGAAATTTCATTATTTTCGAGAAACTGCCGCAGGCTTTTTTCAATTTCTTCGTCAGTTATTTTCTGTTGTTCCTCTTCTGCGCCCTTAATAATGATGGTAAATTCACCTTTGGTTTTCAGTTGATTGCTGTTTTTAAGCAACGGGGAAATCCTGCCTCTTTTAATTTCCTCAAACATCTTGGTCAACTCCCGGGCAATAACTACCTCTCTGTCACCGAGAATAATCAATATATCCTCCAGTGTTGATAATATCCGCATCGGTGATTCGTAAATGATAATTGTTCTTCTCTCCTTCTTCAGCAATTCCAGCGCCTGCCTTCTTTTGTTTTGTCTGGCGGAGAGAAACCCGCAAAATATAAATTCGTCAGCCGGAAAGCCGCATACACTCATAGCTGTTATAACTGCAGAGACGCCGGGAACCGGAACAATTTTAATTTCTTCACTTTGAGCAAGGGAAATCAGATAATAACCGGGATCGGATATGCAGGGGGTTCCGGCATCCGACACATAGGCAACATTTTTCCCTGCCTTGATTCTTTCAACGATTGAAGAGCTTTTTAACTTCTCGTTGTGTTCATGAAGACTGATTAGAGAGGCGGAAATATTATAGGCTTCAAGTAATTTCCTGGTCTGACGTGTATCTTCGGCAGCGATTAAATCAACTTCCCGCAGAATCCGCAGGGCGCGCAATGTAATATCTTCCAGATTGCCGATGGGAGTGGCAACAACATAGAGGATTCCCTTTTTATTTTCACTGATTCCGTTCATCATAATTCCGAGAATAATCTTATATATAAAATATTTATTATTGACATCTACAGCAAATTTCAGTTTAAATAACAAACTACAGAGCAAATTACCATAATGAACTGTCCGAAGGCGATTAATTTAATATGAAAAAGCGAATACTCGTTACCGGTGGCGCCGGTTTTTTAGGCTCCCATCTCTGTGCAGCGCTGCTTAATCAAGGCCACAGCGTAATCTGTCTGGATAATTTCTATACGGGCAGCAAGGAAAATATCATCCAGCTGATGGATAATCATCACTTTGAGTTAATCCGGCATGATATTATCAATCCGATTTATCTGGAAGTTGACGAAATCTACAATCTCGCCTGTCCAGCTTCTCCGGTTCACTACCAGTATAATCCCATTAAAACAATCAAAACAAATATAATGGGAACAATTAACGTTTTAGGCATTGCCAAAAGAACAAAAGCCCGGATATTACAGGCTTCGACATCGGAAATATATGGTGATCCGGAAGTTCATCCCCAGGATGAAAAATACTGGGGAAAAGTAAATCCAATTGGAATTCGTAGTTGTTATGATGAAGGCAAGCGAGCCGCTGAATGCCTGATGATGGATTACCGACGGCAAAACGGCGTGCAAACTAAAATAGTCCGGATTTTTAACACCTACGGCCCACGCATGGCCGTAAACGACGGCCGCGTAATCAGCAACTTCATAATTCAAGCCCTGCAGAATAAAGACATTACAATCTACGGCGACGGTTCGCACACAAGATCTTTTTGTTACGTTAGCGATATGATTGACGGCCTTATGCGCATGATGAATTCACCCGATGATTTTTACGGCCCTGTAAATATCGGAAATCCTGTTGAATTTACAATTTTTGAGCTGGCGCAACTGGCAGTTCGGATGACCAGGAGCAATTCCGTTATTGTCTTTCAACCGCTTCCTGAGGATGATCCGGCGCAGCGCAAACCGGATATCACGCTGGCGCAGAAGATTCTGGGCTGGAATCCGCAAGTGCAACTGGAACAGGGCTTAATGAACACAATACAATATTTTCAAAAGATTTTAAATATATCTTGATTACCTAAATAATCCAAACAAAAGGAAATACGATAAATGGCCAGCACAAAACCTCAGAAAAAATTTCGAAAGAAAATTCTTTGTATAGGCGCCGGATATGTCGGCGGACCGACCATGGCAATGATTGCTTTGAAATGCCCCGATTATATTGTAACGGTTGTGGATATTAACGAGGATAAAATCAATTCCTGGAATTCAGGAAAATTGCCGATCTTTGAACCCGGATTAGATGAAATTGTCAGGAAAACACGTGGTAAAAATTTGTTCTTCCGAACTGATATTGAGCAGCAGATAAGAGATAATGACATAATATTTGTCAGCGTCAATACGCCGACCAAAACCTTCGGCTCGGGAGCGGGCTATGCCGCCGATTTGCAATTTGTGGAAAAAACCGCGCGCTTGATTCTGGAAAATTCCACATCTCCCAAAATCGTTATTGAGAAAAGCACCCTTCCCGTCAAAACAGCGCTGGCTATGGAAAGAATTCTGATGAGCGGCAAAGGCAGAGTTAAATTCGAAGTTCTCTCCAATCCTGAATTTATGGCGGAAGGAAGCGCTATTAAGGATTTGGAAAATCCGGACCGCGTCCTTATCGGATCCCGGGAAACGGCAGGAGGAATTGCAGCCCGCCGGCTTCTGGTTGATATTTATGCCCGCTGGGTTGATACCGGGAAAATTATTACTTCCAATATCTGGAGCAGTGAATTGTCCAAACTGGTAGCCAATGCCTTTTTGGCCCAGAGGGTTTCCTCAATCAATTCTATCTCCGCCCTCTGTGAAAAAACCGACGCCGATATTTCCGAAGTAGCCAAAGCGGTGGGAACGGACAGCCGCATCGGCGGCAAATTCCTTGTCGCCGGGGTGGGCTTCGGCGGCTCCTGCTTTAGAAAGGATATTTTAAACCTTGTTTATTTGTGCCGTTTTTATGGTTTGCAGGAAGTGGCTGATTACTGGGAAAGTGTGGTAAAAATCAACGAATATCAGCAGGAACGTTTTATCATTAATATTTTAGGTAAGATGTTCAACACTCTCGCGGGGAAAAAAATCTGTGTGCTGGGCTTTGCCTTTAAAGCCAATACCGGAGATACCAGAGAGAGCCCGGCCATCTACATCACACACCGGCTGCTGGCGGAATGCGCCGAAGTTGTAATATCCGATCCCAAGGCACTGGAAAATGCGGCAATTGTAATGGCTGATACGACAGGCAAGTTGAGCTATGAAGAGAATCCTTATGAGGCAGTCAAAGGATGCCATGCCATAGCCATCCTCACTGAGTGGTCTTTATATAAAGAACTTGATTATAAAAAAATATTCAGAGCCATGGCCAAACCGGCATTCATTTTTGACGGCCGGAATATTATTGATCATGAAAAATGCTACAAAATCGGCTTTAACGTTTACCCTGTCGGCAAGCCGGCGTTGAGTCATTTTGAATCACGGGTATGAAACCCAAAGCAATCTTTGGGAAACTTTTTCCGCAGCGAGCTGCGGTGTATTATACCCTCCGCTGTGCGGGATTGTTCAACTTACCAATTTCGCTACGCTTCGCTCGTAAAATTGGAGTTTCACAAATAATTAACCGCCAATATAATCAAAGGCATTCTTAATCAGCCTGATTTCGTTTCCTTCGGGCCGTTGAGTTATTGCCACTACGTCAAAGCGCGCCGCTGCGCCGGACAGTTTTTTTTCCTGCAGATACCACAGCGCCAGCAGTGACATTTTTTTTTGTTTTTTTAAACCGACAGCCTGTTCCGGATAGCCAAATGCATTGGACTTCCTTGTCTTGACTTCAATAAAAACAATCGTATTTTTTTCGCGGGCAATGATGTCGATTTCTCCCAGCGGGCAGCGGAAATTGGTTTCACAAATTTTATAGCCGTTTTTTCCGAGATATGCTGCGGCGATTTGCTCTCCTTCCTTACCCGTGGTAATTTTAGTCAGGTCCTTCATTCTGCTAAATCCAATGCTTTTTGAATGCCATCCTGATTTTTCAGGTGAAACGACCGGCGATGTATTTTACACATACCGAATTCCCTGATTGCTTCACAATGTTTCTTGGTTCCATAACCTTTGTTTTTTTTGAAATCATACTGGGGAAACTGGCGGTGATAATCGTCCATGATACGATCACGCGATACTTTGGCGATTATTGAAGCTGCTGCGATGGAAACACTCAGGGAGTCACCTTTGACAATCGGCTTTTGCGGAACCGGCAGCGCAACTCTGTATAAGCCGTCAACCAGAAGAAATTCCACAGGCTTTGCTAAATCCAGAACTGCTTCGCGCATCGCCTGCAGTGAAGCCTGAAGAATGTTTATCTTGTCTATGACATCGGTATCGGCAATGCCGACACCGACTGCTATTGCATCATTGCGAATAACATCATAAAGGCTTTCCCTCATGACGGCGGAAAGCCTTTTCGAATCATTTATTTTACTATTCTGATAATCAACTGGAAAAATAACCGCTGCAGCAACAACTGGTCCGGCCAGCGGCCCCCTTCCCGCCTCATCAACCCCCGCGATAAGTTTATAACCTTCCTGACAAGCGAGTTTTTCAAACCTGACCATTTATTAAATGAAAGTTTTAAGCTTTCACCTCATGGCATATCATTAGCTGGATAATCTGGCGCTTGCTTTTTCCTTAATTCTCGCTTTTTTGCCTCTCAGAGCGCGTAAATAGTAAAGCCTGGAGCGGCAGACCTGGCCTCTGCTTACTAATTCAATACGGTCAATAACCGGTGAATGCAGAGGGAAAGTCCTTTCTACGCCAATACCGTAGGATACTTTGCGTACTGTGAAACTGGAACGGCTGTTGCCTTTACGTTTGCGAATGACGATGCCTTCGAAAGCCTGGATTCTCCGTTTTTCGCCTTCAATAATCCGTACGTATACTTTTACGGTATCTCCGGTCTTAAAACCGGGGATATCGCTTCTCTTTTGTTCTTTTTCAATCATTTCCAACACATTCATTTTTTATATTCCTCCTGCTGAACTCTCATTAATTGACTTTTTTAATCTCTGCAAATTCTATCCAGTATTATAGCCGCTGCAGACCGGACGGACAAATGATTATAATTTCCGGTTCCTTTTATCGGCTCCAGAAGATAATCCGCCCGGTTGATAATTTCATCCGCTATCCCTGAGCCTGTACCAAAAATCAGCAAATAAGGCAACCGGTCATTTCTTATCTTTTCTTTGAGCTGAGAAAATGTCGTAAGACCTTCCCGGAAGTTGGCGCCAGTCACCACCATGCGCGGTTCGCTGCCCGCCGCAGAGGCAATTTCTTCTTTAACTTCAGCAAGACTTTCTTTCACTCTGACCAGGGCGAATGCCGCCTGCCGCGACCGGTTGAAGCGAGCTCCGTAACCTTCCTGCCAGTGATTCATTATTGACAAAGCCAACTGACGCTGTTTTTTTATCGGATTTACGATATAAAAGCCCTGTACGCCATATGTTCTGGCAACCCGGGCGATATCGTGAATATCCATGTTGGCAATAGCCGTGGTGACAATTCTGCCTTCTTTATTATAAACAGGATAATGTAAAAGAGCTATATAAAGCATAAAAGCTTTTCCATCAGTTTTTCAACAGGGAAAGCACTTCCTGTCAAAAAAGTTGTCTTTCATACACCAATCGCTTCTTAAAATCAAGCCTTTATGTTTCCTCTTTCTTTATTTGTTCCAGTGTTTTTTTATCTGACGCTGATAATTTTATTTTTTTCAGTAAATCAGGCCTTCTTTGATACGTCCGGCGCAGGGATTCCTTGCGGCGCCAGTGTTCAATTTCAGCATGATTTCCCGAAACAAGCACATCCGGCACAGCCAAGCCGTTATATTGTGCCGGTCTGGTATATTGCGGGTATTCCAAAAGACCGCAGGCAAAGGATTCGCTCTCCTTGGATTCGGCATTGCCCAGAACTCCCGGAACAAGGCGGGAAACGGCATCAATGAGCACCAGGGCCGAAAGCTCACCTCCGGTTAACACATAATCGCCCAGGGAAATTTCCCTGTCCGCCAAACTTGTTCTTATTCTCTCATCAACCCCTTCATAGCGGCCGCAGATGATGATTATCTGCTTTTTTTCCGCCAGTTCCGCAGCTATCTGCTGATTAAAAGTTTCGCCCTGCGGACTCATCAGAATGACACAGGAATCTTCCGCAGCTCTTTTCTTTACCTCTTTTACCGCCCTGTCCACCGGTTCGACTTTCATAACCATGCCGCAGCCGCCGCCAAAGGGCGCATCGTCCGTCATCCTGTGCTTGTCCTGAGCCCAATTGCGGATGTTATGAGAACAAATATTGATCAAACCCTTTTCCCTTGCTTTTTTAATCACGCTGAAATTCAGCGGAGATTCCAGCAGCTCCGGAAAAATGGTGAGAACATCGAATCTAATCATTTATTGCATTCCTGAGAGCAAGCGAACAATCATGGATCGGTTTTTGATATCTATCTCCCGTATTACATCGGCAATAGCCGGCAGCAGAATTTCTTTTTCTTCCTTTTTGCAAACATAAACATCGTTGCTGCCGGTCGGGAAAATCGCCGCTATTTTACCCAGATAAACACCTTTTTCATCATACACGGACAACCCGACAATATCATCCCAGTAATATTCTCCTTCGGGCAGTGTTTCCAGCATACTCTTCGGCAATAAAACATTGCCGCCAATCAATAAAGATGCCGCTTCAATGTCTGCGATGCCGTCCAAATCCAGAAAAAAAAACCTGCCGGAAAAATCAATCTTTCTTATTTTATACTGCTGCCTTTTTCCGGAGGGTTTTTCAATATCCACGAAAACGAGATTGTTCAGAATATTTTCCGTTTTCAGACAGGAGAGAACTTTCAGGGTACCACGAAGACCGCGCGTCTTAACAATCCGGCCTGCTACAAAACATTCCATTTTACTCGATTATTTCCAGGAGCGCCCTTTTGTGAATTTTGGTGGAAGCTGCGCTCAAAATTGTGCGAATCGCTTTTGCCGTTCGGCCTTGTTTTCCAATTACTTTACCCAAATCTTCCTTGGCCACACGCAGTTCGATAACAGATGACTGCTCTCCAGCAATTTCGGTCACATCCACTTTATCCGGATTATCCACTAAAGATTGAGCTATATATTTGATCAACTCTTTCATGATGACAACCTCCACTGATTTTGATAAATTACAGGAAAACCATTATCCAATTAGCAACCCCCGTTTAAACTGCTGTCCTGATCGGCTTTAATTCCATCACGATTTCATTATATTCATTTTACCATTGCCTCAATCCCTTTTGATTTCAGCAAACTGGAAACAGTTAAAGTAGCCTTGGCGCCTTTGGCCAACCAATCACGAACACGATCCTCCTGCAGATTAACTTCCGCCGGATTCTTTTTCGGATCGTAATTGCCTAATATTTCTAAAAATTTTCCGTCACGAGGATAATCTGTGTCTGCCGCTACAATACGATAAAAAGGCTTACCTTTTCCGCCCATTCTAGTCAGTCGAATTTTAACTGCCATTGATATTTAATAAAACCTCCTTCAAAAATATTTTTAATTATTGATTTTTTTAGCATATATTTTTTTATTTTAAAAGGGAAAATTCCGCATCAGTGATTTCACTCCGCTCTTCGGATTGAACTTTTTCATCATTTTTCTCATTTCCACATAATTTTTCAGCAGGCGATTGACATCCTGAACCTCCGTTCCGCTGCCTTTGGCTATCCTTTTACGGCGGCTCCCATCGATTATTTGATAATTTATGCGTTCTTTTCTCGTCATGGAATCAATAATTGCCACTACTTTAAGTAATTCCCTGTCATCCGGTTCGATTTCTTTCAGAGCTTTAACTTTACTCAAACCGGGAATCATGCCCAGAATATCTTTCATTGATCCCATTTTCTTGATTTGTTTCAATTGATCCCGGAAATCTTCCAGCGAAAATTCATTCTTGCGAATTTTCTTTTCCATGGCGAGCGCCGCTTTTTCATCAATCGAGGACTGCGCTTTTTCCACTAAAGTTAAAATATCGCCCATACCCAGGATGCGTGATGCCATGCGCTCGGGATGAAATACTTCCAACGCGTCAATTTTTTCACCGATACCGACAAACTTGATGGGTTTACGGACAACCGCTTTCAGAGAGAGGGCCGCACCGCCGCGCGCATCTCCATCCATTTTGGTCATGATGACGCCGTCTATCCCTATCAGCTCATTGAATTTGCTGCCGACATTCACTGCATCCTGACCGGTCATGGCATCAGCGACATAAAGAATTTCCGCCGGATTAACTTTATCCTTTATCTGCTTCAATTCAGCCATGAGGATATCATCAATATGCAGGCGGCCTGCCGTATCAATAATGATTACTTCATAACCTTCTTTGCGGGCCTGCTCCACTGCTCTGGCACAAATTTCCACCGGGTCGCGCAAATCGCCCGCGGCAAAAACTCCGGCATTGATTTGCCTGCCCAGAACAGCCAGTTGTTCCATCGCCGCCGGCCGGTAGACGTCCGCCGAAACCAGATAAACTTTTTTCCGGTCTTTGGCGATTAACCTGGCCAATTTGACGGCGGTCGTTGTTTTGCCGCAGCCCTGCAAACCAACCAGCATAATGGGAGCAGGAAGTCGCGCGCCGAATTTGATGCTGGCGCTGAAACCACCCATTAATTCAACAAGGCGGTCATGAACTATTTTCACAACCTGCTGTCCGGGAGTAATGCTCTCCAGCACTTCCCGTCCTATTGCCCGTCCACGGACATCTTCAATAAAATCCTTCACCACCTTGAAATTAACATCGGCTTCCAGCAGAGCCATGCGTATTTCTTTGAGCGCCGCATTGACGCTTTCTTCATTAAGAACCCCGCGTCCTTTTAATTTTTTGAAAATGCCTTCGAGCTTTTCCGCTAAACTATCAAACATAACAGCCTCTTAAAAACGAATGTGTCTTTCTCCCGCGGATGCGCGCCGTATCCCTCACACGGATTTTTTATTGATTATTAACGATTTTTTCACTTTTATTTACTCCAGCGCTTATCCGTCTGATAATGCCTTTTGTTTTAATTTTTTGTTCAATTTTATCAGCGGCAATCCGGGCTTCATTCCAGCCCGGAAAACCGTCAACAACAACACGATACCATTTACCCTGTCCCGCAATATCAGCTTCCGCTACCCTTGCTTTATAGCCCAGAGAAGATATTTTCCTGCTTACCTGAACTGCTTTCGTCTTATCTTTGAGCGAAGCCGCCTGAAGAGAAAAAGTAAACTTACCGGCAACCGGCGCCGGAACGGCGGCTTCTTTATTCTTATTGACTTTATTGCCCTGGTTGACAACATTGGCCGCTTTGGCGGATGGAGCATTTCCTGCATTTTTTTCAGGAAGGACGCCTTGTTCGTTATTTTTTTTCTCTTCAATCAACGGCTGGCCTGCCGGCTCTGCTTCCACTTTTTTTTCACTGATGATTTGCTGCCCGGCCAGGCCCTTCTTACTCGTCAGCGTATCATAAAACGTCAGATCAATATCTTCCTGTTTCTTCCCTTCTCCTTTAGACTGCTTTGCTTCCTTGCTGCTGATAATCATTTTCATTTTAGCGGGACGCCAGACATAAGCCAGTAACTGGCGCGGATAAGAGGCAATAATCTCCGGATAGGTGTCAATATTTTTTCCTACCTGAACACCGAAAAGAAAAGAGACAACAAGAAAAACGGCAATTCCCGCGATAGCGACAATTAGGCCAGTTTTTCCCAGTTTATATTCAAAACTTTTCAGATTGCTCATTATTTGCCAAAGTTTATTACATTTTGTCCGGCGCCGATACACCTAAAATGGTCAACGCGTTAAATAAAACAATTTTTACCGATTCTATCAGATATATCCGTGCCGCCGTCAGCGCGGCATCTTCAGAAATTACCTTATTTTTATTATAGTAACTGTGAAAAATGCCGGCCAGTTCATTTAAATAAAAAGTAACTCTGTGCGGTTCCAGCGCTTTTGCCGCGCCTTCAATCATTGCGGGATACATAACCAGCATTTTAATTATTGCCTTTTCTTCCGGCTGGCTGAGCAAAGAACGGTCCACAGCGGAAAATCCGGGTAGTGAAATACCGCGCTCCCGCGCCATTTTCAAGATACTGCAGATTCGGGCATGGGCATACTGAACATAGTAGACAGGATTTTCGTTGGATTGCCTTTTGGCAACTTCCAAATCAAAATCCAGATGACTGTCGGAACGGCGCATCAGAAAGTTATAGCGCGCCGCATCCCTGCCGACTTCGTCCAGCACTTCCCGCAGGGTGACAAACTCCCCGGAACGGGTAGACATTGCCACCGGCTCGCCCGCACGCAACAGGTTGACCAACTGCACCAGAACTATCTTCAGCGCTTCCCTGGAGTGGCCCAAAGCCTGAATACCGGCCCAGAGACGCGGCATGTAACCGTGATGGTCGGCGCCCCAGATATCAATAACCATATCATATCCACGTTCAAATTTATTTTTATGATACGCGATATCGGCGGCAAAATAAGTCGGCTCCCCGTTTTTACGGATAACGACGCGGTCTTTTTCATCACCGAAGGCGGTTGTTTTAAACCACAACGTTGCGCCATCGGAATAAATAAACCCCTCTTTTTGCAGCTTTTGCAACAGTTTAGTCACGCCGTCGTTTTTGTACAATTCCTTTTCGCTGAAATAGACGTCAAAGGTAACGCCAAAATCGCGCAAATCATCCTTGATTTCCGCAAGAATTGACTCACCGGCAATGGTGTTAAAATACTGAATTGTTTCTTCTTCGTTTTGTGTCAGATATTTGTTCCCTTTTTTATTGATAATATCGGCGGCAATATCTTTGATATATTCGCCCCGGTAACAGGTTTCCGGAAATTCAATTTTTTCACCCAGCTTTTCCCGGTAACGAAATAAAACCGACTTGCCCAAATTATTCATCTGGTTGCCGGCATCGTTGATGTAATATTCCCTGTCCACATCATATCCTGTCTTTTGCAGCAAACCGGCCACGACATCTCCCACTACGGCGCCGCGCGCGTGCCCGATATGCAAGGGACCGGTGGGATTGGCGCTGACAAACTCCACCTGTACTTTTTTCCCCGCCCCAACCGCTGAGCAACCATAATCTTTACCTTGTTCGGAAATAATTTGCAGCGCGTTTTGCCAGACATTGTCTTTGAGGCGAAAATTAAAAAATCCCGGGCCCGCAATCTCCATTGTTTCGATAATATTTTCCGTATCATTAATGTTGTCTTTGATGGCTTCCGCAATTTTACGCGGATTTTGTCTGGCCGGTTTGGCCAGAATCAAGGCGATATTCGAAGCATAATCGCCGTGTTCGGGATTATTGGGAACTTCCACTTCGGGAGATGGCAATTCAATTTCCGGAAGAATTCCCTTCCGGACACAAGAAGAAAACGCCTTTTGCAGCAAACTGACAATTTTATTTTTCATTACTTTTTTTGTTTCTCCCGTAAATTATTATGTCAAAGCATCAGGAAATATTAATCCCGGATAATACCTTGCACAACTTTATTAAGAAATTCCGGATACCGGTTTGCAAGACTGTGTCGCAACAGGAAAAAGAAGCTTCGTAATCGTCATACCGGCGGAAGCCGGTATCCAGAAGTTATTGATACTACTGGATTCCGTGTCGCGCTTCGTCCAGCATTCGCCGGACTTCGCTTGCACGGAATGACAAAATAGTAATTACTGCAAAGTCTCTTGCACCGGTATGACAAAGAAAATTAACAAGTCGTCGCGTTTACCTACAAAAAAAAGTGACAAACCGCAATTAAATTTTGCCGTTTGTCACTGGAATTTAATCGGTTGATACTTTTTGCCTTCAGCCTTGATCCTTTTTTACCGCCTCGTCAATATCCCTGTCTTTTATCGCCATATCGCGGGAATAATCGCTGCAGATAACATGGCCCATTGCATCAGACGAAACACTGTAACGCTTCTGGCAACTAGCCCGCCAGGCGCATATCGCACAATACTTTTTTTCCGAACCCATAAAATCCAACCTCTATTAATTTTTCCCGTTAATAACTTTTTAACAAACACACTACTGTAAACGTTTATCTCTCCAGTATATAATATTGGTCATGTTGTTTACTGATGTAACATCCATCACTTTGCCGGTATTTTGGTCATCGTCACCACCATCTACGATTTTGCCACTTACTGTCACATACAGGTCGCCTTTGCCTGAACCGTCCGGCCGCATAGAGACAACAGGGGCCGACGGGATGCCAGTGCCGATTACAACACTTCTCGCATCGCCGGTTAAAGCTCCCTTTCCTGTCGTAAAGTTGATGGCATAGAGCCTGGCCGTACCGTCCTGACTACACTCTTCTGTCATATCAACGGCTGCCGGCGTATAAGTTGTAAAAAATAACACTCCGCCAAATACGAGCGTGTCAGCCAATACTTTTTCTCCGGCGTTTGGCAATTCAATATAATAACCGTTATAAGTAGTGGAAGAGTTATCATAAGTGGCGGTTGTGGCGGAAATATTTTGTAAATTGGTAACAGCATAAGCACCAGAGGAATTTTTATCCTTTAACCCGATAATTTTTTCCTTATAAGTTCCTGTGCCGCTGGGGATATTGGAGGGATCATTTTTATCTCCGGTTCCCCAGAATACCCATGAATTTCCTTCCACATCTCTGGTAAACGTCGGCCTGTTATAAACAGGTCTGACAGGACTTATTCCACTGCCGCTAAATAAACGACGCCCCGTCCAACTGGACATAGCACAACCGGGGGTAGCCTCCGTGCAAAAATCGAAGCGCCAGATATTTCCGCCTAAATCGCCAATGTAGGCACGATCGGTAAAGCCATCGCTATCATAATCGACAATGGCAGTCTCGCCCGGCAAGCTATACTTCATATACTGATTTTCACCGGTGGCACCCGCTGTAAAGCTCCAGTGAATCTGACCATCGCTTAAGCTGACCAGGAAAAATCCCTTGCCCCGGCAATCGCAATTTGTCCCGCAAAAAGTTCCGCTGCAAGCGGTACCATTGAACCCCCCACCTATAAAGCCAACCCATTTTTCCACATCCGAACCCGAGTTATATTTAACCCTGTTTATTCTCATTTTGCTCCATGCTTCGCCCAGATAAGGACCATTCGTCGAAGTTATCGCGCCGCCGGTTCCCGTTCCCTTTAATGCCCATTTATAAGTTGGAGCAAGGGGAGAAGTTATATCAAGGGCGTAGTATCCGCAATAAAACGGATAATTGGCACTGTTATAAAGCGAACCGGGGCTGAAATCTGAATCGCAGTTAGCAGTTGCACTCCATGTATTGGGATATGTGCCTCGTCCTTCACCGAAAACCAGCAGAGTTTTCCAATCCGCATCATTTTTACATTTGCCTGAGCCTACTCCCAACCAGGCTTCGGACACCGTCACCGGCCCGTCCACAAAGAAATCATGGGTTAATGATGTTGGATGAGTGCCATGGGCAATATTTTTGAGCTTAGACAATAGATTCGGAGGAATAAAACTCCATGCTTCTGTCATATCTTTTGTTTTAAAAGCGTGCAGTTGGCCGTCATTGGCTCCCACGACAATAATCCTCTTTTCCTGGTCGGCTGAATCACTGCATCCGGACGCCCGGCAATGATTTGAACGGTACGTGGCAAAAGCACTTTCAGCTTTGATAGTAGAACACCCGGGCGATACACCGGAAGTGTAATCTTCATTGGCGTCTCTGTAATATAAAGAAGGTGTGCCCACTGTAACCGGTGATGAGCGAAAAACATCGCCTAATTTGTAACCTCCTTCCGGATTGGCGCAGGTCGCAGCCGTTGGACAGCCTGTGCCTTGATCGCCCCGGACATAAGCAATAATACTATTTTTTATCGTATCGTCCGTGGCTCCGAAATAACTTTTGTCTATCGATGTTGTAAAATCTGTCAGCACACCACCTATTAAAGTTTTCATATTCCGGGATGAAGCTCCGGTACTTTTCAACACATCTGCTGCATCTAGAAGCATGTCCCCTACTGCGCCAGTTCCGGTAATTTGAAATTTCTTCAGATGGCCTATCCAGAAAGGATCGGCATCCTGTGGCATAAAAGATGCCTCATAGATATAATTTTCGTCTTCTGTCCTTGAAGACTGCACGGATGCCTGCGTGAAGGAATAGGTCGCCTGCCTGATAACACTGAGGGCCGAGCGAAGCGCATCTTCCAGTTTATCGGCATCTTCGGCGATGAAAGCATAGCCCCGTAAGTAAAGAGTGGCAGGGTCATTGGCTGTGGCGCAACGTGTTGCTCCGGATGCTTGCGCAGGTGAGCGGTTGTCATTGCACGTCGTCGTCGTTGTGGAAACCAGACAGGCGGTTATGCCCGAGGGATAACAATTAGCCTGATTAGC
>JAKLDS010000054.1 GCA_022703375.1 Deltaproteobacteria bacterium | reverse complement strand
GATTCTTTGAGGTATTTCTGGTATAAGGCACACATCCATATCAAAATATCAGAAATGCAGCAAAGGATGGCGGCGACGTGTACTTAATCTGACAAATCAATATTCATTTCCCTGAACATCAGTAACTTCACATTATCATTTTCCTGCGGGGGGGGGTATTATGTTGCAGAAACCGGGATTCGGGCCTGGTAAAAAAAACGAATATTTAATGGAAAGCGAAGACGAAGCGATACGTCTGGAAGTTAAGACGGATCCCGATGCGCTGCGCAGGCAGGCTCTCTGGTGCGGCGTTAAACCGGGCATGCGCGTTCTGGATGTGGGCTGCGGCCCTGGTAAAACAACTGCGCTGCTGTATGAGATGGTTCAGCCGGGAGGCAGTGTCACGGGAATTGATTTCTCACGCGAGCGGATTCAGTACGCACGGGAAAATTACGGCGGAAGAGACGGCATTGAATTTCAATTAAGGGATTTTTGCCTGCCATTGAGCGATATCGGAAACTATGATTTTATCTGGGTGCGGTTTGTTCTGGAATACTTCAGGGCGGAATCTTCGGATATTGTAAAAAATCTGAAATCCTGTTTGAAGCCCGGCGGAACGCTTTGTCTGCTTGATTTGGATTACAATTGTCTCTCTCATTACGAAATGCCGCCGCAGATGGCTGAAATTCTGCCTAAAATCATGGCGGCCACGGATGAAAAATTAAATTTTGACACTTTTGCCGGAAGGAAGCTGTATTCATACATTTACGATAATGGCTTTCTGGATATTGCAATGAATCTCGAAGCGCATCACTTAATTTACGGCAAAGCCGCAGAAAGCGATATTTATAACTGGATGAAAAAAATTGAAGTAGCCGCAAAAAAAGTTGAATCAATATTCCAGGATTACGAAAATGGCTATGAAGGATTTATATCTGACTTTCAGAAATTTTTCCTTGACAACCGGCGTTTTACTTATACCCCGTTGATTATTTGCAAAGGAGTCACACCGCTGGCGGACTGAGATTTGCCATCCATAATATTCCTGATAGCGATAATAAAATCATCCGGCTGGTAAGGCTTATGCAGGAAAGCAGCCGCGCCGGCCTTGATTAATTCTTCTTCCTGTGCGGCGTTGGCAAAACCGCTGGCCATTAAAACTTTTATCCCGGGATTAATTTTCAGCAAATCGAGCAGACACTTTTTGCCTCCCCTGCCGGGCATTATTAAATCAAGGATAACCAGGTTGATTTTATCACCAAGGCGCTGATAAATATCAACGGCCTCCTCGCCGTTTCCCGCAGTCATAACCTTATAACCGTACCGCTCCAGGTAATCTTTGCCTATTTCGAGGATGCTTTTTTCATCGTCAACCAGCAGAATTGTTTCCCTGCCTCCTATCAATAGCTCGGCTTGCGTGGAAATGGGCTGTTTTTCCTGTTCCGAACTTGCCGCCGGCAGTAAAATTATAAAGGATGTCCCTTTGCCTTTTTCACTTTCACAATAAATAACGCCGTCGTGATTTCTGACGATGCTGTAAACTATGGAAAGCCCCAGTCCTGTTCCCTTTCCAGCTTCCTTGGTAGTATAAAAAGGTTCAAAAATATGTTCCATTACCTCATTATCCATGCTCGATCCGTTATCGGAAACCGATACTTCAATGTAATTTCCCGGCAGCATTGTGAAACCTGAAACAGCCGTATTATCTGTGAAAGTCAAATTTCTTGTTTTTATCTTAATGACTCCGCTGTCGCTGATGGCGTCCCGGGCATTAATAACCAGATTCATAACAATCTGGCTCATCTGGATGGAATCGGCATTGATGGGAAAAATGTCATCCGCCAGTTCGGTTTTGATTTCAATCATTTTGGGAATGGATTTTCCCAGCAGTTTTTGCATATTTCTGATTTCGTCGTTAATATTAACCACCCTGGTCAGGGGGTCTGATTTTTTGCTGAAGAAAAGGAGCTGGCGGATAAGATCAATCGAACGCTGGATTAATTTTTCAATATTAGCCAGATAGAGGCGCTCTGTTTTATTACCCCTATTTTCCATCATCAGCAGTTGATTATAACCCATAATCGCCTGAATGATGTTGTTAAAATCGTGAGCGATGCCTCCGGTCAGAGTGCCCACGGCTTCCATCTTGGCCGCCTGCATTAACTGTTCCTCCATAACGCGCAGACGAGTGACATCTTTGAGTGTTCCCATAATGCCGATTACGTTTCCTTCGGAATCCAGGTCAGGAGCTCCCGTCAGGACAATCTGGCGCGAACCGCCGTTTTTTCTGACGAGATTGAATTTATGATCCTGTAAAATTGCTTTGCTGGCTATAATGCTTTTAACGGCGCTGGAAAAGGTTTCTCTTTCCTGTTGGTGCAGAAAATCGGTGAAATTTATTCCTGTTGTTTCTTCAATATTGCAGCCCGAGAGCTTTTCCCAGGCCGGGTTGACGTAAGTGAATTGGCCTGATGCATCGAGACGGTAAATTACATCCGGCGCATTGTCGCTGATATTGCGGAATCGTTCTTCGCTTTCTTTGAGTTTTTTATGGGCTATAGCATTATTCAGGCTGATTCCTATTTGCGGGGCGATGCCCATCAGCAGGCTTAAATCGCTTTGTGTGGGTCTATTTTTCGACCTGGTATTGTCAACAGCGAGAATACCCTCTGATCTTCCCTCGTAGATGATAGGAACACAAATGAAGGCATTAATTCCTAACTTTTTAATAAAGCTTGCGCTCTTTCCTGATAGATTATTTTCAATATCTTCAACATTGTTGATTAGGTATGGTTTTTGATCGCGATATGCGAGGTAGAAAATCCCTTTAGAGTGAGGATTGGTTAAATTGAAATCAATATTTTTTAATAACAGTTCTTCTTCTTCAGTGTGGCCATAACCAGCGGTATAAACCAATTTTGTTTTTTCCGGGTTGGCAAGCATTATCATACAGCGGTTGAATTGAAGGCGTTTTTGAAGCGACTCTGTAATGAAAAGCAGGAGCTTTGCTGGGTCAAGAATGTTAGATGTTCCTTCGCTTATTTCCCTGATTAAAAGCAATTCATTGTAACGTAAATTAATCTGTTCTATTAGTTCGTCAGAGACTTTGCCTTGACCCGCTAAATTAGTTGTCATTTCTTTGCTTTGATAAGTGTAACTGATAATAGAAAAGCCTACTGATATTAATAACGCAAGTAAAAAGAATAAAGACCAATATATAAAATCCAAGAAAAAGAAAAGAGGAATAGCCGTTATTAAACTCATGGCAAAAGAGTAATAACTGATTCTTCTCCAGAAAAATGATTTTGGTTGTTCCCAACTTATTATGTAGCGGCAGCAATTTCCACCTTTATGAATGCATTCAGGATGTTCTACTTCAGCATATTTATTAGTAAATACTTCTGTAACAGCTTCAAACATGCCGAAACGATTTTCACATTGAAAAGATTCTTCTTTCACATTCTTATGAGGGGCTGCTATTATTTCAATTTTATTATTGCTGATTTTATTTATTTTCATTGTCTGGTGACGACTAATACTTGCACCCAGTTTTTCAATAGCCCAGTATGCTATTGATGGTGAGATAAATCCTGCTATGGATTGTCTTATTATTCTGGATGCACTAGGAGAAGCAATATGTCTTCCGGCCTCTCTTGCTATGTTCCGACCCGGTAGCGCCTGTGTCACATATTCTTGAAAACGGTTGACCTGGTTTTGCGTAAACCAGTGACCTTGATCCTCTAACTCATAATTGGATATATCGGAAAAAGCGAGAAGTTCTTCAATGTTTACGCTTGGATAAGCGCTTGCCAGGTAATCAATATATGTTTTTATAATTATACTATTATAAAGAGGTGTTTTGTCCATCGCTATGTCCTGTATTTCATCCTGAATTTCTTGCTCATATATTCCGTATAATTATCCAGATAAGGATCATTCTTCAATATCCAAAGCTGATAACGTTTTTTTACATTGATACCGTGTTCAGATAAATAATTATCCGGATATATTAAAAGAGGCACAATTTCTTCCTCATAGAAACAGCTTACCTGGTTAATTGTGGCAAAGAGTATTTCTGGGGTAAGCATTTTTTCATCTGTAATTATGATTTTAATACAGTTGATTAAATCCGACAGATTGAGTCCCAAATCTGCTTTGTTTATAATAAAAAAAGCCAGAATTCTGTCTTTATTACAAAGGCAAAGAGTTTTACACTCTCTTTTGAACCCGGCCTTGGCAAAAGTTTTCTTAAGTAATTCCATAGAAGAATTTATTCCAAGAGCGTCGAGCAGCAGCCCCCCGGAGTGACTATCGTAAAAGTCCCTCAGTTTAAGAAAATCGGAAGGCAGACACTCTCGTAATACTAAATTAGCTGGTAATTTAGTGGCTACAGGGTCTTTTTTATAGTGGGTATAGGAAAACAAGTCTAAAGAAGAGCCTTTCTGGTTATTCAGGTAACTGGCAAAGCCGCTGAATATCTTGCTCATAATATTGTTTTCCGGTCTATAGTATGCCATTACATAATTCATTGCAGCCGACGGAAAATGATAAAAACCATTAACATAATGTGTTATTTGCCTTAAAATCATTAGGCCAGTAATTTTACTTCCCATAGATCTTGCGGCAAAATGATGTATTACCCAGGAAGGATTATAAGCGTGAATCATTGCGATGTGGCCATGAATTCTTCCATTTTTTTCACAGATAAAATGCCTCGCTATATCGGAATTATCCTGATAAAGTTTACGGTATGTTTCTTTGAATGATTCCCTGTAGGACTCAAGATGCTGATACTTCTCCGCGTATATAAAACCTGTATCAAAAAAGAATTCCCATAGGGCATCCATATCAACATGGGTGGAAACGCGGGCGTTATGATCCAAATGAAAACCTAAAACGTGGTTTAAATAACTATACGAAGGTAAATCCATATCAGAAATACCCAGGCCGCATTGCACGGCATTGTTTTCCCTGTTTTCCTGGCGATAAATAACCTGTGCACTGCAATTCATCTTCAGTAGTCCGGCGAAAATGATAGATAACTTTGGAATGCTCAACCCCGGGATAAGAACTTCTTCTTCGGCATCGTCCACCAGGGAAAATCCCGAAGTGGAAATTTCAAAAATATCACGCCGAACCATGGTTTTGAATAGAGGATGTTCAAAACTGACAGAGAGGGAAGGGACGATGTTCTGGCGGGGATTGCGCAACTCCCTTTTCGGATAAAGAGGCGCATGGCTGTTTAAAGGTGCGAAGACAACTCTGCCGCCGGATGACGCAAGTCCGTTACGGATGCAATTGCATAAACCGGAAAAAAGACGGTAACCGTTATCCGTGATTTCAATAGCTACAGTATTGTTTTCCGCAAAGGATATTCCGTTGTCTTGGTCAAATCTGGCCGCAAATGCGCGAGGTGTAAAATCCAGTAATTCACCGGTCGCGGTTTCGGCTTCACCGTTTCCCTTCATCGCCCGGCATGTTATGTCCCGGCAGGGATGCCTCTTACATGCTCGTTTCCTGGTAAGATAGCTTTGTTGCGGCAGGATTATCCCCAGGGTCTGGCCGCTAATCGTGGAATCGGCGACTTTTGTCAATATGGCATTGAGGCCATCGTCAATCATCAAATAACAGAGACTGGGCTTGGATAAATCAAGGGAAGCATCGCCCGGCAGGTCAAGAAGGAAGTGAGCTTCATCTTTCAGGCAGGGTTGAGGAAAGGCCTTCAGTAAAATATATTTCCCGCTTATCCCATCGTGAAATATGATGAAAACATGGCCGCCGCAGAAATTAAGATGATTAAGTTTGTTGACAAGTTTTTGCTGCTCGATGGATCTGGCCTGCTCGCAATCGTTAAGCAGGCTTTCATGCTGAAAAGGCAGATGTCGCTGGGACTGATATAAGCCAACAGCGCTATCGGATGTTCCGTACGTAATTTTCTGTTCTTTCATTAAATGGTCCCCCCATTTATGCAAAAGACAGTTTAGAGTATTTTGTTTTCCCGAGTTGATTGGCGCTGTGAAATATAGACTCTGTAGGGCATGCTTGTCAACAAATAAATAAAAATTGCCGAATAAAATATATTATTCCAAATTATTGTTCTTGTAGTTTGAGTATAAATTTGTCATTATTCCACATCGCATTATTTTAGTGATTATTGAGTTGCACGCTGAAAACATATCCGTTGCGCAAGGAGGTGTTTATGACAGCAAAGAAAAAATTTTTAGCAGCCTTAGTGCTGATAATGGGTCTGGCTGGATGCACAACTTACGAAAGGCAGGTTGTTCCATTTAAAATGCCGGAAAATATGACCAATGCTGTAAAGCTGGAGGGTGCGGCAATTGCGGTAAAAAGTTTCACTGATGCCGCAGATGCCCAAGAAGCCTTCGGCTTTGCCATTATGGAAGCGGGAATATTGCCACTGCAGGTAGTTCTCGATAATAAGAGCGAACATTCTTTAATGATTGTGCCGCAGCAGACTTTCTTGATTGACGAAGCCGGCAATGTCTGGCCCATTCTTGAACAGGACATGGCTTATGAGAGACTGGCCAGACACACTGAGCTGGGCGGAGTTGCCGCCGGTGGCGCTAAAAAAGCTGTTCTCATGGGCACCGCCGGAGCGATTATCGGCGCGGCCGTGGGCATTGTGTCCGGCCGTAATATCGGCGCAGCTTTAGGCAAGGGAGCCGCTATCGGAGCAGCCGCAGGCGCAGTCATAGGAGGCGCGGAGGGTTCCGATACCAGAGATGTCAGGGCAAAGATCAGGGATGACCTGCGGTCCCGGACATTACATAACAGGGCGGTGCAGCCGCAAGAGCTTGCCTATGGTTTTCTTTTCTTTCCCGGAGAAGTAAAAAAAGCAAAAATCCTGAGACTGCAGTTGAAAATAATTGATACGGGAAAGATTTATTCCTTTGAAATTAAATTGTAAAAAGTAGCAGGAAGGTTATTGTTACATAGCTATGAAAGAAATTTTATTGGCCGCCTGCGGCGTAATTTTTTTTCTTGTCGGTATGATTCGCTTGTACACGGCGGCGCGCCGGCTGATTGATGTCCGAATCAAACAATATATCAGATATGCGGTAGGCAAACCGCTTTATGGGCTTGTCACCGGAATTGCCGCCACGGCGATTTTCCAGAGTTCTTCCGCCTCCACGACGCTGACTGTCGGCTTTGTGAGCGCTGGTTTAATCAGCTTTTACGATTCGCTGGCCATTATTCTGGGAACCGATATCGGCGCGACTGTTGTCATGCAATTTGTGGTCTGGCGGTTTACGGATATCTCGCCGCTGCTGGTCACGCTGGGAGGAATCTGCTGGCTTATCGGTCGCGGCAGGCTGAAAACAGCCGGCGAAATTATGTTTTATTTCGGCTTGATTTTTTTCGGCCTTTATCTGGTGGGGCAGGCCACCGCTCCCTTAAAAAATTCCGCATTATTCATAGATTTTTTTAATCAAACGAAAAGCCCGCTTTTGGGAATCGGACTGGGAATCCTTTTTACCGTCATTGTTCAGGCTTCCGCCGTACCCATCGGCGTTATGATTATTCTGGCGCAGCAGGACATGGTTCTGCTGGAAAATGCCGTGCCTGTTGTTCTGGGCGCCAATATCGGAACAACCGTTACGGCGCTGCTGGCCGCGACGGTGGCGACGGCCGGCGGCAGGAAAACTGCTTATTCCCATTTGTTTTTCAAGTGCGCCGGAGTGGTGATTTTTCTTGTTTTTCTGCCCTGGTTTATGGCGGTATTGAAAAATCTTTCCGCGAGCACGGCGCAGCAGATTGTCCTTTCTCATTTTCTCCTTAACCTTTTAATTGCGATTATCTTTATTTTTCTGTTGCAGCCTGTCGCTGCCATAATGAACAGGCTGGTGCCCGGCCGGGAAGATAGTCTTTCTCTCTGGCCGGAATGCCTCAACAATGATGATCTGGGAAATCCAGAAAAAGCGTTGGCTGATGTCGAAGAGGAACTTTGCCGGGCAATTGCCGTGGCGGAAAAGATGTATGGCGGCACGACAGTTCTTATCGGAAGTTATTCGGAAGGCATCGGCAAAAATATTTACTATATGGAGATTGTGATAAATAATTTGCGTTCACAGATAGTAAAATATCTGGGGAAGGCATCCGCGCGGAGTGTCTCCGGCAGCCTCTCTCAAAAATTGTTTGCTTATACGGCAATTGCCGGTGATATCGAAAGCATGGGCAACCATATTCTGATTATAGCGGAACTGGCGCGGCAAAAAAAATACCGTAATATAATATTCAGCAAGGATGCGGAAAAAGATTTACAGGAAATCATTGCCATGGTGAGCACTAATTTAAACAACACTGTTACGGTGCTGAAAACGCCGGAAGAAATTATGATTAAGGGCATTATCGAAAGGGAAGATTATATAGACAACAAGGTCAAGGAAGCACGAGACAGGCATCTGGAAAGATTTCACAGCGGAATATGCCGCGCTGAGGCCGGGCCGGTATTTGTGGAAATGCTGATTCATCTGGAACGCATTTCCGACCATTGCAACAATATCGCCGAATATATTTTGACCTATTGGAGAAATCAATGACAACCACCGAAAACAAGCGTGGCGAAATCCGAAACATCAGTGAAAGAAATAACGCAGGCAAAACCGCCTGGAATTTCCAGAAGCGCTGGAAGAAGATACTCCGCAATGGTAATTACTGGCAGAACGGGCAAATTTATATAAATAATTTATGAGGGAGGTCGGTTTATGAAAAACGCAGTCAAACTTGTTGGCTTGGCCGCAGCGCTGATGATTATGCCGTTCATTATGCAGTCGGCAGCCGCTGCAGAAACCATAGAATTGAAAATGGGGCATTTCATGTCGCCCATGCACATCCAGCATCAGAAATCTTTTGTTCCTTTTGCCCAGGAACTGGAAAAACTTACAAAGGGAGAGGTGAAAATTAAAATATTTCCCGGTGGCGCACTGGGCGGCGCTCTGGAACTGGCAGATGCCGTTAAAACAGGCGTCGTGGATATTGCTTTTATCGTTCCTTCCTATAACACAGGGCGCTTCCCGCGTATTTCCGCTTTCGATTTGCCTTTTATTTTTAAAAACGCCGTACAAACCACCGAGATTCTCTATGATGTTTATGAACAATATCTGGCGGATGATTTTAAGGATTACAAAGTTTTGTGGCTTTACAGCTGCGATACCGGCCAGTTGCATTCCGTTACCAAACCCATCCGGAAAATCGAAGATTTACAGGGAATGAAAATGCGCACCCCTTCATCCTACATGAGTGAGGCGCTCCGGCTTCTCGGAGTCAATCCGCTTTCCATGCCCCTTTCCGAACTGGCTGTTTCTCTGGACAAGCACGTTATTGACGGTATGCTGACTCCCAATACAGCGATAGTTGATTTCAAGTTGGCCAATACTATCAAATACAGCGCACAAATTGATTTCTATGTTTCCCCCATGGCGGTTATCATGAACAAAGAAAAATTCAATGCGTTGCCTGATTCTGCTAAAAAAGCCCTGGAGCAGGCAGGAGGCAAAAAATGGGGTTTGCGGGCAGCCAAACTATATGATGACTATGCACAGACAACTCTCAGGGAACTGGGAGATTCAGGTAAAGTAAAAATATTCAATCTGTCCGCAGCCGACAGAAAAAAATGCATTGAAAAAGTCAAAAAAATGGAAGCGGACTGGGTGGCAAAAAATACGGCCAAAGGAATTCCGGCGGAAGAATTGTTGACAAAAATTAAAACATTAACCGCGCAGAAATAAGGGGTAAATCTAAAAAAACGGGCCGGCTGGTTCGCGGTCTGCTCTGATATATCAGTTGCCGGGAGAGTAAGTGACGATAAGAAAAATCAAAATAGTAATAGCCGGAGAAAAAATATCCCGTTTGCTCAACTATGCATCGGTATTCATCCTTGGTGGATTGATGCTTTTGACCATTACCGATGTTTTTCTGCGCAAAGTTCTAAGCAGGGGGATTCTTGGTACATGGGAAGTATCCGAATACATGATGGCGTTTATCGTATTTTTTTCTCTGGCCGAAGGTGAATTGAAAAAGCGTAATGTCAATGTTGACATTATGGTAAAAAATCTGCCGGCGAAAGCCCGTAAAATAACTGACGCCGCAATTAAATTGCTGGGATTCATTCTTTATTGCTTTATTACGGCCGGCGTTTTCAGCTATGCTCGGCTTCTGCATCATTCCGGCGAAGTTTCACTTGACCTGTGGCTGCCCAAGCATATTTTTGTTTACTCGGCCGGCGGGGCGCTTGTTATCTTCAGCGTTATTCTTTTAACTCGTCTGATTATTGCCGTAAGAGAGGTGCGCCTGTTGTGGACTCGATAATTATCGGTATTGGCGGCATTCTGCTGATGTTTTTTTTACTGCTGCTGCGGATGCATATCGGTTTTGCCATGGCTCTCACCGGGTTCCTGGGCTTTGCGGCTTTGACTTCTTTTTCCGCCGGTTTTTCGATGATCGGCATGGTAACTTTTAAAACGGGCGCTTCTTATGCCCTGACGGTTATACCTCTTTTTATTTTGATGGGTCAGCTTGTCAATACTTCCCGGATGGGCTTTGAATTATATCAGGCCTGTTATCGGTTCATAGGTTTTTTGCCGGGAGGATTGGCGATGGCGACAATTGCCGCCTGTGCCTGTTTTGCGGCAATTTCCGGTTCTTCGCTGGCCACGGCCGCGGTGATGGGCATGGTAGCGCTGCCGGAAATGAAGAGGTTTAATTATCAGGATTCTCTGGCAACAGGCGCTGTGGCCGCCGGCGGCACGCTGGGTATTCTGATACCACCCAGCACCATTATGGTCATATACGGCATTCTGACCGAACAACCGATAGGTGCATTGTTTATTGCCGGAATTCTGCCGGGTATTATGCTGACTGCCATGTTTCTGATGACGATAATGCTGCTGGTCAAATTCAATCCGGCTCTGGCACCGGCGGCGCCCGGCTTTTTGTGGCGGGAAAGGATGATGGCGCTGAAAAATATCTGGGGCGTGCTTTGCCTTTTTTTACTGGTCATTGGCGGGCTTTATGCCGGCTGGTTTTCACCGACGGAAGCAGCCGGCGTCGGCGCTTTTGGGGCGCTGATTATAACCGCAATAAAAAAACGCCTGACCGGTAAATCTTTATATTCGGCCCTTAACGAAACCGTGCTGACAACAGCGATGGTCTTCGTCATTCTTATCGGCGCCAATATCTTCGGTTATTTTATGACAATCAGTCAGATTCCGGATGCGCTTTCCGGTTGGATTGCCGGTTTGGCTGTCAACAAATATGCAGTTATGTCCTTTATCTGCCTTGTCTATATTGTTCTGGGGTGTGTGATGGAAGGAATGGCCATCATGGTGCTGACTCTGCCGGTAATTTTTCCGGTAGTAATGCAACTGGGATTTGATCCCGTCTGGTTTGGTGTTATCATTACACTGTTTATTGAAATGGGTTTGATTACCCCTCCTGTGGGAGTTAATGTTTTTGTCGTCAGCGGTATTGCCAAAGACGTTCCCACTTACACGATATTTCGCGGCATAGCGCCGTTTTTCCTGGCGATGGCTCTCTGTCTTGTAATCCTCGTTTTTTTTCCGCAAATCATTCTTTTTCTGCCCGGAACCATGGGGCGTTGAGCTGTTGACGTAAAAACGTATTGCTCATACCGGCAATATCTATTATAATGAAAAACACTAAATCTATTGTCAGCCAGATGTTTAATGCCCGGTAAGGAGGCAGCTATGGAAAAAAGGATGAATGCTTTAAAGTTTGCCCTGGAAAACGAAATGCGGGAACGGGAATTTTATCTGGACAGCGCCAAAAAAACAAAAAATATGGCCGGTAAAAACATGTTTCTGCAGATTGCCGATGAGGAAAAAGAGCATTATGAAATTTTAAAAAAGCTTCATGACAAATGGGAAAAACAAAAGGCATGGCCGGCAACTGTTCCTCTGAAAGTCAGGAAGTCGGCGGCGCATCTGGTGTTGAAATCAATGGCCGGAAAAAAGTCGGCGCGCATCGCGGGTAATGATTCGGAATTAAAGGCAGTCCGTACGGCTATTGATTTCGAAGCAAGGGCGGCGGCTCTGTATACTAAACTGGAAAAAGCCAGCTCTGATCCCAAGGAAAAATTATTTTTTAGCATGCTGGCCGGTATTGAACGCGACCATCTTCTCTCTCTTCGGGATACGGAAGAATTCCTGACTGATCCGGTTTTCTGGTATCAGAATGCCGAAAAGACTTCTCTGGACGGGGCATAATAATTTTGTTCTTTCGGAAAATCTGTCGGCACTACAGGAATGCCGGCAGACAAGCTGCATAATAATAAATTAATGAAAAGGGCTTTCCGCGAATTGCGGAAGCCCTTTTGTTTACGAAAATATTATTTACTAATCGTTCTATATTATTTCGAGCAGGCGGCTTCAGCCGCTTCTTTCAATGTGCCATACCGTTCGCCGTCGTAACCACCGAGATACGGTTTTTCTTTTTGGGGGATCCTGCCTAACAATTCTTGCCAGATTATCGCCGCAGAGAATATGCCATTCAGCCATCTCTCGCAGTGAAATTGTAAAATAAGCAATTTTAAAAAGCTGTAGCGGTATTAGAGATTATTCCAAAGGATGATTTTTGACAATCTTGTAATCATTTCCTGTTTAATGTATATGCAATTTAATTTTAAATTCCCGGCAAGGTGTTTCAGTCAATGCATATTAAAAACGTTTTACTTCACCCGGAAAGATATCCCGTCAAAGATAAATATCCTTTTAATCTGCCGATATTTCAGACAACGGAAAAAGTCGCTCTGGCCAATCCGGTTGTTATGTTTGTCGGAGAAAACGGCACAGGCAAATCCACGCTTTTGGAGGCGATTGCCGTTCGCTGCGGCATCCATATCTGGCGCAATGCCGAGCGCAGCCGTCCTGATTATAATCCTTACGAAGACAAGTTTCATCAATATATCTCCGTCGAATGGGTGGATGGCAGGGTGCCGGGGTCTTTCTTCGGCTCGCAGATATTTCAGCATTTCGCGGAACTGCTGGATGAATGGGCGGCGGCCGATCGCGGTCAGTTGAATTATTTCGGCGGCCAATCACTGACAACGCAATCGCATGGCCAATCACTGATGTCTTTTTTCCGCAGCCGTTATCAAATTAATGGCCTTTATCTTCTCGACGAACCGGAAACTGCGCTCTCGCCGCAGAGCCAGATTGAATTGCTGGACATTCTGCAAGAGATGAGCGCCGCCGGCCATGCGCAATTCATTGTCGCCACGCACTCGCCGCTGCTGCTGGCCTGCCCGGGCGCAATAATTTATGCGTTTGATAAAAATCAAGTCCGGCCAATCCGGTATGAAGAAACCGATCACTACCGTATTTATAAAGAGTTTCTGGCAGACAAAAATAAATATCTGAATAAAAAGTAATCGGCCTGGTTGCCAATGACTTGTCATGTTTCCGAAAAATGAAATCAGCGCAGGGGGCGAGCTCGTTGTCTTTTTATGGCAATGGTGTAAAAAATTATATTTACAGCAATGACCAGCCCGCCGAGTAATTGTTGGACTGTGGCGGTCAGGTTTTCGGGATAGATAACCAAAACCAGATAGCGCGCGATAAAATCTCCCCCGTATGAACCGGTATCAGCCAATTGACGGAGGTGATTTTCGAGCGGTGTTAAGGGGCATATCCAGCCGAAAATTTCCACGACCGCTCCCCAGATTGCTGCCGGCAGATGAATAAAAGCAACTTTCGGCCGGCGGATAACCAGCAGGCCGCCTAAGACGACAAATATTATAAACAAAAAATGCGCCAGAACCACAGCATCGGCAAGTATCTTGTACACATTACCTCCCCCGGAGGTCCGCATAAAAAAATATTCAGGCATCTTTATTTAATTACGCCCAAAAAATCCTCAATTGCCTCGATGCATGCCTGCGGCTGAATTTGCAAAATAAAATGCGGGCCGTCTATCGTTTGAACCTTCAATTGGGGAATCCCTTTTTGCAGCAGCCGCAAACTGGTGGCCGGAATCAACCTGTCATTTGTCGGCTGGATATAAAGACAGGGTATGGAGACTTTTTGCAGCTCAGCCGTTACGTCAATTTTGCATAATATTTTAAAACGCTGCTGCAAAACTTCCGGCGAAACCTTGTTGTGAGCTTTGTGCCACAAATGAATTATTTCCTCTGTTATCTTTGTTTTCCCGAAAATGAATTGCAGAAATCCGTGCGGCACCGGCTTCCGCATCAGGGATGCCAGCGGCAGCAGGCGGAAAATTCTCATGACAACCGGCCGCGGTATTTTAGCAAAAGTGGCGCAGAGAATTAATGCCTTTGCTTCAATCCGGCGGGAGGCGATAAGCTGCAGGGCGATGGGGCCGGAAAAAGATTCGGCAATAATAACCGGCTCGATATCAGTGGGAAATTGAAGCGCTGCACACTCGGCCGTTTCTGCAAAAGATAACGGTTCGTTTACCGGATAGCGGACAACAGTCATTGCCGTATCCGGCGGTAAATAAGGCAGCAAAGGCTCGAAGGAAAATCCGGTGCCGTCGAGGCCGGGCATAAAGACCAGATGACTATGGCGAATTTCAGTCATTTTTCATTCCTTTAGAGCTTCAGCAAACTTAAATGTTTTCGGCTGATTTTGCGAGAGATATTTAAACAGAAAATTGACACAGAATTACATTTTTCAACCGAACTTATTGCTTTTTTCTCATTTTTTCATGCAGGCATCTCCTTTTTTTCTCCCCCTTAAGCCCGGATATTATTTCATTGACAGTCCCTCCCGTTCTCTTTATACTTCACCACCATGGAAGAAAAACCTTATCAAATCAAAGAAGTAAAAATTCGCAATACAATACTGGAAGCCATTAACGCCGTCACCAATAAAATATACCTTTCTCTGGACTATCAAACGATAACCAGGGAAGCAGTCGCCGCCATGATTCATTATGGCAAAACATCACTGGCTTCCATATATGAATATAAAGAAGATACCAACTGCCTTGTGCTGAAGGATTACAGCAATGAATTTTCCCCGGAATCCAAAGACCTGACGAGGATTCTTCGTATCGGTCAGTGCGCCTGCGGCGAAGCCGTTCTGCAGAAGAAAATTATTTTTTGCGAAGATATTGCCGCCGACAAGCATATTTTGCCGGATGTAAAAAGAGTTCTCAGCAACGAAGGCAGAACAAGTGCAATCTTTATTCCGCTGCTTTTTCAGAATCGCGTTCTGGGAACAATGAATTTGCTTTTTGATGAGAAATATCATTTTGAGGATTATGAACTGGAAACACTGCTTTCTATCGGCAAGACAATCGGCATGGCAATTGCCAACGCCGAACATATAGCCCTGATCAAGGCGGAAGTTAATCAGCGCAAGCAGGCCGAGGAAGCGCTGCGCGATGCCAATGATAAACTGGAAAAACGGGTTAAAGAGCGCACGGCTGATTTGAGAAATGTCAATGAAATGCTGAAACGGGAGGATGAAGAACGAAAAAAAGCTCTCGAAGCCCTGCAAAAAAGAGAGGAAGAACTGGAAGTGCAATCGCATCACCTGCAGGAGGTTAATGCCGCTTTGAAAGTGCTATTGCAGCAGAGGGAAGATGATAAAAGGGAGCTGCAGGAAAATGTTGTATCCAACGTAAAAGATTTGATTCTTCCTTACATAGAGCAGTTAAAAAAAATAACTACGGAAAAAGATCAGCGTACCGTTGTCGGCATTTTGGAGGCTAATTTGAACAATATAGTTTCTCCCTTTATTCGCAAAGTTTCATCGAAAATGTTGAAACTAACGCCGATGGAAATCCGGATTTGCAGTCTCATTAAAGAAGGCAAAACAAGCAAGGAGATTGCCGAATTACTGTTTCTGTCCGAAAATACTATTTTGTTTCACAGGTACAATATAAGAACCAAGCTGGGAGTAAAAAACCAGAAAATTAATATTATTTCTTACCTCAGATCATTCGAATAATAGCTGGTATTACCCACTATTAACCAACTGTTTATTAAACTTGCTTAAAATAGTCGCATTTATTACAAATGAAGCGTTTAGTGATGACTTTTTCTTACTGAATGCGGTTAAGGAGGTTTGGCGATGATTTACGGGGATTGGATTGGCCGTTGGGGTAAAAGTTATCCTGATAAGGAAGCTCTGGTTGATGCCATCAAAAATCACCGGTATACTTACGGTGAATTATCTGATGAAATCTACAAAATGGCGAATTTTTTACAGACGGAACTGGGCATTGTTAAAGGTGACCGGGTAGCCATGCTGGCGTTGAATTGCGCTGATTACATCAAATTATTTTTCGGTGTGAGCCGCCTCGGGGCAATGCTCTCGCCGGTAAACATTCGTCTTGCTCCGGGAGAAATGATTTACCAGCTCAATGATGCCAAACCGAAAGCGTTTTTCTTTGATAAAAACTTTCTGGCAGCAGTTGACGCTCTGAAACCTAAATTGAATATTTCGCATTACGTTTGTGTTGATAACGATGATTCTGTCGGTAAGAATCTGCCGAAAATCTGGAAAAATCTGCCAGCAACAGAGCCTCCGGAAGTCGAAATTACAGCCAAAGACCCGCAGTTAATCATTTATACATCCGGAACAACGGGATTACCCAAGGGAGCTCTGCTGACCCATGGCATGATTACCTGGAATTGCATCAATACTCATCTGACCTGGGATGTCACATCCCGCGACCGCACCACAGTTCATATGTCCATGTTTTATACGGGAGGATGGAATGTATTTCACCTGCCTCTTTATTATGCGCGGGGTACCAATGTCCTGCTTTCGGGTTTTGATCCCGATCAGATCATTGATGTTTTTGCCAAGGAAAAAATTACAATGTTTATCGGTGTTCCCACCATGTATCAAATGATCATTGCCTCACCGAAATTTACTACAGCTGATATATCGTCATTGCGTTTGATAGCCAACGGCGGCGCCCCCCTGCCTCAGAAAGTAAGGGATGCTTTTGCGGCTAAAGGCGTGCAAATGTGCGAAGGTTATGGGCTTACCGAGGTTGGTCCGCATGTATTTCTCGGTAACGGCAAACCGGGCACTGTGGGCAAGCCAATGTTTCATATTGACGCTAAAGTTGTGGATAATAACGGTCAGATTGTTCAACAGGGCGAGGAAGGCGAACTATTGTTAAAAGGGGATTTGGTTTGCGCCGGCTACTGGAACAAACCCGAAGCAACCAAAGATGCCATGAAAGACGGCTGGTTTCAGACAGGGGATCTGGTGCGGGTAGATAAAGACGGCGATTACGCCATTGTCGGCCGTAAAAAAGATATGCTGAAGTCCGGCGGGGCCAATGTTTATCCGGCAGAAATAGAAAAATTCATTGATACACATCCATCAGTGGTCATGTCGGCGGTTATTGGTGTCCCCGATGAAAAATGGGATGAAGTCGGCAAAGCAGTAGTTGTGCTTAAACCGGGTAAGACTCTGACGCTGGAAGAATTGCAGGAGTTCCTGAAGGATAAGCTGGGCAAATTCAAGATACCTAAATATCTGATTGCCGTCCAAGAACTGCCCCTGACACCGGCCACGGGCAAGGTACAGAAGTTTATTCTGAAAAAAAAACATGGCCGGCCGGACAATAATTAATAGGACTTTCAGAATTTAAGAAAAGGACACAAGATGGTTGAAAAAGCTCTGCCCACGAGAAGCGGGTATCTGGAATTGCCCGAAGAGAATGCCAGAATATACTGGGATTATTTCGGCAATGGGGAAAAAGAATGTTG
>JAKLDS010000053.1 GCA_022703375.1 Deltaproteobacteria bacterium | reverse complement strand
GATAACGTATAATATTTTTCGCACATTTTTTGAGAAGTAGCCCTCAATCTGGTAAAGTTTGGTTGGTCAAAGAACAAACTAAAACCGTCAGGAGGGCTACAAATGAAAAGTACCAGATTTGCAGTTGAAAACAAAGGGGAAAAAACGGGCCAGATTATCAGGATCGAGCAGGAGCAGTTGACCAGACATCTCGACAAAGTGGTAAAAGGCACAGTAGAAGAGACATTAAACTCTTTATTGGATGCGGAAGCGGACAGATTGTGCCAGGCAGGCCGATATGAGCACAGTGAGAAGCGGAAGGATACGCGTGCCGGCCATTATAAGCGTAAGCTGGATACCAAAGCCGGTCAGGTTCAATTAAAGGTTCCCAAATTACGCACCCTTACCTTTGAAACGGCCATAATTGAGCGCTATCGACGCCGGGAGAGTTCAGTAGAAGAAGCTTTAATTGAGATGTATCTGGCGGGGGTATCCGTCAGAAGAGTTGAAGACATCACCGAGGCGTTATGGGGAACGCGTGTCAGTCCCGGCACCGTATCCAATTTGAACAAGAAAGTTTATGAGCGGATAGAGAAGTGGCTAAGCACACCGATTACAGGGAAATATGCATATGTTTTTTTAGACGGCATATGGCTGAAGCGATGCTGGGCAGGCGAAGTGAAGAATGTCAGTATTCTGGCGGCAATCGGCGTGAATGAAGAAGGAATCCGAGACGTATTGGGGGTTCAGGAAGGCGCCAAAGAGGATAAAGAGAGCTGGACACGCTTTTTGCGTCATTTAAAAAGCCGGGGACTCAAGGGAGTCCAGTTATTTACCAGCGACAAATGTTTGGGACTTGTGGAATCACTCGCTGATTTTTATCCAGAGGCCAAATGGCAACGTTGTGTCGTCCATTTTTACCGGAATGTTTTTACAGCTGTTCCCAAGGGGAGAGTCAAAGAAGTAGCGGCCATGCTCAAGGCGATTCATGCCCAGGAGGATCGCCAGGCAGCTGAAGAGAAAATAAACTCCGTTGTTAAAAAGCTAAAAAATATGAAGCTTGCCAACGCCGCCAGAATTGTAGAAGAAGGCGCGAAAGAAACGCTGAGTTATTATGATTTTCCCAGTCAGCACTGGCGCTCCATACGCACCAACAATCCTTTGGAACGACTTATGCGGGAAATCAGAAGAAGAACAAGGGTTGTTGGAGCATTTCCGGACGGCCAATCAGCTTTGATGCTGGTTGCTGCCAGATTCCGGTATATTGCAGGCACAAAATGGGGAACCCGGCAATACTTAAATATGGACAGATTGAAAGAAAACATAGCGGAGATGGCATGATGGTAAATATTTCGGCGGTCTAAAACATCGGGAATTAAAATATTCCAAACTGCCGGATTGATAAGCTATAAAAAAGTGCGAAAGATTCTTGACACTACCCCTCAACAATCCATCCGCCGAAAGAATAGATTGCGAAAAGCGCTATATAGTAAGACAGGTTTGTATAACCAGACATGGATAGATATTCCATTGAATGTAATACTTACCATAATTGAACGTTTTTGCAAATAGCAGAGTCGAGGTAATATTGAACAATGATTTTCTGCCGTCATGGCCTAGGCCGTTTACTTAAATTGTTGCTTCCTAACCTGCCTTATATACGGCCACATTGTTTTTGCCGGATCGTTTGACCGAGTACATGGCTTCATCAGCAAATGTTCGAAGCTTATGTGAGTCAAGAGCATTATCGGGAAAGATGCTGATTCCAATACTTAAACCAACTGACAGTTGATTTCCCAAAAAAGGAATTGGCGCAGCAATTGCTGTAATCAGTCTTTGCGCCGTTTCCAGAGCTATAGCAGCGTTTGAAAGTTCAGGAAGAATGATAAGGAATTCATCGCCCCCGATTCTCGATGCCGTATCGGTGTTACGGATGGTGTTCCGCATGCGAACAGCAACCTCTTGCAGAATGTAATCACCTGCTTCGTGGCCATGCGCGTCATTAATTTCCTTGAAACCGTCGAGATCAATAAACATCACCGCCACCTTGTTCCCGCTCCGCTTGGCTGTATTGATGGCCATCTCCAAACGGTCCGCCGAAAGGCTATAGGTGGGCAGTCCCGTAAGATTATCATGGACAGCCTGATGTTCGGCTGCAATTCTGGCTTTATGCAATTCCTGCAAAGTATTTTCCAGCATATCCAGCGCTTGATTGACACTTGCAAGATCACTTTCTCCCGAAGGCAATGTTCCGGAAAAGTCACCCCGCAGAACATGCGTCCTGACAAGGATGTCATGCAGCGGAATAGTTAAACGCCTCGCCAGTGTTCGATGAGTGAATAAGAGCAATACTATCGTTGCGGAAAGACCGAGAATGGTTACAGCCATACTCCAGCCGGCCCGGCGCACTTGCTGCAAAGCGTAATTACTGGCAGCCCGGTCGACAGCATCTACCATTTCAATGATGGAATCCAGCGCCTTTACCGAAGCGGTAAGATACGTTTCCAGGGGAAGAGCCGTCTTCCTGCCAGTTCTTATCGCACTGCGGTAATCTTCCTGAAGAGGTCGTAATCCTCCAAAGAAGGTAGCACGCACCGTGCTTAAGGATGCCTCAAAAACGGCATCATTCAGGAAGCTGCCGTTGCTTTCAATTTGACTCCATAACTGCTGTGATCTTCCGTGCATTAATTCCGCTTCGTGCAGCACCTTAGCATCCGGTATCCGTCCCGACGAAATCGAGCTGGACAACAGGCTCGATTCTGTCCCGACAACGTTACGGAATTGCAACACGCTGATCCGAAGATTGGCGTAACGGCCGAATGTAAAATTAGCATCTTCAACCTGAGAAGCGACAATTAACGCTGATTCAATGTTTCTTATCATCTCATTAGCCACAGAAAGCCAGCTGCCCGGAAGATCGGTGTTTCGTTCCGACAACGGGCGTTTGAGGTCAATATCCACTTCCTTTCGCAGTTCCTTGACTCTTGACCAGGTTTTTTCAATTGACGCAGCTTCGGAGGGAAAATCGCTGCCGGACAGTTGCATGACTCTGGCTAAAGCAATATCGGCAAGTTCTCTCCGGTCACTGATAAACCGGCGATTCCCGTCGGAAACAGGTTCATTGCTCCTTAACACGACATTTGTCCGGCCACGTTCAAAGGCAAAATTTTTGACAGCTTTCAAACTGTAAGTTGCTATATCGTTTAGAGCGACGACTCGTTTGGCGCTCCGGTAGGTATTGATGCTGCTGATTAAACCAAATGTGACAAGTATCAATGTCACAGATGCCATAAGTCCGAAGAGACAAAAAATGAGTTGCCGTTCATTTAACTTAATTTTACTAAAGCATACCTTCATAAGCGATAAGGTATAGAACTTTATTATTCTTAGTCAACATAATTTTTATCAATTTACAGTATAATATTTTCCCGGCCGGCCTGTTTTATTTTGCCGAAAGCATTAAAGAACCTGCTTCTTATTAATTATCATTTTCAGTTGCTATTACCGGATTACATTGGTAAATTATGGCGAGTTTAATCTTAAGGAGCCATCTTCCATGCCAAATTCCGTCTCCGGCAAATATCCGCTGGTTAAAACTCTGACCAATCAGGAACGCATCTCCATGGTCAGGGATATTTTCTCCACCATCACCGGCAAATATGATTTTTTAAATCATCTGATGAGCCTGCGTCGTGATATTGTCTGGCGGCGCTGCGCCGTCGAAAAGATGAAGCTTTCCCGCACCGGAAAATTTCTTGATGTCGCCTGCGGCACGGCAGAACTCGCCATCGCCGCCGCTCTTTACTATCCCGCCATTCAGGTTACAGGCATTGATTTTGTGCCGGAAATGGTGCAGGCGGGAAAAGACAAGGTGGCGCGGAGAGGTCTGACGGATCGAGTTACGCTGCTGGAGGGCGACGCGCTGAAATTGCCCTTTGCCGATAACACTTATGCCGTAACGGCAATTGCATTCGGCATCAGAAATATTCCCGACAGAGAGCGGGCATTAAAAGAAATGCTGCGCGTTACTGTGCCGGGTGGACAAGTGATGGTGCTGGAGATGACTTTTGTCCGGAATCGTTTCTTTAAATTTCTTTACCATGTTTATCTGAACCGGCTGCTTCCTTTGTTTGCCAAAATATTTTCGACAAATCCCGCCGCCTATTATTATCTGGCCGATTCCATCATGAATTTCCCCTCACCCGCCGCATTGGCCGGACTGATGCAGGGCAGCGGCATAAAGGATGTTAAAATACATTCTCTGACTTTCGGCATTACGTATCTGCATATCGGCGAAAAGCCGTAAAATATTTTGGAGGGATAGCATGAGCAATCGCTGGCGGCAATTTATCAAGAGTATTCATCCTGAAGGAATTCCCTGGCCGGCTAGCATTTTTTATAATGCCCTGAGCGGCACCAATATCTTTCTTAGCCACTACGAACTGGTGGCCGCTGATGTGGCTCATTTCGGCAAAGCGGCGCGCCTGCTGGATATCGGCACCGGCCCCGGACACCTTCTGGCGGCCATGCGGAAAGTAATGCCGGATACGCAACTGACCGGAGTTGACATTTCCGCCGCCATGATTGCCCAGGCAAAAAGAAACATGGAAAAATACGAGCAGGATTCGCACATTGAATTACGGGTTGCCGACGCTGCTGCGTTGCCGTTTCCCGATGCAACCTTTGACCGGGTGGTTTCCACAGGCTCTTTTCATCACTGGAAGAATCAGTTGGGCGCGCTGGCGGAGATGTATCGCGTTCTCAAAGATGACGGCTGCGCCTTGATTTACGACCTTGTCCGCGACATTCCCGAAACGGTTTTGCAGGAAGTCCTGGCCAAGTACGGAGGCTTCCGGCTGCTGCTTTTATGGCTTCATTCATTTGAGGAGCCTTTTCTCAATGCCCCGGAAATGGAGCAATTGGGCAGGCAGACAAAATTCGCCGGAGTAGAAACAAAGTTCGCAGGCGCGTTGTGTTGTCTTATTTTGCGAAAACATTCTGAGGTCAACAAATAATGTTAATCTTCGAGAAGAGAGAAATTAAATACAGGAATACTCCGACAATATTTTTTGCATTGACAGCATTTTTTCTTATTTGCTTTTTTGCCCCGGCCTGCCCGGCTCAGGAATCGTCATCGCAAATTAAAAGTTCCCCGCAGGGGACTCATACTCTGACGCTAACCGTAAACGGTTTGGAGCGAACTTATATCGTTTACGTTCCCCGAACTTATAATCCGGCAAAGAAGACAGCTCTAGTCATCATGCTGCATGGCGGGGGCGGTAAAGCTAAAGGCGCGATGTGGGAAACAGGCTGGGCGGACAAAGCGGAACAAGAAGGCTTTCTGGCCGTTTTTCCCAACGCTATGCCACCCAATCCCAAACAAAGAAGCAGTTTTGTCTTCAATCCTCAGCTCTGGAATGACGGCTCCGACAGATTCTTTCCTGGTAGCTCTGCTCCTGATGACGTTGCATTCATCAATGCGATGATTGATGCTTTAATTGCGCGCTTTGCTGTTGATGAAAAAAAGATTTTTCTCACAGGCTTTTCCAACGGCGCTTCCCTGAGCTTCCTTGCCGGAATAGAATTGGCAAATCGCATTGCCGCGATTGCTCCTGTTGCCGGCGCCTGCTGGCCGGTATCACTGAAGTTATCATCTCCGGTTTCCCTGCTCTACATAACAGGCACGGAAGATCCGCTCAATGTGATTGAAGGCGGAGTGCCGAGACTGGCGAGCGGGCAGAGCGACAAAGTACGCGGGAAGCCCAAACCGCCCGTGCGCGATTCAATAATGAAATGGGCGAAAGCCCTTGCCTGCCCTGCCGCACCGGCAAATACAGTCAAAAATAACGGCGTCAGCGTCGAAACTTTCCGCCCCTGTTCCCACGGTTCGGAAGTCGTTTACATTACCGTGGAAGGCCTTGGGCACACCTGGGCCGGAGGCAGAAGCCTTTTGCCGGAAACAATGGTGGGAAAAACAACCGACAAAATCAACGCTAACGATGTTATCTGGGATTTTTTTCAGAAACATGTCAAAGCACCCTGACATAAAGCACAGATAAATTCCCCACCTATATTTGACTTGACAGTAAGTAAATTAAGTCTTGTCTCAATCATTGATTACACCTGAAAGTTAACTGATTCTGATTATTTCGGGGAATTACGGATAGTTTAATGAAAGAGAGATTTATGGCAGATGTATCTGTATAATAGCTTTCGACTAGTAATGCGGAGGAATAGTTAAATAATTTATCATAAAATTACTATCTTTTCTTTGCCCCAAAACAAAAAAGAGCGATTGAATGAAAAATAATCAACTGCCGTAATCGTAGGAATGGCGTGGCTTTCCCGTCAAATGTCAATGGTAAAGATTTGACCCCTATCCCCCTCTTACCCCCCCCTTCAACTTCTTGATATGCGCTTCCCGGTGGGGATTCCGGGCAACGACATCAATGGCTTTCGCTATTCTTTCCTTCAAGGTGTTATCGGCCTTCCGGTAGAATCTGACTGCGTTCCGATGAAGAATGATTTTATGCATCTTTCAGATTATCCCAGATGACAAAGGCGCCTTTTCTCCCGGCGGCCCTGTCCAAATCCGCCTTCCGGAGCTGCCCCATCAGCTTGCTGTCCGCCATGATTTCGAATGTCTCCCGCCAAGCTTCCATATCTTCGGCGATTGCTCCATGGATAACGTCCTTAAGCTCATCCACCGTCATATCCGTTATTTTACGTTTTATAGCTCTCATAATCTCTCCCTCATACGGAAACCCCTTGACTATTGCTGAAAAGCCTAAGTAAAATAATTACGTCTGTCAAGAAAAATCACAAGTCAAGGAATCACGCATACTAACAACAACTGCTTTGCGAAGTTACGCAACAGGAAGGGAGAATAGAAATAAGGACGTTGTCACTGAAAACAATGCGGCACCTTCCAATAAACCTTGCCAGTAAAAAACATGGCATTGCAACAACGAGCTTTTATCGGTTGACGGGACACAGCATATAGCAATTGAAACAATTATATTGAAAACCGATAAATGCTGATTGATAAAGGCTCATATATTCAGGGCTGCTCATCATCTTCTTTTGTTCCTCGGGAGTGCTGTCGATAAATCTCTTCCAGAAACCCATATTAGCCGCTATCCCGAACGGCTGGGAGTATTCCAGACATTTCATTACCTGTGTCTTTCCCTCTTCATCGAGCGCATGGCCGGGACATTTTTCCACACAGATATTGCATTGAATACACAGGTCTTCTTTAACAGGCGGATCAGGCGGCAATTGAGCATCACAAAGAACCGTTGTAAAAAGAACCCGTGAACCCAACCGCGGGTGAATAACCAGATTATGCCTGCCCCAATTACCCAGTCCCGCCGCAATCGCCGCGTGACGCTGGGAAAAATCGGCAACCAAGCCATATCTGGCTTCCTTATTCATGTTCAGGGGATAAGAAAGAGGCGTGGCCATTGCTTTAAATTTAAACTCTTTCTCCAGATAGCGCGCCAGCTTATAGTTGCATGATTTCATGAATTCCATCACGTCCAGCCTGCCGCTCATTGCTATTCTCTTATTATTACTCTCACAGTTGGACAGTTCCTGACAAGCCATGACAATCATGGTTTTTGCTCCCGGAAAGATAGTTTCAATCGCGGGTGACAGCGGGCTTTTATATTCCGAGACCGCCCCGAATCCGACATCGTCTACACCCAGACCAATCACATAATTTTTAATTTTTTCTTTTATGGCGTCACTCATCTGCAACCTCCGACATTTTCACTACATTGGACAGCTTCCGGCCGCCTTCAGGAATATTTCTCCGGCCAGAGCATTTTTTCAATATCTTCCACGCGGGAAAGACCGACAATTTCCTCCGCCAGCTGCCGGCACTCCTTCGCGTCCAGCGCCGCGATGATTTTCTGATTTTCGCCTAAATATTCCGGGTTCATGCTGAGCTTGGTTATGCCCGCGCCAATCAGGAATTTGATATAGGCGGCGGAATTGGCCATATCGCCGCAGACGGAAATGTCAATTTTGGCAGTTTGCGCCGCGGCGGCTATCTTCTTTACCGCCCTGAGAATGGCGGGATGGTGCGGCAGATAATATTCCGCGACTTCTTCATTGCTTCTGTCCACCGCCAGCATATATTGAATAAGGTCATTTGTGCCGATGGAAAAGAAATCGGCAATACCGGCAAACTCGGAGATGATTTCCACAGCCGCGGGGATTTCCACCATCATGCCTGTTTGCGGCGCACCATTGTGACGGATGCCCTTTTCCTTTAAATCGGCGGCGCACTGACGGACAATTTCTTTTGCCGTTAGAAACTCTTCCAGAGAATAAATCATCGGAAACATGATACGCAAATCGGCTTCATATCCGGCGCGCAGTATCGCCCTTATCTGCTCGGCGAATATTTCCCTGTTTTTCAGCGAAAAACGGATCGAACGCAAACCGAGAACGGGATTATCTATTTTAGTTTTCCGGGAATAGGAAAGGATTTTATCGCCGCCGACATCCAGTGTACGAAAGGTGATTTCCTTGCCCGGCATCCCTTCCGCCAGCTTCCGGTAAACAAAATACTGCTCTTCTTCCGTGGGATAATTGCTCCTGATTATGAAGGGAAATTCCGAGCGGTACAGACCGATACCGTCGCAGACAAGCTCTTTTAAGGTTTCCAGGTCTTTGAGAAGATTGACATTGGCCATTAATTGAATCTTCAGGCCGTCCCTGGTTTTGGTAATCGGCGTCATTGCCGCCGGAGCTTCTTTCGCTTTTCTTTCAAGCCTGTCGCTAAATTCATCCAAAATATCCGGGGGCGGATTGATATAAATATTGCCGATTACCGCGTCCAGCAGAATTTTGGCTTTTCTGTTAACGTTGAGCAGCGTCGGTTCGTTGACAATAACCATCGGTATCCCCAGCGTGCCCGCCAGAATGGAAACATGCGATGTAACGCCGCCGCTGATCAGAATAGCGCCCTTAATCTGTTCGGAGGAAAGCCGCAATACATCGGAGGGATACATCTCCCGGGCGATGACGATTCTGCCCTTCACGCCCGGCAGCTCCATTTCATTCCTGACGATATTGGCAATAATGCGCACCGCCAGATCCTCGATGTCCTTCGATTTTTCCCGGATATATTCGTTGGGGCTGGCGAGAAATATATGAATATATTTTTTTGTCACGGAAATCACCGCTTCCGGCGGATTCTTTCCCTTGTTTATTTGCTCGATAATGCCGTTGATAAATGTCTTATCCTTTAATATCATCAGATGGGAAGTAAAAATCATGGAAGCGGCATCCGTTAGATTTTTCTCCACTTTTCTTTGCAGCAGTTCTATCTGTTTTTCCGTCTCTTTCACGGCGCGGTAAAAATCGGCAGGGGAGTGCTGCGCAAAAGACATTTTTTCCACATCTTCAAAAGCGTTGCCGTCTTCAATGACGGCAATTCTCGCGTACGCATAGCCGCGGGAAGCGGATTTGCCTTTGATGAATTTTGCTTCGAGCTGCGGTTTCCATTCGGCGGCTTTAATTTTTTTGATATACTGATTCATCGAAGTCATGAGCTTCGCGTTTTCAATCAGGGTGGCGAGCTGCGAGGATATAATCCGGAGTGCCTGTGCATCGTTTTCCTTAAAAGGATTATCTTCTTTTCTTTGCAGAACTATTACTCCCACCCGGGAATCCTTGCTGACGATAGGCTCGGCCAGAAACGATTTATAAAGTTCCTCATTTATTCCGGGAAAGTATTTGAAATCAGGATGGGCAAGGCTGTCCTCCGTGCAGACATGTTCCAGCCTCTCGAGGCAGGAACCGGCAATTCCCTCTCCGAGCTTCATTTTGATTTTACCTATTGAATTCTTTTTCAGGCCGACATTGGCGCGCAGCACCAGCTCCTGATTTTTCTCATCAAAAAAATAAATGGAGCAGACATCGGCCTGCATATGCCGGGCGACCATTTTAACAACATTTTGCAGCAGGGCTTCCGTATCGGCGCTGTCTTTAAAAACCCAGTTCAGTTCTCCGATATCCAGGAGCAGGTTGATGTGTTCCACAGTTATTTCCTCTCCAGCTGTTTTTCAGTTTTGCGGGACGAAACCTTTTTTAATTGCACCTCGCACCCTCCCAGTAATTCCGCCGGATAGGGCTTCAGCAACCGACTCAGTTGCTGAGATGACGATGGCTTGTTGCCCAGCCATTCCTCGCATGCTGCCGCCGGGATAATAACCGGCATCCTGTCGTGAACGGGCGCGACAATTTCATTGGCGGCTGTTGTGATAATAGCAAAGGAAGCTTTCTCCCCGCCGGCGGCGGGCGTTTTACCATAGATGCCGGCCATGCCGAAAGGCCGGTTATCCCTGAACCGGAAAAGATACGGTTTTTTTTCTTTCGACCACTCGTAGAAACCATTGGCGATAATCAGGCATCTCCTCTCACGCCAGGCCTGTTGGAAAGTCGGCTTTTCCGCTACGGTTTCAGCCCGCGCGTTAATCAGCATCCGGACTGCTGACTTATCTTTCGCCCAGGGGGGCGTTATTCCCCAATGCAGAAGAGCTCCGCCCGCGCCGGCAGCTTTGCGGATAAGGCAAAAACAATCCTGACCGGGGCTGATATCACCCTGTGCCGGCAACTCAATATTCGGGACAGCCAGATTGAACTCGCCGGCAATCCTTGTTAAATCGCTTATCAGCACAAACCTTCCGCACATCAGCTTTTCTCAAAAGGCAGTTTTGTTTGAATCAACGACTGGTAGCAGCGGCGGCAGACAGGACGCTGCAAAGAACGGGCGCAGCAGGCATCCAGATCAATGAACTGGCCGTATTTCTCACACCAGTTATGTTCCCGCTGCCTTTTGCCGCCTGATTTTTCACCGCCGTCATTAACCGCAATTCTTTTCATGGTAAAAATATAAATGTTAATTACCGGAAATGTCAATACGATATTGCAGGCGTCGAATTATTTACACATTGACAGGTTTTATCATTCTGATTATAGTTTTCATCAGCATTGCCGGAAATAATCGGCATTATCAAAAAAGGAGCGATCATGGCTAATCCATTACCTATCGCCATATCACAGGGGAAAGAAATATGCCTGTTGCCGCAGCTGGCTAACCGGCACGGACTGATTACCGGGGCCACCGGCACCGGCAAAACAGTCACCCTGCAGAAAATGGCTGAATCATTCGCCGCCATCGGCGTGCCGGTTTTTCTGGCCGATGTGAAGGGCGATCTCTCCGGTATCGGAGCGGCGGGAACAAAATCGGAAAAGCTGATGAAGCGTCTGACGGCGCTGGGCATCTCTGATTTTACCCCGCGCGCCAACACCACTGTCTTCTGGGACGTTTTCGGAGCCGCCGGCCATCCCGTGCGCGCCACTGTCTCCGATATGGGGCCGCTGCTTTTGTCGCGCCTGCTTAATCTCAACGAAACCCAGTCAGGTGTGCTGCAGCTCGTGTTTAAAATAGCCGATGACAACGGCCTGCTGCTTCTTGATATGAAAGATTTGCGGGCGATTATTCAATTTGCCGGCGATAATGCGAAACAGTTTACTACTGAATACGGGAATATTTCCGCTGCATCCGTGGGTGCCATTCAACGCGGTCTGATGACCATCGAGCAGCAGGGCGGCGACAAATTTTTCGGCGAACCGATGCTGGACATGGCCGACCTCATCCAAACAGACGGCGAGGGGCGCGGCATTATCAATGTGCTGGCGGCGGATAAGCTCTACAACAATCCCAAACTTTACTCCACCTTCCTGCTCTGGATGCTCTCCGAACTTTTCGAGCAGTTGCCGGAAGTGGGCGACCAGGAAAAACCGAAACTGGTTTTCTTTTTTGATGAAGCGCACCTGCTGTTTAACGATGCCCCGCGCGCGCTGCTGGAGAAGGTTGAACAGGTGGTGCGCCTGATTCGTTCCAAGGGGGTGGGAGTTTATTTTGTCACCCAGAATCCGCAGGATGTTCCGGAAACGGTTCTGGGGCAGTTGGGCAACCGCGTGCAGCACGCGCTGCGCGCCTTCACGCCGCGCGATCAGAAAGCAATTAAAAGCGCCGCCGAAACCATGCGCGCCAATCCCGCTTTCAACGCGGTGGCAGCCATCACCGAACTGGAAGTCGGCGAGGCGCTTATTTCCTTTCTCGATGAAAAGGGAAGGCCGGCTCCGGTGGAAAGAGCGTTTGTTGTCGCCCCCGGCTCGCGACTGGGACCGCTGGAGGCCGTGGAACGCTCCGCTGTCATTAAGGGCTCTGTTCTCTACGGTCATTACGAAAAGACGCTCGATCGCGAATCCGCTTATGAAAAATTACGTGGCAGTGTTCCCTCGGCAACAGACAGTGTCGAACCGCCTGCCAAGGCGGGTAGAGGCGATGCTGATTTCCGCGGCGCAGGTGGTGTGCTGGGCAATATCGGGGGCGGGTTGGGTGATATGCTGTTCGGACGCACAGGGCCGCGCGGCGGTAAATCCGAAGGAATGGTTCAGGCTGCGGCAAAAAGCGTCGCCCGCTCCATCGGCTCTTCGGTGGGAAGAGAAATTGTCCGCGGCGTTCTCGGTTCCATACTGGGCGGCGGACGCCGCCGCTAAATTATAAAGGCGGAAAGTGTAAATCTTTCCGCCTTTTTCATTACATCATACCGTTTAGCCTGCCGGCGAAGTTTAATTAATTCGACCTGCAAATTTCAGCGCACTTCGTCCGGCATTCGCCGGATTCCATTTCTGAAAATCACTGAAGGTGTCATTAATCCCACTCAGCTTCGCTTCGGGGATACCCCTGCCTTCGGCGGGATAATTCCACTTACGCTTCAAACTTCGCCGTGCTCGTTTTCAGCGAGTGTCATTAATTCGACCATCAAATCCCGACGAGTCGGGATTTGGGTCTCATTAGAAATCTTTAAAATCCCCATCATCAAAGGGAATAACCTGATCCGGCCGCAGAGCCTTGCCTTTGGCGGAAGATGCGGAAGGAGCCGGCGCGGGAATCTCTTTCTTTTTTATTTCCTTTTTCTGGGCAGCCTGAGCAAGAGCCTTACGCCCCTCGTTAATCATACGGGCTTCATGAAGTTTGCTGGGTCCGGCAACTGTTTTTGCTTTAACCGGAGCAACGGCGGCTGTTTTATAAGATGCGGCTGCGGAAGAAGAATAACTCGATCCTCCGGCTCCACTACCGACAACGCTTATTAACTCATCAAGGCAATTCTGTAACTGGACGACCTGCGACTTGACCTCGTGTGATGCGCCGGCTGATTCTTCCGCATTGGCTGCCGATTGTTGGACAATCTTATCCATATCGGCGACGGCGCGGTTAATCTGCGAAATGCCGTGCGCCTGCTCCTGGGAAGCCGTGGCTATTTCATCAACGAGCTGGCTGATTTTGCCGGAAATGGAAATATTGTCTTTAAAGGCATCCTGAGTGGACTTGGTAAGTTGATTGCCGTTTTGTACAGCCTTAATTGTATTTTCAATGAGATTGCTGGTGTTTTTGGCGGCTTCCGCCGATCTCATAGCCAGATTGCGCACTTCATCGGCAACCACGGCAAATCCGGCGCCCGCTTCACCGGCCCGCGCCGCTTCGACTGCTGCGTTCAGGGCCAGCAGGTTGGTCTGAAAGGCGATTTCATCAATGGTCTTGATAATTTTTCCCGTTTCTTCGGAAGATCTGGTAATTTCCGTGATGGCTTTGGCCATATCATCCATGTGCTTGTTGACTTTCTCCACAATCTGAGAGGCTTCCTGCATCATCGCCCTTGCCTGATTGGCGTTATCCGCATTCTGTTTGGTCATTGATGATAATTCTTCCAGTGAGGAAGATGTTTCCTCGAGCGATGAAGCCTGAGAGCTGGAGCCATCAGCCAACTGCTGCGCGGCGGTTGACACCTGAGAAGTGCCTGCCGATACTTTAGAAACCGCTTGGGACAAACCGCCAATGGCATGCTCCATCGGGCTGACAACGGATTTGCTTAAATTGAAGCCGTAAACAACGGCGGCAATTACTCCAATAACCATGACAACACCGACAATCCAGCTCAGGGTGTTTACTGTGGAAACGTTGGCGGTGTCATAATATTGCAGACCAACCAGACTGATAATCCCGGTAAGCGCGATAAACGCAGCGGCAAAAAGAAATCCGACGAGGAGCCTGACGTTCAATTTTACATGTGCCATTGTTCAATTCCCCTTTATATATAAAGTTATTATATTAATCTTATACTGCCTTTTCCAACGCGGCTACTTCATCGGCATTCATTACCATATCAATGTCCAGCAAAATTTTTATCGCGCCGCCGGTCTTGGCCATTCCCAGAATATAATCCGTATTCAGTCTTGTGCCGAAATTGGGCGTATCTTCAATATCACCGGCTTTAATATTCAGAACCTCCGAAACCGAGTCCACCAATATGCCGATTAAGACATGACCGAATTCCTTGGCTATTTCCACAACGATGATACAGGTTCTTTCCGTATAATCAGCCGCCGGGATATTGAATTTGAGTCTTAAATCAACGACGGGAATCACTTTGCCGCGCAGATTGATAACACCCTTTACATAATCTGGTGTCTGCGGAATACCCGTAATTGTTATCATTCCGATAATCTCTTTAACTTTTAAGATACCGATGCCATATTCCTCGCCGGCCAGCGTAAAAGTCAGGTACTTGCCTTCCCTGTTGTTGACTTTCCTGCCTTGTCCTTCAGCCATTTCCGCTGTTTTCATTTTAGGACCTCCAGTTTATGATATTTTCCTGATATTTTTTCCGTATTAATATACATTTTTTCTCAGCTGATTACAACAAAACATTCTACCATGTTCAATAAATAATAACGGCTTCTCCCGGAAATACTTTAATCCTGCCGACAATAATTTAACCGTTTTCCCGTTCACTCAAGTTAACTGAAATCTCCCGGATTCAGGGATAATTCCATTGACATTAGAGTGCCATCCGTGCTAGGTTCAGGACAAAATAGCAGTGTCTTTCGCTATGGACTTTCTCAATAATATCAATAATGTCCGGTTTACAAATATCTGCCGGTTCTGTTTATTATAAGGAGTTAATTTTGAAACTTAGCGAAGTAATAGAAATTCTCGATGCCGATGTGATAGTCGGTGAAGACAATCTCGACATGGAAGTGAAGACGGCCTTCGGAGCCGACCTGATGAGCGATGTTCTGGCTTTCGCCAAAGCGGGCAGCCTTCTTCTGACCGGACTCACTAATGTGCAGGTCATCAGAACAGTAGATATCCTCGATATCGCCGCGATTGTGCTGGTGCGTGGCAAGAGGCCGTCGGAAGAAACAATCAATATGGCCAGGGAATTAAAAATTCCAGTTTTATCGACAAAATATATTTTATTTGAAACAGCCGGCCGACTTTACGCCAGAGGCATGGTGGGCTGCTTGGAAAAAGTTGATAATGCCAGCACGCGAGACTGAACAGATAGAGTTTCAACGCAGCTTCTATGTGGAAGGCGGTAATTTCGACTACGCGGGAATAGTTTCCACCAGTATTAAATCTATTCTCAAACAAATGGAACTGTCCGCCGAAGTGGTAAGAAAATCCGCCATTGTTTCTTATGAGTCGGAAATCAACATCGTTTCCTACGCGAAAAAAGGCGTTATCATGCTTTCCATTTACGCCGATAAAATTCAGATTGAAGCCATTGACGAAGGACCGGGCATTCCCGATATCGAACTCGCCATGCAGAAGGGATACTCCACGGCCAGTCCGCAAATTCGAGAGATGGGCTTCGGAGCCGGCATGGGGCTTTTTAACATTGACAGCTACTCCGATAAATTTGCTATCACTTCCGAAGTAGATAAGGGAACCCATCTAATAATGATTATTAACAAATAATCAGGACAGCAGGGATTATTTATGGATATCGAAACATTAGCCGTAAAATTAAATCTGGATGTCAAGTCAGCAGCAGGTAATCTCCGGAAAAACATCACCGGCGGGTACACGGGAGATCTTTTAAGCGATGTCATGGCCAATGCGCAGGAGGGCAATATCTGGATAACCAGACAGGTGCATCAGAATATTGTCGCCGTCGCCAGCCTGAAAGATATAGCCGGAATAATTCTGGTCAACTCCAGTCAACCGGCGCCCGACACACTGGAAAAAGCCGTGCGGGAAAATATTCCCCTTCTGGTTTCCCCGATGAATGCTTACGAATTATCGGGGAATATTTTTAATCTGCTGGCGATAAAAGATTAGCCCTCTTATCTGCCGGCCTTAATTCTGACCGCTGCGATTATTTTTACAACTCCGGCAGAGAGCCCGCAAATAAGTTCGAAAATTTGTCCGGGGATTCATACCCGTTATTTTGTCCGGAAAAAACAATGCTGAAAAGTTACAATTGTGATTTTCATATTCACACCTGTCTTTCTCCCTGCGCCGAGCTGGATATGCACCCGCAGGCTCTGGTGAAAAAGGCCAGGGAAGCCAATCTCGATATTATCGCTGTCTGCGACCACAATGCCTCCGAAAATACTCCCTTCGTCATCAAAGCCGCGCAGGGCAAGAATTTATCGGTGCTGCCGGGTATGGAGATAACGACCAGCGAGGAGGTGCATCTGCTGGCTGTTTTTGATTCTCTGGCAAACCAGGCGGCGCTGCAATGTGTTGTTTACAAGCATCTGGCTGGAATCAATGACGAAAAACGCTTCGGCGTTCAGGCCATCGTCAACGAAGCCGGAGAGGTGGAAGGAATAAACAACCGATTATTAATCGGCGCGACCAGCCTGCCCCTTATCGAAGTCATCAACTATATCCATAAGTTCCAGGGGATTGCTATCGCCGCGCACATTGACCGGGAGAGTTTCAGCGTCATGGGGCAACTGGGATTTATTGATGAAAGTATAAACTTCGACGCCCTGGAAGTTACCCGTGTCACCGGTTTAGGTGGGGCCGGCAAAAAATATCCGGAACTTTCTCATTATTCATTCATTGTTTCTTCCGATTCCCATTTTTTAAAAGATGTGGGTACGGCAGTAACAAGACTGGTGCTGGATCAGATATCCGTACCGGAAATAAAAATGGCCTTTAAAGGGGAAAACGGCCGCCGGGTGCTGGAGGACTAATGCTGGAACTTTCCCATCATATTCTTGATATTGCAGAAAATTCCATCCGTTCCGGAGCAAAGCTGATCAGTATTTCCATAACTGAAGATTCCGTAAATAATTTACTGAAAATTGCCATCAAAGATGACGGCTGCGGCATGGAACCGGAAGAAATTGCCCGGGCGCTGGATCCATTTTACACAACGAAAACGGTAAGACGGGTGGGACTGGGGTTGCCGCTTTTAAAAAAAGCCGCCGAAGCAAGCGGCGGCAACCTGCAGATTAATTCAGTTTCCGGCGGGGGAACCGAAGTTATAGCCAATTTCCAATTCGGTCATATTGACCGCCAGCCGCTGGGCAATATCGTCAGCACATTAACAACTCTTATTGTTGCAAATTCTGATATTGATTTTATTTACAATCATAGGCATAATGACCGGCAGTTTTTGCTGGATACACGAATACTGCGTCAGGCGATTGGCGACGTGCCGGTTCAACATCCGGAAATAATCAAACATATCCGGGAAGTAGTTCTGGAGGGGCTTCTCGATATAGATACACAGGCATAATATGCAAGCTAAGGAGGTTTTGGATGAAACAGGAAGACACAGATATTTTAAAGGAATTTACACCGCAGCAACTGACAAAGCTCGATGAAATAATCAACAGGCATAAGGGGAAACCAGGCTGTCTGATTCCGGTGCTGGAAGAGGCCCAGGTCGCACTGGAATATTTACCGGTTTGTGTGCAAAAAAAGATAGCAAAAGAATTGAATCTGCCTTTAAGCCGTGTTTACGGCGTTGTTACCTTTTATTCTTTCTTTACGATGACGCCCCGCGGCAAGCATACGGTGCGCGTCTGTCTGGGAACGGCCTGCTATGTGCGCGGCGGCAAAGCAATTTCCGAAACGCTGGAAAAGGAATTCGGCATCAAGGAGGGTGAAACAACTCCCGACCGGATGTTCACTCTGGAAACTGTCCGCTGTCTGGGCGCCTGCGGCCTG
>JAKLDS010000052.1 GCA_022703375.1 Deltaproteobacteria bacterium | reverse complement strand
GAGATAGCGGAAGCCAGCCGGGAGCAGTCGGAAGGCATCAGCCAGATTAACATTGCCGTGGCCGAGATGGACAAGATTACGCAAAAGACAGCCGCCAGCGCGGAGGAACTTTCACACGAAGCCAAAGGGACAAACGCGCAGGCCGAAAAGATGAAAGCCCACATTAATAATTTTATCGGCCTGGTCGGTGTCGGCTCCAAAGGAACAATCAAGGACAGCCATAAGCTGGTAAAAAAAGCTATTAATCTTGTTAAAACCGTCGGCCGGCAGAAGGCTTTTGAATTATTAAGTGATCCCGACGGTCAGTATGTGGAGCTGGATATATTTGTGTCGGCATCCGATCCGCAGGGTATTATCATCATGCACCCGGTTTTCCCGCATCTGGTTGGAGTAAATGCCTATTCTATTAAAGATACCAATGGCAAATTGTTTATTCAGGAACTTTTAAAAGTTGCTGACAAGGGAGGATATGTTGACTACACCTATCTCAATCCCGTCAGCCAGAAAGTGGAGCAAAAAGTTTCCTATGCCGAGAGGGTTGATGACATCATTTTTTCCTCCGGAGCTTATAAATAAATCCGGCGCATTAACTTTAAAAAGGATTTTCCGCAACCTGCTGACAAACTGCCGTGCCGGGCGGCGCATCAAGCATCTCAGCATAAGCAACAGGGAAAATAGATGCCGGATAAAACAGCAACGCCCAAATTGATAACAGAAGTTGTAATCAGATTAATTTCAGCGTTGATTTTAATTTCCCTGCTGCTTTTCCCATCGGCCGGTTCCCTGAATTTCTGGAATGCCTGGTTATTTATCAGCGCCTTATTCCTGCTGGAGATATTGGCGCTGATTTACTTCGCTGTCAAAGACCCTGAACTGCTGCAAAAAAGGCTGAAGATCAAAGAAAAAGAAAAAACTCAAAAAACATTCAGCTTTCTTTATTTAATCATGTTCATAATTACTTTGATATTTTCCGGTCTGGATTTCAGATACCGTTGGTCGGCAGTTCCTCTTTGGCTGACGATAGCAGCCGCCGTAATTATGATAGCCGCCTTTTTTATGATTTTGCTGGTAATGAAACAAAACCGTTATGCTTCCCGGATAATTGAAATTCAAAATGGTCAGCAAGTGATTAACAGCGGCTTATATTCCGTTATCCGGCATCCTCTGTACCTGTTTGCCACAATTTTCTTCTGTTCAATCCCCTTAGTTCTGGGATCATTATACGCGCTGATTCTTCTGGCGATACCCACGCCTTTGGTATTGACCATCAGAATAAAAAATGAAGAAGCAGTGCTCAGGAATAATTTAGCCGGCTATCAGGAATATATGAAAAAAGTCAAATACCGGCTGATACCGTTTATCTGGTGAGATAATCCGGTCCCGGCAAGCATCAGGCGGCTTAAGGTTTTTTATCAACAACCGGCCTGTTTAGCCCACGACCAGGTGCGCCCTTTTCCCGTCGGCGAAGATTGCAGATAGCCGCGGCGGACGAAATCATCCGTTAATTTTTCCACAAGAGAAAAATCGGCATTGGCGGCCTCGCTGATTCTGCGGCACAGTTCGGTCTGCGCCTTTTCCGGCGAGTCTTTAAACAACTCGCCTTCAATTACCCCGAGCTTCTCAATCAAATCATCTTGCAAGATCCGGTAATTCAGTTGCAGTCGCCAATGCCCCTCGATTCGCAAGTCATCCAGCGCGGCATTGCCCCTCTTGTAGCCTGCCAGAAGTTTCCGCCAGTTAACTTCCATTTCCTCGTCATAACGCGCTACGAAATCGCGAATATCCTGCGGTGAAAGCGCGCTCGTGCGAACAATCGCGTCATTGGCATCGTATTTTGTCCAGTCTCTGGTCAGGATGGTCAAATCATACTGTCCGGCATTTTCACATAAAGTCGTTCCGGGAAAAGGCGCCAGATAATGATAGCCGTATAAACAACCGAGACTTTTCGCCAGAGCCTCTGTTTCGGCCAGCGTTTCTTTCGTCTCGCCCGGCAAGCCGACAATGAATGAAGCATGCGCAATCATTCCCGAGCGCCGGCACATTGCCACCGCCCGGCGCACCTGATCAAGATTGATACCTTTTTTAATGCGCTTCAGCATTTGCGGATTTCCTGTTTCCACGCCGAAGCTGACACTGTCGCAACCGGCGGCGGCCATCATGGCAAACATTTCTTCATCCACGGTATCCACGCGCGCAAAAGCGCTCCAGGCGAATTGCAATCCGCGCTCTTTGATACCGCGGCACACTTGCGCAACCCTTGTTTTATCTGCGGCAAAAAGATCATCGGCAATGTTAATGCGGTTGAAGCCCAGCGCTAAAATCTGTTCCATCTCATCGAGGATAAGCGCAATTTTTCTTTTGCGGAATTTCGCGCCGACCATTTTTCTGCCCAGGCAGAAAATGCAGGAATGAGGACAGCCCCGGCCGGTTATCATGCTTACCGGAAAACCAAGAGCCAGATAGCGCGTAATAGGCAGTAAATGGCGGGCGGGCACGGCAATTTCGTCAACATCAGCAATTAATTTCCGCCGGCCGGTTATTACTACATCATTGTTTTTCCGAAAGGCAACGCCGCTGATGTTTTTCCATTTATCATGAAACTCCCATTTTAAAAAAGGCAGCAGCTCGCCGATTGTTTCTTCGGCTTCGCCCAGCGCCAGCAAATCAATTTGCGGATAATTGCGCAGCGTCTCTTCCGCCGTGAAAGTGACATGGGGGCCGCCCATTATGGTAATGATCTCCGGATTGCAGTTCTTGACATCAGATAAAATCTGCGCCGCGTCATAAAAATTCATTGTCACGGAATTGGCGCCCACCACATCCGGTTGAAACGTTTTCAACTGCTCCGCCAGTTTTTCCCGGGAGTAGCCGCAAACGACATAATCGAATATTCTTACTTTCGCGCCGCCTTCGGCAAAAGCTGCGGCAACGTAAGTTACACCCAACGGCGGTGATGGTATTTCGGAAAGCGGATATGGTGAAGCGATAACGGCAACGCGCAAAGTCAGTCTCCCCGGCGCGGCAACAGCAGCGAGCGCAGCCATCCGCCCAACGTATTTCCCCGCATCAGGTCGCGGTCAATGATTGCAAAATCACGCGCCAGTGCGACGGGATCGGCCAGCCACTCGGTTCGCGATTTCAGAGGTTTTTCCGGGTCGAGGTACCTGATAACCGCGGCGGGATTCCCGGCGGCGACGGCAGCAGCCGGAATATCCTTGACAACGACGGCGCCCGCACCGATAACGGCATTGTCGCCGATTGTTACGCCTTTGCCGACAATGGCGCTGTCGCCAATCCAGACATTTTTACCGATTTTCACTTCCTGCGTATTGCCGATGGAAAGACTGCGGTCGTACAAATCGTGCCAGTCGGAATCGCTGACAAACGCGCCCTGCGCGAGCATTGTTCCGTCGCCGATGGTTACGGCTGTCGCCGCCGATATCCGCACTCCCGGACAAATGAGGCAGCACGAGCCAATTTTTATTTTTCCGGATTTCTGCCACGCCGACCAGACGGTCAGACGGACTTTTTTGTCGGAAGCCGCGATGAATGTCGTATAGTCACCCAGTGAAACCGGCCCGCCGAAGATTTCTACGTGCCAGGGTTTCATAAAATGCAGGCCGCGGCCGAAATATTCGCACTGCGGCGCCAGATAATAATTGGCGTACCATTTCTGGAATTTGTTGTAAAAGCGTTTCAGATAATACGGCTTGTGATCTTTTAACATTTTGCTTGATACAGTCCCCTGTTTAACGTGGAGCGGGTCTTCAGCCCCGCTTTTCCCAGATTGGCCGGCATTATATAAAATTGCAGCTGAAGATAAGCGTTACAATGACAATCTTATTCCCGTTCAAAAGTTATCCCGTATTTTTCGAGCTTGCGCTCAAAGGTAGGACGGGAAATTCCCAGCACTTCGCAGATTTCCCCTTTATTCTTGTCGTTTTCCCTGATGACTTTCCGGATATAGCGTTCTTCCACTTCATCGAGTGTAAGCAATTTGCCCGGCTCAGCCGCCTGGAACATTTCCGCCATGCTGCCGGCAGTCTTTTCTTCCGTCCCCAGTTCCGGAAAATCGTTTTTTCCCAGCACCTGTCCTTTGGCGACAACACAGGCGCGCACCAGCAGGTTTTCCAGTTCGCGCACATTGCCCGGCCAGTTGTATTTCATGAAGATTTCCATCATTTCATCGGAAACACCGATGACCTTCTTATGCAAATCCAGGTTAATTTTGGCCAGCAGATAATCAATCAGGTGCGGGATATCCTGCCGGCGCGAGCGCAGCGGCGGGATATTAATGGCCACGATGTTCAGCCGGTAAAACAAGTCATCACGGAACTTTCCTTCCTTCGCCATGGCCTTTAAATCTTTATTGGTCGCCGCCATAACCCGTGCGCCGACTTTGACCTTATCCTTGCCGCCGACCCTCTCGAATTCCATTTCCTGCAAAACGCGCAGCAGCTTGGCCTGCAGGTTGAGCGACATTTCGCTGATTTCATCGAGAAACACCGTGCCGTAGCGTGCCAGTTCAAATTTTCCCAGTTTGCGGGCTATCGCACCGGTAAAGGACCCCTTCTCATGACCGAATAATTCCGATTCCAGCAGCGTCTCCACAATCGCCGAACAATTGACGGCGATAAAAGGCTCATCAGGCGAGGTATTATGATGAATGACCTTGGCAATCAGTTCCTTGCCCGTTCCGCTCTCTCCCTGAATCAGAACGGTCGTCCGGCTTTGCGAAACGATGCCGACTGTCTTGAATATCTCGCGCATCTCATTGCCGGTGCCGATAATATCGCCCACGCGGAAACTGCGCGAAGGCTCCGTCAGCAGTCCTTCAATCTTTTTTTCCATTTCCAGCGATTTCAATGCTTTCTTTATCGCCATATCCAGTTCATCAACATTAATCGGTTTATGGATATAGTCGAAGGCGCCGCCTTTCATGGCATTAATCGTGGTTTCCATATCATGGAATGCGGTAATCATGATTACCTTGACATTTTCGCTTTCCTGCTTCAGATCTTCCAGCACGGCAAAACCGTCCACATCCGGCAGACGGATGTCCAGGATTACAACATCGGCGGGATTCTGCACATACATGTTGAGCCCGTCCGTCCCGGTCTGGGCTACCTGCACCTGATAGCCTTCTTCCGTCAAATACAGTTCCAGCGTTTCGCCAATGGAAGAATCATCATCAATAACCAGTATGCTTGCCATATTCTTTTTTACCTTAAATATTAACCGGCCCGGCCAGCAATTCCTTTTCCGCAATCACCGGCAGAATTACAATAACCGTCGTTCCCTTGCCTTTCTCGCTGAGAATGTCTATACTGCCCTGATGCAGGTCAATTATTTTCTTGACCTGAGACAGTCCGAGACCTGTACCATATTTTTTCCTTGTGAAGAAGGGATTAAATAAATGGGGTATATCTTCGGCATCTATACCGCAGCCGTTATCCCTGATACTGACGACAACCGATTCCCGGTTTTCGTAAGAATAACGGGAAGACAACAAAATACCGCCCCCGTCTTCCACAGCATCCAGAGCATTACGGATAATATTCAGAAAGGCATCAGCCAGCATTCCTTCATCCGCAAAAATCTCCCCGCTGTTTTCCAGCTTTCTTTCCAGATTAATATGCTTTTCGGCAATGCCTTTTTCCGCCATCGCCAAAGCCTGCTCCAGCACATGTTCCAGTTTGATGTTAACTTTCTTCGGTTCAATCGGTCGGGCGAAAAGCAGGACATTGTTCACCAGCTCTTCGAGATGTTCCACTTCCTTTTCGGCGATTTTAAATCTTTTCAAATCATTGCCTTCCGGATTCATGCGTTTTTCCAGAATCTGCAAACTCATTTTAATGGAGGACAACGGATTGCGCACCTCATGCGCTATGCCTGCGGAGAGCTGCCCCAGAGCCGCCAGCTTCTGGCTGTCATAAAGTTTCTTTTCCAGATTTTTGAATTCGGTGATGTCCCGCTGTACTACCAGATAACGGTCGGTGCCAATAACAGGTGATATCGTAATGAGGAGATTGACTTTTCTGCCTTCTGTGGTAACCGCATCAATTTCATACGGCTTGAAAATCCCCTTCTTGGCTTCCTCCCATCTCGCCCACACGAAATCCTTATCCTCCGGCGAGACGAAATCCATAAAATGTTTTCCTTTGAATTCACGTTGTGCGATATTACTTTCTTTTTTCCAACTGCGGCTCATGTAGCTGACAATGCCGTTGGTATTCAATTCGAATATTTTATCGGGCAGACTTTTCACTATCGTCTGCAGATAATTATAAACCTCCTCAATCTCCCGCCGCAAATCAATGTTTTGCGCCAGCTCATTCTGCAGAGTTTCGGCGTACTCCCGCAGGCTCTTGGCCAACTCCTGTTCCCGCGATACATCCTGCAGAGTCTCGATCGCCGCAATGATTTCCCCTCTTTCATCAAAAATGGGCGCAGCCAGAAAATACATGTAGCGCCTCTGCCCGCCCAGATTTTCAAAATAATCGTTGGCCTCATAGGCGCCGACAACCTTTTCTGATTTTTTAACTTTCTTCGTCCCGTAATATTTATTCAAGCCATCAAGATCGCGATGGATAATCAAATCGGCAATAACCGGCCTTTTCACCGAATAAAAAGGCAGATAGTGATTATCCGTACCAACCATTTCACCTGCCGGGAATCCTGTCAGCTCTTCGCAGGCGCGGTTCCACAAAATCACTTTGTGTTCCTTATCAATGACAAAAGTGGGAATGGGAGAGCCTTCGATAATTCCGTCAATTGTTTTCTTTTCCCTCAACAGTTTTTCCTGCCAGGCTTCCCTTTCTTCCAATCTTTTTCGTTCTTCTTCTATCCGGAGCCTTTTCCCTTCGTTGTAGGCAAAAGACATGCTGACAATTATTACGACCATGATCAGCAGGAGTGAAATAAAAAGAGAGTATATAAATGTCTTGCGGACCGGAGAAACAACATCAGGGAAAGGAGCAATAACCAGGACAACCCACCTTTTTTCTCCTATCGTGAACGGATAATAAGAAACGATGCTTTTTTGTGAGCTGTCTTTTTCCGCAGTAATAAGTAATTCCAGAGAGCCGCCGTCCGGGCGGGAGAAATCGGCAAGATGCTCTGTCCGATTGCGCAGCAGCCCGGAAATTGTTTTTCCCGCCAATAACGTGTCCGGGTGGACAATAATCCGGTCGTTTTCATCGGCGATACAGAGATAGCCCAGTTGATTGCCCCTTGTCTTTTTTTCGTATTCCTGAACAGACCGGACAAACAGATCAATATTCTTTTGGCTTTGCCTGAATATTTCAGCAATTTGGACAGCGGTGTTTTGCGCGTAGGAAAGTTGCTCGCGGCTGAAGAGCTTAATCATATCCTTTTCCCTGGCATGATTAACAGTCCACCCGAGCAGAAAAATCAGAATTATCACAATCCCAATTACAATTCCGCTGGATAACCAGATACGCATTTTCATTTTTATCTACGGGCCGGGGTTACATCCTCTTATCCTTATGTTATTCTTTATTATCCTTATTTTTGTCGGAAGAAGAACTTTTTACAGTCATTAAAACATAAACAAGAATTGAGGCGGCCAGAGAAATAAGCAGTTTGGCAAGGCCGCTTTCAATTTTTAAAACCTGAGAGCAAATAAGCCAGACCACCGGATATGTAATTGCGGTTAAAAGTTCCTGCATTAACAGACCTTCTTCGCTAACCTTTTAAATCATTTGAACTGTTCATGTTGATACTAGCGGGCTGACCTTAAAATATCAACAGAAAAAAACTGCGGTCAAAAACAGGTTTTCTTTTTGGCAAAAGCGGTTTGCTTCCGTCTTCTGTATTCTGTATTCTTTATTCTGTAGTCTAACTTCTTTTTTTAATGTTTTATTGCAGAAGATTGAACATTATTTTCAATTGGGAAAAAAATGTTCAAAACGGCGCTGCTTTGACAAATAATAATTAATAAATATTTCTCAAGCCTTACAACATATATTTTATTATTTCAGTGAGTGGCATACATCGTGCAGAAAATTCAGCCCGGTAAATGATTAAATTTATTTCCCCTTCTCATGACCTGCTATTTGTGTTATGGAAACCGGGATTTAAAATTATTATTCTAAATCATGAGGAAAGGAGACAGATGATGTCACACAAGTTTGGTAAAAAAATTTTAATCGGGTTTACATCCATAGCGGTTCTGCTGATAGCGAGCCCTTTTGTTTTTGCAGCGGAGGCTATCCCGGCAGGTGAATCCTACACCAAGGCGATTTTCGCGGTCGGCGCAATGCTGGCTGCCGGTATTGCCATCGGCATCGGAGCCGTCGGCGCGGGTCTGGGAATCGGCAATGCGGCAAGCGGGGCTTGCGGCGCCGTAGGAAGAAATCCGGGCGTGCAGGGAAAGATAATGATGACCATGCTCGTCGGCATGGCAATGGCGGAATCAATTGCCATTTATGCTCTGGTCGTTTCACTGGTACTGCTTTATGCTAACCCCTACATGCGTTATTTTTTGGGTTAATTCTTTGATTATTAACTGCAAAATTAACAATGATTAGGGGGAAACCATAATGTCTGAAAATAAAAAGGATAAGCAATTTTTTACTGTGGGAAGCGTGTTCTTTCTGCTTATCGTAATCCCCTTATCACTAATGGCATTTTTAATCGCCAACGGCATGTTTAAGTTGGGGGTTACCGTAAAAGAAAGAGCCGTCAATGTTCTCGATGAGAAATCCCAGGAAGAAATTAAGATCCGCGCCATCAATACAGCGGAAGAAATTGCCAATTTTCTTAATGAGAGAAAAAGAGATGTCCTCACGGCGACGATTCTTCCTGCCAATGACAGCGCTTATAAACAATTTCTGAAAGAGAATACAAAAACAATCTGGACAAAAGATAAGGACAGGATTCAGCAGGTTGCCGCTCCGCTTTATAAAGAGATGGCATTGCTTGATAAAAACGGCAAGGAAATCATTAAAATCACCGAAGGACAGACTGTTGGGTCCGATAAACTTCTCAATGCGGCCAATCCGGCCAATACGAAATTCCGGGAAGATTATTTTGCCAGAACAAAAAGTCTGAACAAGGGTGATGTTTATGTATCTCCGGTCACGGGCTTTTATGTATCCAAACCGGAATTTGAAAAAGGCGCCAGGTTTTCCGGCATTATCCGTTTCGCTACGCCTGTTTTCGCCAAGGAAGGCTTTGCCGGCATTATTACATTGGCCTTGGATTACCGCCATCTGGCCAAATTCACCAACCATGTCATTCCGACAAGGTCGGAGCAGGTTTTCCGGTCCGACGCCTCCACGGGTAATTACGCTTATATCGTGGATAACCGCGGTTTTGTGATTGTGCATCCCAATGATTTTCATATCGTCGGGCTGAGGAAAGACGGCTCGCTGGTGGAACCGATCACCGAAAAGAATCAGGCCGGGCTTTTACAGAAAGGCGAAGAGGTCCTCAACTTCAAGCTGATGGGCTTTGCCGATCCCAATCTTCCCGCGATTGCCAATGATGCGGCCTCGGGCAAAGCGGGAACAAAAACCTACAAGTTCGGCGATCACACGATATTCGTTGCTTACGCTCCCATTAAATTCACCGCTGCCAGTTATCCGCAGCCTGCCGGTTTCGGCTGGGTGGGAATGGGACTGGATGTCGAAAAATACAATGAGACAGCCATCAAAGCGGCAAAGAATATTGACAAGGAAGCCAAGGCCTGGACGGCAACCATTATCTTTATCCTGATTGCCTCCATGATTATCCTCTTCCTTATCATGTGGCTGCTGGTGCGCGGCATCAATCGTTCGATTCAGGCGGAAATCCCGGAAGGTTCGCAGGAACCTCTGTCTTATGATGATGAAGATGATGAAGATGATAAATAATAATATGTCGTCAATGATAAATTAATTAAAAGGCCGGTTTTATTCCGGCCTTTTTTTTGCTGTTTTCGCCTTTGCCCGGGCAGGGCCGATTACTTTTTTTATGAAGCCCCTTTAACACCTAAGTGTACGTTTTTATTGTTTATTGCATCAGGATATTTTCAATTGACTTGCCTGAACAAAACTGGTAGAAACGCGCAGCTAAAAAGGCCAGCAATAGAAACTTCCCAGGAGGACTTAATGAAAGATAAAAAACTTATTTTATGGTTCGATTCCATTGAGCTTGCCGATCTGGCTCAGGTCGGCGGGAAAAATGCTTCCCTTGGCGAAATGAGAAAAGAACTGATTTCCAAAGGAGTCAATATTCCGGACGGCTTTGCCATCACCGCTTTCGCCTATCGCCACCTCATATCATCCGCCGGAATCAGCGATGAAATAACTCAACTCCTTTCTGATTTGAACACACACGACATAAAAAATCTTTCGGACAGAGGCAAAAAAATCCGTTCGCTTATTTATAACGCCAAATTACCTGACGATCTGCACAAAGCAATAATTGAAGCCTACAAAAAACTTTGTGAAGAGTATGGCGCCGACACTGATGTGGCAGTTCGCAGTTCCGCGACAGCGGAAGACCTGCCCAACGCCAGCTTTGCCGGCCAGCAGGAAACATTCCTCAATATCCGGGGCGAAGAGAATCTGATCGAAGCCTGCAAGAAATGTTTCGCTTCTCTTTTCACCGATCGTGCCATTTCCTATCGCGTTGATAAAAATTTCGATCATATGTCAGTCGCCCTTTCTATCGGCGTACAGAAGATGGTTCGGTCCGATCTCGCCTCTTCGGGCGTTATCTTCTCGATTGATACGGAAACCGGCTTCAAGGACGCCATTCTGATTACCGGAGCTTACGGCCTCGGTGAAACTGTCGTTCAGGGTACTGTCAATCCCGATGAATTCTATGTTTTCAAACCGACATTAAAAACCGGCTTCCGGCCGATTATCCAGAAGAAACTGGGCACCAAAGAAGTTAAAATGATTTATGCTCACGAAGCCGACAGTGAATCTACAGTCGTCAATCCCGTCTCTCTGGAAGACCGCAACCGTTTCTGCCTGAACGAAGACGAAATACTAACGCTAGCCAAATGGACTGTTATTATCGAGGATCATTATTCACAAAAAGCGGGCTACTTCAAGCCGATGGATATTGAATGGGGCAAGGATGGTAAAACAGGAGAACTTTTCATCCTGCAGGCGCGTCCGGAAACAGTGCAATCGCAGAAGGATTTGAATGTTCTGGAAAACTATGTTCTGCTGGACAAAAGAGAACCTATTGTAACCGGAACAAGTGTCGGCTCCAAAATCGGCGCCGGCCCTGTTCATGTCATTGAATCAGTCAATGAAATTAAAAAATTTCGCAAAGGCGAGGTACTGGTTTCCGACATGACCGATCCCGACTGGGAACCGATTATGAAAATCGCCTCGGCAATAGTAACCAACAAAGGCGGACGCACCTGCCATGCCGCCATTGTCAGCCGCGAGCTGGGAGTGCCCTGTATCGTCGGCACCGGCGATGGAACAAAGATTCTGCACGACGTCGAGGAAGCCACCGTTTCCTGCGCGGAAGGTGAAGTGGGCAAGGTATACAAGGGAATCCTCAAATACGACATTCAGCGCATCAACGCCCAGGATGTGGATCGTCCCCGTACTAAAATAATGATGAACGTCGGCAATCCCGACAACGCTTTTAAGCTGTCCGCCATACCCAATGACGGCGTGGGGCTAGCCCGCCTGGAATTTATCATTACTCATTTTATTGCCATTCATCCGATGGCGCTGATTCACTTTGAAAAGGTCACCGACGAGAAAGTTCGCAGGGATATCGAAAAGCTCACTTCGGGCTACGAGCATAAAGGCGATTTCTTCGTTGATAAGCTGGCACAGGGTGTCGCCAAAATCGCCGCCGCGTTTTATCCCAACGATGTTATTGTGCGAATGAGCGATTTCAAGAGCAACGAATACGCCGGCCTGATGGGCGGCTCGATCTTCGAGCTTCCGGAAGAAAATCCGATGATTGGATTCCGCGGCGCTTCCCGCTATTATGATCCGCGCTACAGCGAGGCGTTTTCGCTGGAATGCGCCGCCATGTTGAAAGTGCGCGATGAAATGGGTCTAACCAACGTCAAACTGATGATCCCCTTCTGCCGTACCCTCATGGAAGGAAAAAATGTTATTGAGCTGATGGCCAGCAAAGGCCTGGTGCAGAAGAAAAACAATCTGGAAATATACATGATGGTGGAAATCCCCAGCAACGTTGTATTGATTAAAGAATTTGCCACAATATTTGACGGCTTCTCCATCGGTTCGAATGATCTTACCCAGTTGACACTGGGCCTTGATCGTGATTCTGCACAGATTTCCCACATTTTCGATGAAAGAAACGCCGCCGTTGAAGAACTTATTCGCCAGGCGATTACTGAAGCGAACAAAATCGGCAAGAAAATAGGCATCTGCGGCCAGGCCCCCAGCGATTATCCTGAATTTGCCCGTTTCCTCGTGAAGTGCGGTATCGACAGCATATCGCTCAATTCCGATACCGTCGTCAAAACCACGATGGATATAATTAAAACGGAGAAAGAATTGGGTGTAAAGAAAAATAAATAAGATTGGGCAGCCCCTCGCTCACCGGACTGAACCCCCGGCAGTTTTCTGCCGGGGGTTTGATTTAACCTGAGAAAGCTCTGCCAATGGATACAACAATATTTTTTTATACCGGCACGGGGAATTCCCTGTGGACTGCCCGCAAAATCGCTGAGCATTCCGCAAACACAGAATTAATTCCGCTGGTGCTGAGAAATGAAACGGCGGTCGGCAGCGATTCCCCGCGAGTCGGCCTTGTTTTTCCTGTCCATATGTGGGGACTGCCCCGTCGTGTCCTCGATTTTATCACCCGGCTGAAAGCTGATCCCGCTGCCTACTACTTTGCCGTTGCCGTCAACGCCGGCCAGGTTGCCGCAACGCTGCTGCAACTGAAAACATTACTGAAGAAAAAAGGCGCCGATCTCAACTCGGGATTTTCCTTATGCATGCCCAGCAATTATATTCCGTGGGGCGGCGCCATCGCCGTCGAAAAGCAGCAGGCGCTGTTTAATGCTTCTCGGGAAAAAATAAAATCCATTGCTGAAATAATCCGCAACCGCGAAATAAGGGCTCCCGAGCAGGGCCCGCTTTTACAGAATTTTTTTCTTTCCGCGCTTTATAAATTAGGCTCGCCCCGCATCCCGCAGATGGATAAATCATTCCGGGTGGATGAAAAATGCACCGGTTGCGGGATCTGTGAAAAAATATGCCCCGCCCGTAATATCGCCCTGATGGAAGGAAAACCAGCCTGGCAAAATCATTGCGAACAATGCCTGGCATGCATCCAATGGTGCCCGGCCGAAGCAATTCAGTACGGTAAGAACACCGCCGCCAAAAAACGCTATCATCATCCCGAGATTAAATTACCGGATATGCTGAATTAGACCAAAATTTATCCCACTCAGCTTCGCCTCGGGGATAATTCGACCATCAAATTTCAGTGCACTTCGTTTCTAAAATTTGGGTCTCATTAAAAAAGCCACGGGCTTTATTTCCCGTGGCTTTTTACTCAGCTTGCAAATCCCAATACTTATCTGCCAATCACATAGCGATACGGATCAATGACATCGCGCAGGATGTGTAATTCTTCCGCAGTGGGCGGATGGTTTTCCACAATCTTGTCGGCTTTTAACAATTCAAAGCCGCAATTATCCTGAACATCTTTAATCGAGTACCCCGGATTCAAAGCGATAACACGCATTCGCTTTGATTTCTCTTCAAAATCCATCACCGCCATATTAGTGATAATCTTATAGGGGCCTGCTTCCAGTGGCAGGCCGGACTTGGCCCGGGAATCTCCGCCCTGCAGCCAACCCGGCGAGGTGCAGTAACTTACCTTTTCCACAAACCTCTTGGAATCCTGCGGTGTCATTACCATCATCCGCCAGCAGAAAGACGCAAAATCATTGGCTCCGCCGCTGCCCGGAAAACGGACTTTCGGTTTCTGGTGGTCATCACCGACTCTTGTCGAATTCAGATTGCCATACATATCAATCTGAGCTCCGCCTAAAAATGTATAATCCAGCATGCCACGGCAGGCTGTTTCCATAATTTCGCACATACCACTGGCCATAACAGCCTTAAAAGTCGTCCGGGAATCACCAACAGAGATGGGCATTTCCGGAATCAGAGGGGCAACGCCGCCCGCTTCAAACATAATTAATAAATTCGGCGAATGCACTTTCTGCGCCAGCATCGCCGCCGCACAGGGAGCGCCCGTGCCAACGCCGACTGTCGCGCCGTCTTCCAGTTCGCGCGCCGCCGTGCAAATCATCAGTTCCATTGTATTATAATCAGGCATGATTATTTCTCCTTTCTATTTTCTCGCACCTACAAACATCATTTCTTTTTGTCTCAACAACTGCATCTTTTCCATACCGCCATTTTTGGCAATGTATTCAAAGTGGTTTTTACAACTGTAAATATTCTTATCCAGAAACGCCTTGAATGCTTCCGGATCTTTTTCCACTTTCATCCATTCTTTCAAATGCTCTTCATCGGAGAAATACTCACCCAACATATTGCCCGGATAGCTGCCGTAAGGAACTTCACAAACGGCGTCAACGCACCAGAACGGAATTACGGTATGGCTGGGATCACGCCTGATTTCATCCGTGGAAATCAATCTTTCACAAGTGACAATTAACCTTTTTGTCGAGCGCGCCACGTCAAAATCGGAAACCGTAATGCCGCGCACACGGCAATTGCCATACTTATCCGCTTCGTGAACGTGAATAGCCGCAACATCGGAATAAAGGGCCGGCAGGGCGACATACTTAGTTTTCGTAAAAGGGCATTCAATAATTTTGCCGGCGCTGTATTTCACCGTATCCGTTCCCATCAAATTCCGCGCCGGATAAAAAGAGACTCCCGCCGCCGCCGCTTTATAACGAACCGACATGGCGTAATTGCTCCATTCTGTTACCTTAACTTTTCCCGTTTCCATATACTTACGGGCGTTGGGTGAAAGGCCGCGCGCTTCCAATCCAACGATATAGGCAACATCGCAACGATCAAAAACCTCGCCGGCGCAAAGAATCTGAAAATCGTGTGTTGAAGTATGGCCGGAAAAACCGAGATTTTTTCTCCCCTGCCGCAAAATCTCATGGCACACAGCAATTGGCACCCGATTAGCGCCGAAACCGCCTATCGTTAAATAATCACCGTCATGAATATACTTTTCAACCGCTTCTTTCACGCTCATGACTTTATCTTCCATCTTGCGTGACTTCGTCCGGAAAAAAGCTCTGGCTTTATCAGCATCCGGATCTGTGAAGACTTCACCTACTCCCTGTTCAATTACATCCACAGTCTGTACCTCCTTTAATTGTTTAATCCCCTCCAATTATGCTTTTCCTGAATTTAACAAAGTATTTCTAACATAAAGATTTAATTAATCAAGCACAAAGGTTTATGTTTTTCAAAATTCAACGCCTATCCGGACATGCGGCTCCACCAGCTTGCCCAGATTTTCTAACGCAGCCGGCGCATCGCCATGCAGCAAATTCGGTAATTCCTTAATTATTTTCGTAATCTTATCACTTTCTGCAAAGCGATAGTATTTCCTTGTCATGATAAAGTCGTCATCATTCAATTGAGATATGGATAATTTAAAACGGTTGAGTGCTGGTTTTTTATCATTGCCTTTAACAATAGTAGTATCCCTTTTATTATCCCTGGACCGGTTGAAATCCGTGCTTTCCTTTACCGATTCCGTAATTTCCCTGCTGATGAAATTTTTTTCCATAAAGAATTTTTTTGCCGATTTATGCGGTCCCAAATCTTCCTTTACCACAAAGGGCTCCCAGCGGAAAAACAATTCCGCCGTCCCCGGCTGTGCTGCCGTAATCATACAGACAGCTATGGAAAGCAATATTTTAATCCCGGTTCTCATAAACTTTTCTGCGACTAAGGTAATTTGATTTTTTGCCCGCATAATAACGGATCGGAGCTTTTTCTGCCATTAATTCTTAATAACTCCTCCACTGTCGTTGAGTTCCTGCGGGACAAAGAGAAAAGCGTATCTCCCTTTTTGACCGTATATATTTTATTGTTTTTAGCGGCGCCATCCGGCGCTGATTTAACCCGGTTGATGATAATTTTCCGGCCGGTTACAAGGGGTTCATCCTGTTTCATGTTATTTAACTGCATAAGCAGATTGACCTTTGTATTGAATTGGCGGGCAATGGAAAACAGCGTGTCGCCGCGCCTGACTCTGTACTGCAGCGGTTCTTTTTCTGAATTTTCCGTTGTTGTTTCTTTCTTATCAGCTCCGGCCGGTTCATCTTCGCCGGCATTTACCCCGGTCTTATCGGGTCGTGTTTTTTCCGCCCGCGCCAGATATTCTTTGACTGAAGCGGCTACCGAAACAGCCAGGCTTTTCTGAAACCGGGAGTTCTTCAGTAATTTTTCTTCCTCGGCATTGGATATGTAAGCCGTTTCCAGCAGTACCGCCGGAATGTCCGGCAGCTTCAGCACCCGAAACGGCGCTTCCTGGACATTCTGATATTTCGGAGATATGACCTGGCCCATATGGTTTAATAAGATACCCGCATAAATCCTGGACAAATTAATGGTGTTTGTCTGGAACATATTAAGAATAATCAAATCAGAACCGTTGCCGCCATCGCCGTCAGCCACACCGCCGATGATATCCGACAAGTTTTCATTTTTAGCCAGCAGCCTTGCCGCTTCCGAGCTTGCTGCACCAGTGGAAAGACAATAAACGGAACTGCCTTTAGCCCTGCTGTTTCTGGCGGCATCGGCGTGAACGCTGATAAAAAGACTGGCGTTATTATCTCTGGCTATCTGCAGACGTTTGCTGAAAGATACATAATAATCGCCATCCCGGGTGAGAATAGCCTGATAACCCGGTATTTTGTTTATTTCCTTTTTTATTTCCCTGCTCAGTTTCAGCACGATATTTTTTTCATAAGATCGCCCCTTGCCGATGGCTCCCGGATCTTCACCCCCGTGTCCCGGATCAATGACGATTATTTTCGGCGGTTTTACTTTCGGTTTGGCAACCCCGGATTTATTTTCTTTTATTTCCTGTTCCAGAATAATATCAACTACCACCCGATCCGGTTTATCCTGAAATTTTTTCAGTTTAAAAACCGACGTCTTCTGATATTTATCAAGCAGGAATTCGATTTTCAGCGCATCGTTAGCCGCCGGAATTATAACCACTTTTTTTATACCGGGTTTATTAATCGTAAATTCCCCGGGAATATCCTTCTTCAGGCGGGACTCTTTAAATCTCAGCGTCAGAGTATTCACGCCTTCTTCCACTTCATAAGAGGGCTCGCTGCCGACATCAATTACTACTCTGGTATGATCAGGCGCCGCCCAGTGGCGGACATTAGTTATTTCCACAGCACCGGCCGTTCCGGTAAAAAGAAAAAATACAAGGGCAAACAAGCAGCGAATTTTCATAAGAAAAACAATCCTTAGTTACGCATAAAATAGCAGATTTGTTCGGGAACTGCAACTTGTTGCTATAAATATATTGACAATAATTAATCTTAATGCCATTTTCCGCGAACAATAAACAGCAGGAGAAACACCAAGACTGAATAACTTAAGGATATCTATGCAGGCCAATCGTTTTCGAGAAGCTCTATTAAATGAGTCCTTATTCCCTGTTACCTGGGAACTTGTTCCCGGCAGGGGCGCCAGAGAAGCAGCCCAGGAAAAGGCGCTGGCCAACGCGCAACTGGCGGCCGCAAAGGAAAGGATTCATGCGCTGACCCTGACGGACAATCCGGGGGGATGTCCCGCCATGTCTGCCGATTTTATGGGCAGCGAAATTATCAAACTGGGCATCGAACCCCTCGTCCATTTCACCTGCAAGGACAAAAACCGCAGTCAAATTGAAAGCCAGCTTTACGCTCTGGACCGCACGGGAATCAGAAACGTTCTGGTGATGAGCGGCGATTATCCCGTATCCGGATTTCAGGGACGTCCCGCTCCGGTCTTTGATCTCGATCCCTGCCATCTTTTGCAACTGATATCGGACATGAACCGGGGTCTGACATATCCGGGGGTCAAGGGTAACATCTGTCATCAGCCCAGCAATTTTTTCCCCGGCGCTGTTGTTTCTCCCTTCAAAGCTACCGAAGCGGAACAGATGGTCCAGTATTATAAACTCAAAAAGAAAATTGCCGCCGGCGCGCAGTTTATTGTTACGCAACTGGGTTACGACGCCCGGAAATTTCATGAAGTATTGCTTTTCATGAAACAAAACGGTTTGAACATTCCTCTCGTGGGTAACGTCTACATTCTTCCTTACGGCGCGGCAAAAATGATGAACCGCAATGAACTGCCCGGCTCCGTGGTTACCGACAAACTACTGGCGGAAATTGACCGGGAAAGAAACAGTCCCGATAAGGGCGAAGCCGCCCGCACCCTGCGCGCCGCCCGCCTCTACGCCGTCCTCAAGGGAATGGGTTACAGCGGCGTCCATATCGGCGGGCACAACATCAAATACGAGCAGGTGGAGGAAATTATCCGGCAGGGAGAATCGCTGATTCCTCAATGGAAGGAACTTGTCCGCTGCTTCGATAATCCCCTGCCCGGTGGATTTTATTATTATGAACCTGATGCGGAAACCGGTCTGAACCGGGAGACACCAATCGCAAGACGGGGAAGACCGCTCGATGCCGGAGTCGGGTGTTCCTACGGATTTTCGCGGTTCTTCCACAAGATAATGTTTGAGCGCGGGAAAAAACTTTACGGTTTCATGAAGGAGCTTTGCCATCTGCTTGCTGGCTCCGCGATGGAGAACATCTTTCACAAACTTGAACACCTCGCAAAAGTCGTCCTTTTCGACTGCCGGGACTGCGGGGATTGCGCCCTTATTGATGTGGCCTACCTCTGCCCGATGTCGCAGTGCCCCAAGAATCAGCGCAACGGCGCCTGCGGCGGCAGCTTCGGGGGATGGTGCGAAGTCTATCCCGGAAAGAAGCGCTGCATCTATGTCCTTGCTTATTCCCGGTTAAAGAAATACGGGGAGGAAATACAACTGGAGAAAGGCATTGTCCCTCCCTGTAACTGGGATCTTCATCAAACCTCATCGTGGATCAATTTCTATCTGGGGAAAGATCACGTCTCTCAAAGACAAATATCTAGCTCCAGTGAGAAGTAGAAAGATTACTCTGGTAAGAAATCATTTTGCTACTGGTC
>JAKLDS010000051.1 GCA_022703375.1 Deltaproteobacteria bacterium | reverse complement strand
TGTTGTGTGGCCGCGCATTTCTCCACAACCGAATCAGATGTGGAGAAATGCGCGGCCACACAACAGAAGTTTCTGCAGAATGCCTCGCTCGCCGTGAAAAATGGCGGCAGACTTGTTTACTGCACCTGCTCACTCCTGCCGCAGGAAAACGAAAATGTTATACGCGGTTTTCTCAAGCGTAATGATGATTTTAATATATCGGCGCCTGATTGCCGTTTTTCCAGCGATTTTACCGACCGCGAAGGATTTTTCCGTATTTTCCCCCATTTACATAATACCGACGGTTTTTTTGCAGCTGTCTTAAAGCGAAAATAATTGGCGATTTAAATTGACGAACAAAACAAAAAAATGTTAGGGGCAAAAAATATTTTCGGAGAGGTTCGGCAATGTTCGTAAAACAAATGCAGGTCGGCAATATGGCTGTTTTTGCCTATTTGGTCGGTGATCCGGTGACGGGAGACGCGCTGGTTATCGATCCGGCCTACTGTACGGAAGAAATAGCAGCCGAAGCAAAAAAAAACAACCTGCATATTAATTATATAGTAAACACACATGGTCATGTTGATCATATCGGCGGCAATGAAGACATGAAAAAACTGACCGGCGCAAAAATAATAGTTCACGAAGCCGATGCCGACATGCTCACTTCAACACCGGCCATGATTTTACGGATGTTCGGGGCCAAGAAGTCGCCGCCCGCCGATATTCTGGTAAAAGACGGCGACATTATCGAAACGGGCAACATCTCCCTGAAAGTAATCCACACTCCCGGGCATTCTCCCGGAGGCATGTGTCTTTATACGCCGGGTTATGTCTTTACCGGCGACACGCTGTTTGTGGAAGCAGTGGGCAGAACCGATTTGCCCGGCGGCTCCTGGCAGACAATGTTGAAAGCCCTCAGGGAAAGAGTATTAACTCTGCCTGACGATACGAAAGTAATGCCCGGACATAATTACGGCAGCATGCCAATTTCCACCATAGCGCATGAAAAAAAGTATAATCCATCGCTGAGACAGGAGGTTTGACTATTATGAAAAAAGGCTTGTTAAAAACAGACTTTCCCGGATTGAATTTACTCAGTCGCGGCAAGGTACGCGATATTTACATGGTGAAAAATAATCTGCTTATCGTGGCAACCGACCGGATATCGGCTTTCGATGTCATCATGCCCAACCCGATACCGGGCAAAGGAGCTATTTTAACCCGGACCTCGCTCTTCTGGTTCAAACAGATGGAAGACATTATCGGCAATCACCTGTTGCTGACCGATCCGAAGGATTATCCCGAAGAAACCGCTCCTTACCGCGATATTTTGCAGGGACGCAGCATGATAGTGAAGAAAGCAATCCCTCTGCCGGTGGAATGTATTGTCCGCGGCTACTTGAGCGGTTCCGGCTGGAAAGATTATCAGCACAACAAAACTATTTCCGGCATTAAAATGCCGGACGGTTTGAAGGAATCTGCCAAGCTTCCCCAACCGATATTCACTCCGACGACCAAAGCACCGGAGGGCGAACACGATTCGCCGATAACGAGAAAAGAAATGGAAGATATTATCGGCGTGGAACTGACCGATAAAATCATAAGAACGAGTCTGGCAATTTACGACCGGGCGGTCGGAATAGCCGACAAGGCCGGCATCATCATTGCCGACACCAAAATGGAATTCGGCTTAATCGGCAATGACGTCATTTTGATTGATGAATTGCTGACTCCGGATTCTTCCCGTTTCTGGCCAAAATCAGAATACAAGGAAGGTTATCCCCAGCCAAGCTTCGACAAACAATTTCTGCGGGATTATCTTGTATCGCTGAACTGGAATCAAAAGCCGCCGGCTCCGGAATTGCCTCCGGAAATAATCGAAAAAACAAAAATGAAGTACGAAGAGGCATTAAAGCGCCTGCTGGGTTGATCTAAAAGGACATCTTGACTTAAAAAAAATCATTATTACATTACTCGATGACCGTATGCGGCCATATTTTTTCCGAGGAACTGACTTTGGTTGATAAAAGATTGCCTGATTACCGTTCAAAGCAAAAAATATTGTATGTTGACAACACGCCGGCGGACGAGCTTGTGCGGTTTGGCGATATGTTTCTGGCCGATGGTATCATTTCCGACGCGCTGGATTTTTATGCGAAAGCCAAAAACACCTCAGGCATCCAGCGGATAAAACAATTAGCTCTGGCAAGCGGTGACGTTATGCTCTTCATGCGAGCAGTAAAAACAGCCGGTGAGGAATTGCAGCCGGCCGATTGGGAAGCTGTCGCGCAGAAAGCCATTGATTTAAGAAAATATTTATTTGCCAAATACGCTGTGGAAAAAGCAAATAATGAAATATTACTCAATAATCTTAAGAAAGCCATGGACAAAGAGGAACAAGTTAAGCAGGAATGACAAAAAGGGATTATTATGAAATCCTCGGCGTTGCACGCACCGCTGCGGAAGAAGAGCTCAAAAAAAATTACCGCAAAATAGCTATGGAATGCCATCCGGACAGAAACCCGGGTGATAAAAAAGCTGAGGAAAGGTTCAAGGAAGCCGCCGAAGCTTATGAAGTATTAAGCGACGCGCAAAAACGCGAGATATACGACAACTACGGCCATCAGGGCTTAAGCAACACCGGATTCCGCGGCTTCAACGGTTTTGACGACATTTTTTCCAATTTCAGCGATATTTTTGAAGATGTTTTCGGTTTCCGTCAGACACGCGGCAGATCACGCAGCAGCGCCCGGGCCGGATCCGACCTGCGCTATGACCTGAAAATTTCTTTTCATGATGCCGCCTTCGGTCTATCCACCAACATCAACCTGGAAAAGTTAACCACCTGTCACGAATGCTCCGGCAGCGGTTCAGCTCCGGGAACTGCTCCCGAAGTCTGCCGGACATGTTCCGGACGCGGCCAGGTTATTCAATCCAGCGGTTTTTTTACTATCAGCACCACCTGCCCGCACTGCGGCGGCCACGGCAGATTCATTGCCAAACCCTGCCGTAATTGTTCGGGAACGGGCAAGGAAAAAACAGTCAAAACCGTTCAGTTGAAAATTCCCGGAGGCGTGGAAACCGGTTCCCGTTTACGATTGCGCGGAGAAGGTGAAATCGGTGAACATGGCGGCCCCAATGGAGATTTGTATGTTTTCCTGCATGTCGAACCGCACGAATTTTTTGAAAGGTCGGATGATGACATTATCTGCCGCATTCCTATTTCCATCGTGCAGGCGGCACTGGGAGCGGTCATTGAAGTGCCGACTCTGGAAGACAAAGAAAAACTGAAAATTCCCAAAGGCACTCAGAACGGAAAACTTTTCCGCTTCAAGGGAAAAGGGTTTCCTCATTTAAGAAGCTACGGACATGGCGATCAGATTGTGGAAGTGCAGGTTCAGATTCCAGTTAATTTAAGCAGGAAGCAGGAGGAGCTTTTAAAGGAATTTGAAAAGGCGTCTTCTGCAGCGAACTGATTATCCGGCCTTCATCAATTAAAATGTTGCATAAATCAAAAACATATGAGAAATTGCGGAAAAATCAATCCACGGGAGGAATAAAATGATAAGAAATAATCTCAAGTTGTCATTTTTGCTGCTCATTCTTGTTCTCTTTCCCGGATGTGCCGCACTGGTCGTGGGCGGAGCGGCAGTCGGCGCCGGAACGGGAACCTATTTATGGGTCAATAACGAGTTGAAAACAGATTATTATGCTTCTTTTGATAAAACATGGGCGGCCTGTGAAAAAATGGTGGCCGATATGCGCGGTTTGGAAGTAGAACCGAAAAAGGAAATCGGGCAGGGGTCGATCGGCACAATCATCAACGACGAAAAGGTAAAACTGGAAGTCCGTTATAAGGCAAAAAACCTGACTACTGTTGCCATTCGCGTCGGCCTTATCGGCAACAAACTTTCCTCGCAACTGCTGCATGATAAAATCGCCGACAATCTGACAAAAGAATAACACCGTAATCAATTACGGCAGCTGATAGACAAATGAATAAAAAAGCCATCCTGGGAATCCTGATTAGCGTTGTTCTCGTTTATTTTTCCGTCAGGGGGATTGATTTCCAGGATGTCATGGGCAACCTGCGTTATGTCAGAATCAGTTATGTGATTTTTTTTCTGTTGCTGGTTTTATTTATGAGTTGGCTGCGCTCCTACCGCTGGGGCATCCTGCTCAGCCCGTTGGAAAAGATTGACCAGATTTCCCTTTTTTCCGTCACGGCGGTCGGCTTCCTGGCTATTGCGGCTATTCCAGCGCGCCTGGGCGAACTGGCCAGACCCTATCTCATCGCCAAGAGAAGTTCCGTAAAAATGTCTTCCGCTCTGGGAACAATACTTATCGAAAGAATTCTCGACAGCTTTACCGTGCTCGGCATCGCGGTTATTGTCCTTTTCTTCATGGATCTTCCATCGTGGATGATTAAATCCAGCATTATCCTGTTTCTGCTCACCTTAGTAATGTTCGGCTGCATTGCCTGCCTTATCTGGCGCAGAAATGCTTCTTTGCGAATTATCAATAAGATTTTGAGTGCGCTGCCGGGAAAATTCGCTCACACGATAGATGAAATTATTCACCGTTTTATTGACGGCCTGGAGATTGTCGCGGATATCCGGATATTGCTCTATTTGTTTTTTCTTTCAGCAGTAATATGGCTGGTGGATGTTTGGGCTATTTACGTTTTGTTGAAAGCCTTCAATATGCAACTGACACCGCTGGCATCTTTTGTTGTTATGATTGTGTTGATTGCCGGCATTGCCATTCCCGCTGCGCCCGGATTCATCGGCAACTGGCATTATTCCTGTATTCTGGCATTGAGTTTGTTTAATGTAGCTAAACTGGCGGCGTTATCCTTCGCCGTCGTTTATCATTTTCTTTCCATTTTGATTGTAATCATCCTGGGCGTGGCTTTTCTGCCCTTCAACCGGTTTTCCCTCTCCGACATGAAAAATGAGATGAGAAATACCGGTGCCGGCACAAGCTAATGTTACGTCGCAATCAAAGATGATACCGGGCAGTGACACTGCATCAGTCTTCATTTCTCACGGCAATATTCAGACTCTTTAATTTTTTATGCAGATTGCTGCGTTCGAGGCCGATGGCTTCCGCCGTTTTGGATATATTGCCGGAATTTTCTTCCAGTTTCTTCAGAATAAACTGCCTCTCAAAATCCATTTTTGCTTCTCTTAACAAATCGGCAGCGCTTGTTAATGCAACCGGAGGCAACGCTTCGGCGGAGCTGTCATTTTTGATATTGAGCAAAGGAATGTCCTTGACACCTATCTCACCGGAGGGCGTCATGATAATCATCCGTTCAATAATATTTTTCAGTTCGCGGACATTGCCCGGCCAATCGTGCTGCATCAGAACTGCCAATGCATCATCAGTCAGATTTTTTTGCGGCTGCCCTTCCTTGAGGGCGAAATCCAGCAGAAATCGTTCGGCCAGCGGCCTGATGTCTTCTTTCCTCTCCCGCAGGGGCGGTACCCGCAAAGGAATAACATGCAGACGGTAATAAAGATCCTGCCGGAACCGGCCGGTTTCCATTTCCTTCTCCAAATCCTTATTGGTTGCCGCCAGAACACGCACATCCATATCGATAACCTTATTGCCGCCGACACGCTCAAACTTTTTTTCCTGCAAAATGCGCAGAATTTTTGCCTGCGCCTTCAAGCTCATGTCTGCAACTTCATCGAGAAAAATCGTGCCTTCATGCGCCAGATCGAACTTGCCGCGCTTTTTTTCCGTGGCACCGGTAAAAGCGCCCTTCTCGTGGCCGAACAGCTCACTTTCAATCAATTCCTCCGGTATCGCGGCGCAGTTAACTTCCACAATGGGTTTATGAGAACGGAGACTCAAATGATGGATAGAGCGCGCTACCAGTTCCTTACCCGTGCCGTTTTCGCCCATAATCAGAATCCAGGCGTTGGTCGGCGCAACTATGGTAATCATTTCCTTGAGTTCTGAAATAGCAGGGCTGCTTCCGGTAAGTTCGTACTGGTGGGAATATTTTTGTTTCAATAAAATATTTTCCTCCTCCAAACGAACAATGTTGAGCGCATTATTCACCATAATGATGACTTTATCCAGCGAGAGAGGCTTTTCAATAAAATCAAACGCTCCCAGTTTGGTGGCTTTTACCGCCGTTTCGATGGTGCCGTGACCAGACATCATAATAATCAATACATTGGGATAAGCCGCTTTAATGTTCTTGAGCGTTTCGAGCCCGTCAATGCCCGGCAGCCAGATATCAAGCAGTACCAGATGGGGCATTTCATCAGCAACAATTTTTAATGCTTCTTCACCGCTGCCGGCCGTCAGCACCTGAAAACCCTCATCAGTCAGGATAGCGCTCAGAGACTGGCAAATGCTTTGTTCGTCATCAACAACAAGGATTGTCTCATTCATAATTTTTCTTCTGAATCCGTTTCTCTTTTAATAATTCCCGCTGCTGCAGGATTGTTCACCCGCCCGGCCTCGCCCGCGGGATAATTCGACCGGCATGCTTCAACGCATTTTATTTCTGAAATCCATGTTTCACAACCACCGCTTTTCGGGATTGTTCAACCGACCAATCCCGACGAAGCGACCATTATGTTTTGCGCTTCACTATCAGAATTTGATTTTAATAGTAAATCAAACTTCCGTAACCGGCAACTGAAAAGAAACAATCGTTCCCGCCGGTTTGTTATCCGTAACATCAACTTGGCCGCGATGATCGGAAATAATAGAGCTGACAATAGCCAGACCAAGTCCCGTGCCTGTTTTCTTGGTGGAGAAATAAGGTTCAAACACTTTTCTCTTATAGCTCGCGGGAACGCCTGCTCCGTCGTCCGCTACCGCCACCCTAACCTTGCGGTGCGCTTCATCGTAAGTTACCGTCACATCAATGTTCCCCTCTTTCTTGTTAATGGCGGCAACTGCGTTATCCAGAAGGTTAATCATGACGCGGTTTAGCTGTTCCGGGTCAAGATTAAAACGGGGAAGTTTTTCCGCTGTCTTCAGAGTAAAGCTTATATCCTTATGGGCATCCTGAAAAAGAGACACCGCATCCGTAACAACGGCATTTAAATCACTGATCGACAGAGTGGTTACCGGCATCCGCGCATAACGCGAAAATTCGTTAACCAGATTTTTCAAAACATCCACCTGATCAATTATCGTTTGCGTGCATTCCCTGAATACCGAGCCTTCCTCGCCGAGCTTTTCCCCATACTTGCGCTGCAGACGCTGCGCGGAAAGCTGTACCGGGGTGAGCGGATTCTTGATTTCGTGCGCCATCCGACGGGCTACTTCGCGCCAGGCGGCGGCGCGTTCGGCTTTCTGCAGCTGTGTTAAATCCTCAAACACAACAACCAGACCGGAATCGTTGCCTTCCTCGTCGGTAATGGTTGTCATCGTCAGCAACACCGTCAAAGCCCTTTCCTTCAGCATCAGTTCAATTTGCTTTTCCAGCAAACGTTCGTTGTTCTCTTTCATTTCCCGCAGAAACTCTTCAACCAGGGCAACATGCTCCGGAATAAGCAGATCACGGTAATTCCGGAAGAGTACCTTGTCTGTTTTTATATCGAACATTTTTTCCGCCGCCCGGTTGATTGTCGTAATAACTCCTTCTCTCGTCACAGAGACAACACCCGCCGACACATTACGTAATATTGTTTCCATGTATTTACGGCGCTGCTCCAGACTCAGGTTAGCCTGTTCGAGTCCTTCCTGACTTTTCTTCAAATCCTTGGTCATGGAATTGAATGATTTGACGAGCGTGCCGATTTCATCATCAGCTTCAATATCAATATAGCTGTCCAGATCGCCCTGTGTGATTTTATTGGTAGCCTCCACAAGATTTTGAATGGGCACCGTAATACCCCGGGCCAGAGTAAGCCCGAACCAGGTGGCCAGAAAAATAATGACCAGCGTCACTATGGAAAAAGTAATAATATAGTTAAATTTTATCGGATTTTTCAGCAGCTTTATCTGGCCATACTGTTCCGATGCGTTGGCGATGCTCCGGAGTTTGTCGACAAAGCCTTTCGGGATACTGTAGCTTACCGAAACACGGCCGATGACTTCGGCAGGGGAGGCAAAGGAAAATACCGGCACAATACCGATAATGGCCTCTCCCAGGGATGTAGGCTGCACAGTGGCTACTTCTTTGCCGGAATAAATATCTTCCTTCATTTTCGGCGTCAGAACGACCGGGAGAAGCTCCGGATTGTTAACATCGCGGAAAATAGTATTTTCTTTCTGAAAATCAAAATAAGTCTCAACCATACCGACTTTGTAATTTTTCTGCCGCTGGGTAATCAGGTTGCGCAGGTAATCCACCCTCTCCTTATCATAAAGACGGTTTCTCGTAATATCCGTGCTTATCTGTCGGGCATTGAATTTGGCCTGTTCTTCCGTCTGCTGATAATAAACCTGGGCAACTTCGAGCGACCTGTTAAGAGCGTCACCTATCCTGATATTAAACCAAAACTCGATGCTGTAAGAAAGAAAATTTATCGCAAAGATAAAAAGGAGCACGGTCGGCACCAGAGAAAGGGAAACAAAAGCCGCCACCAGCTTCGTTCTTAATTTGGAGCCGATGATTCCCTTGCGGCGATCGGAAAATATTTTAAAGACATTGCGGAATATCAGAAAAAACAGCAGCAGAATTAAAATAATATTAATGCTGGTCAACCCATAAACAAGAATGTTCGCCGATATGGGCAAGGCGTCCTTCTGGGAAAACTGACTGGCGATAAGGGTAAAGGCTATCGCGAGGATGCCGACTACTACCATGATGATGCGCTCGCGGCGACGGCGTCTCAACTCCTTTTCATCAATATAGCTGTTTTTTCGCTTATTTTTCATCAGACCAAGATCAATTACGCGACGGTTGTTTTTTTAACACAGGTTAATATTTAAAATTATGTCTGTACCAGACTGTTTCAAAATCCCAGAAAGAAACAAAGAACAGGACATACTCCAGTTTCAGCGGCAGCCGAACCTTGTCAATTTTGACTTTCATCATTACATAGTAGCTATTCCCTTTGGTAAGAGCTTTAAGACGTATTACAGAGATACCGCTGAAATCGGCCATCGCTTTCTGAGCACTTTCAAAATCGGGCAGTACGACGGGTTCCGGATTGCCGTTGGTATAAATGCTGAATGTTTTTTTCAGATTGTCGTATTTAATAGTGCGGGAAATTGTCTGGCTGCTTATATTCTTATCCCAGATATAAGGCCTTTCCTGGTAAACGTCCATCTGCAGAGTAAAAACAGTGGGAACTCCGGCAAGGATTGACGATTCCATATCCGGCTTAAAACAATCAGCCAGACGAGCATAGAGCAAAACATTTTCCGTATTATTGGAAATGATAATATCCCTGATTACAGGCTCAACGGCGGACGATTTCCCGGGCAGGCAAAAAAAGCACATCACGGCAAAAAATAACACGCAAACAATACCGCCGGAAACCTTTTTATTTGTTTTCATAATGACATTTTTCAACTGATATGATTTTGAAGGATTATACTAGGTAACTAGACAGTAAAAATCAAGATTAATTTGGCTTACGCCCTGACGGCGTCCAGAATACGAAAAGAAGGTATTTTAAAAGAATTGAGTTTTTGGACTGTTTCCTCCGGGGTGGAGCTGCCGACAATTTCCCAGCATTCTTCCCGTAACATGAGCTCCTTGAGCAAGCGGTTATTCAGGCGGTGGCCGGATTTATATGCCACGAAATGACCGATTATCGGCATGCCCAGCAAAAATAAATCGCCGATGGCGTCCAGAATTTTATGCCGGACAAACTCATCGGTAAAACGCAGCCCTTCTTTATTGATTACTTTCTTATCATCAAGAACAATCGCGTTTTTTAAAGAACCGCCCAGGGCAAGGCCTCTGGCCTGCATGTATTCAACTTCGGCTAAAAAACCGAAAGTGCGCGCGGCGCAAATTTCATTCTCGTATTTCTCGTCGGAAAATTTCATGGTGTATGATTGCCTGCTGATTGCTGGATGTTTAAAATCAATATCGTAGGTGATTTTAAATTCATCGGCAGGAAGCAGCGTGGCGTTGCCGTCGCCTTCGCTCACGGAAACAGGTTTCTTGATAACGAGCATTTTCTTTATTTTTCCCTGCGAATGAGTGCCGACTTCTTTGAGGAAATTAACAAAGGGCAAAGCACTGCCGTCCATAATCGGTATTTCAAAAGAATCCAGCTCCACTATTGCATTATCAACACCCATGCCGCAAAATGCCGAAAGAACATGTTCGACTGTCGCTACTGTCACGCCGTTTGTTCCCAGCGAAGTAGCCAGTGTTGTATCACAAACATTATTAAAATGCGCAATTACAGGCGTTGCGTCCGGCAAATCTTTACGGATAAAGATGACGCCGGTATCCACCGGCGCCGGTTTTATCTGCATGTTGACTTTCCGTCCGCTATGCAAACCGACGCTGGAGCAATTTATTTTTTTCTTTAAAGTACGTTGTAAATGCATGTTTTTTCGCCCGAATTTATACTATAGCACAGCAATTAGCGTACCATTTCCGCCGGAAAAGGTTATAAAATTAAACGCCTGTATTTACTTGATATTTTTCTGGCATAGATTTGATTCTTACCTGGATTTTCCGCCTGTTGTGGTCAAAACAACACAGTTCTATTTGCAGAAGCGCTCTTTTTCGCTGTAAATGCAACCGCAGTACTTCTGGCGATACATTCCCAATTCCCGCGATATTTTGACGCCTTCCTCCCAGCCTTCCCGGAAATCATAGTAATAAAATTCAATTCCCAGCTGTTTGCCCAGGTTTTTTCCGATCTCCTTGATTGCTTCGTGCTTCTGATACTTGCTGTAAAGCAAAGTGCTGGTAAAAGCGTCGTACTTCCCCAGCAACGCAAGCTCGGCAGTATGCCGCAAGCGCTCCCAGTAGCAGTATTCGCATCGCTCTTTCTCTTTAAAAGCCACCTGCCGGAAAAATTCTTCCATCGGGTAGCCATCCGGCCAGATGATATTCAGAAACAATCTTTCGGCGTATTCACTGAGAGCGTCTCTGCGTCTTTCGTATTCCTGATAAGGGTGGATATTGGGATTATAGAAAGCGCCGGCAACTTCATGCCCCTGAATGCGCAATACTTTCAGCGGATATATAGTACAGGGCCCGCAGCAGATGTGCATTAATAATTTCATATTCAATAACCCGGCTGGAAAATATCAGAAAAGTTCTTTTTGTCCGTTAGCCTTTATGCCAAAATGCTCATAAGCAAGATTGGTGGCGATTCTGCCCCGCGAAGTCCTCTGCAGATACCCTTCCTGAATCAGATAAGGTTCATAAACATCTTCAATCGTTGTTTTTTCCTCGCCGATAGCCGCAGCCAGACTTTCCACTCCCACCGGACCGCCGTTAAACTTTTCAATTAAAGCCAAAAGCAGCCTGCGATCCATCTGGTCAAATCCCTTATGATCAACTTCAAAGATATCCAGCGCTTCCTCAGCCACTTTCCTGCTGATAAGACCATTGGCTTTCACCTCGGCATAATCACGCACCCGCTTCAGCAGGCGGTTGGCAATTCGTGGCGTGCCCCGGGCGCGCCGGGCCAGTTCCTGAGCTCCGTTGTCCGCTATTTTTATTCCCAGAATACCGGCCGATCTTTTGATGATTACCGCCAGTTCGTCGGGTGTATAAAATTCCAGACGGAAATGCATGCCGAATCTGTCACGCAGCGGTGAGGTCAGCGATCCCGCGCGTGTCGTTGCTCCCACCAGCGTGAACTTCGGTATCTCCAGTTTCATGGAACGCGCCGACGGCCCCTGACCTATCAGAATGTCAATATGATAATCTTCCATGGCCGGATACAGTATTTCTTCAACGACATGGGAAAGCCGGTGTATTTCGTCTATAAAAAGGATTTCGTGCTCGTGCAAATTGGTTAAAATAGCTGCGAGGTCACCCGGCCTTTCAATAACGGGACCGGAAGTGACTTTTATATCAACACCCATTTCCCGCGCGATGATATAAGCCAGCGTTGTTTTACCCAGTCCCGGCGGCCCGTAGAGTAAAACATGATCCAGCGCTTCGGTGCGTTTTTTCGCCGCTTCAATAAAAATCGCCAGATTGCTTTTTACCTTTTCCTGACCGACATACTCTTTCAATTTTACCGGCCGTAAGGAATTTTCCAGCTTGAATTCTTCTTCCGCACAGGCCGGATCAATCAAGGGATTTTTTGCTGATATTTCCATTGTCATTTCTTCTTTCCGCTAACCGGCAAGCATCTTCAGGGCTTTTTTCAGCAGCTGATCCATCGCCGGCACCGTTTCCGCTTCGCGCAGAACCCTGGCGACTGCATCTTTGGCCGTATTGTTCTTGTATCCGAGATTCACCAAAGCGGAGAGAACATCCTCCGTAACAATCTCAGTTGTTTTCTGCTGTTTTTCCGCTGAGGAAATATTTTCCGCCGCCATTTTCTTGATAATTTTATCTTTCAGCTCCAGAATCAAACGTTCTGCGATTTTTTTACCCACACCGGGAATCCCGGTCATCCTTCCGACATTGCTTTCGGCTATTGCCAAAAGCAAATCGCGCACGCTGATGCCGGAAAGAATATTCATGGCAAGTTTCGGCCCGACACCGTTGACGGAAATCAGCAGTTGAAACAAATCGCGCTCTTCAATAGTATAAAAACCGAAAAGGTTAATCGCATCTTCCTTGACATGGGTATGGACGTAAAGCGCCACCGGTTGACCGGCTTCGGGAAGCTCATAAAAAGTTGTCAGCGGAATAAATACCCGATAGCCGACACCGTTGACGTCAATAACCGTGTGCGCTATGCCTTTGTAAGCTATTTCACCTTTAATTAAGGCAATCATCAGATGGCTTGCTCCTTTTGGAAATTGGCGTGACAGACGGCCACCGCCAGCGCGTCGGCGGCATCAGCGGGCGGCAGGGCGGGAAGCTGTAAAATAGCTTTGACCATGACCTGCACCTGATTTTTTTCCGCCCGGCCATAGCCAACCACGGCCTGTTTTACTTCCAGCGGCGAATACTCGAATATCGGGATATGTAAATCAGCCCCGGCCAGAAGAATCACTCCCCGGACATGAGCCTGTTTAATAAGGCTGCGAACATTCTTGCCGTAAAAAATATTCTCCACAGCAATGGCAGCGGGACTGGCATCCCGAATTAAAGCGGCCAGCGCGGAATAAAGGTAAATCAGGGCCGCCGATAGAAGCGCATCTTTAGGGGGCTTGATTTCTCCGTGGGCGACATGTCGCAGGCAACTGCCTTCTTTATCTATTATTCCGTAACCGCTAACGCGGCTGCCGGGATCTATTCCCAAAATACGCAATTTTTTAGCCCATTTAAGTTTCTAATAAATATCACAACGGCCTGGTAAAAAGCTCCAGAGGCAAGGCGCGCAAATATAAAAATAACTGTAGGGCGCGTTCGCTGAACGCGCCATTAACTCGGATTGTTCGGGGAACAATCTCTAAAGCGTACGTCGCAACAAGCCTGCCCCGGCGAAGGCCGGGAAAGGATGTAACGCAACGCAGCAGACGGACTCGCGTGCCCTTCATGGTATTTTACGAGGTCGTCACTTATGAACTCAGTTTTTCCATTACTGCGTCATCAATATCGAAATTAGCATAAACATGCTGAACATCATCGTTGTCTTCCAGTTTTTCCATCATTTTCAGCATCTGCTCCGCTTTATGAGCGTCGAGCTTAATCGTATTGGAAGGAATCATGCCGATAGTCGCCGCAAGATGTTTTATCCCTTTGGCGTCGATAGCTTTTTTGACAGACTCAAAAGATACCGGATCAGTAATAACTTCGTACTCATTATCTTCGCTTTTTACATCTTCCGCCCCCGCTTCCAGCGCCAGTTCCATCAGCTCGTCTTCGCCGATTAATTTTTTCTCAATGACAATGCTGCCCTTTTTCGCAAAAATCCAGGAAACACAACCATTTTCTCCCAGATTACCGCCGTGTTTGGAAAAAATGTGACGGATTTCCGCGACAGTTCGATTTTTATTATCGGTCATGATTTCAACAATCACCGCCACGCCGCCGGGGCCATAGCCTTCATAAGTAATTTCTTCGAAATTTGCCGCGCCCTCGCCGCCCCCGATGCCTTTCTTGATGGCTCTGTCAATATTATCTTTGGGCATGTTCTCTTCTTTGGCTGCCAGCACCGCCTGCCTGAGCCGCGAATTGCCCTCGATATCACCGCCGCCCAGCCGGGCCGCCAGAGTGATTTCCTTGATTATTTTGGTAAATATCTTACCGCGTTTGGCGTCAATTGCGCCTTTTTTTCTTTTAATCGTACTCCATTTGGAATGGCCGGACATATTATGTCTCCTGTGTTGGCTGAAATATTTTTTGCTCCATAGCACAAGGCAATAAGCTTGTAAAGTTAATTACATCGTTGTTAATCGTCATTGGCTTTATTTATTTTATCCCACTGTTTTTTTACTTACTGCTTAATTTTTATCAACTAATTCCCGCAAGACCAATTGCATTATTTTTTTAAATAGTATATGCAAGCATCTGATTTTAAGACTATTAATCGGATAAAATCATCAATGGATGTAAAAACGCAAATTGTTATCCAGAACAATGAAGAAATAGTAGTCAAGTTCCTCAAAGATGGCGGCCAATTGCTATTTCTGGGAAAGGATGAACAGACGTATCGCCTCTTTAAAAATGCCCTGATTACAGCCTTGAGCAATTCCAGTATTGCACCGACTTTTATAAAGAATGCCAATACCGAGCAGATATTAACCCAGATTGAAATGACTGTTCTGAAGGCGCGTAATGTTTTTATCATCCTTGATTTAAAGCAGCCTCAGGAATACGGAATTATCAGCGATATCCGCAAAAATTACGACAAAAGCAGGGTCCCCGTCATCGTCCTCACCAAAGAAATCGGCGCCAGTATCATTAACCTACTGCAGGAAATCGGCACAAATTCCGTCCTGGTTGTGCCGTATTCGCCGGTTAACCTGATTGAAAAAATTGCCAACACGATTAAGCCTTCCGGATTGGGAGAAATTATTGAAGCCGCCCGGAAACTTTTATCCGAAAAGCAGTACGATTCCGTTTTGCGTATCTGTGACACTATTTTAAAACGCAAGCCGGACAGCGCTGCCGCTTATATGCTCAAGGGCGATGTCTATCTGGCCATGCTGGAAGAAAAGACAAATACGGATGGCCGGGACGAAAAGAAGCAGGCTCTTCACTTTTACACATTGGCCTGGAGGGGCAATCAAAAATATATTGAACCTCTCAAAAAATTGCTGAATTTTTATCAAACAGAAAAAGATATCGTCCGGCAATTGCATATTCTGGTGGAACTCGACGAATTGAGCCCGCTGAGCATTGACCGGAAGATTGATATCGGTTCGATACTTATCCGCGATTTCGGCAGGAAAGAGGAAGGAATCAAATTTCTGGACAGCGCCATCGCTCTTTTAAAAAAAGAACACGAAGGCACAGATAAGCAGATTAGCGGAATCTATCAGCGCATCAACGACGCACTGAAAGACAGCGAACCGGAACTGGCGGGGCGCTACCGGCAATGAATCTGTGGCCACCTGTTGCCAAACCAGGGTTCCGCAAAAGAGACAAGTTATGAAATCATTTCGTGAAGAACTTTGGTTTAATATTCCCGGCCGCCGGGGCTTTGTCAATATCACAAGCAAGGTGAATGAGTGCCTGCAAAAAAGCGGTATTCAGGAAGGTCTGGCGCTGGTCAACGCGATGCACATCACGGCATCCATTTTTATTAACGACGACGAATCAGGGCTTCATCAAGATTATGAAAGATGGCTGGAAAAGCTGGCACCGCATGAACCGGCAGCGCAATATCTCCATAACCGAACCGGCGAAGATAACGGCGACGCCCATTTAAAAAGACAGATTATGGGCAGGGAAGTTGTTGTTGCCGTGACAAAGGGCCGGCTTGATTTCGGGCCATGGGAGCAGATATTCTACGGTGAGTTTGACGGCAGAAGAAGAAAGAGAGTGCTGATCAAAATAATCGGTGAGTAACATCAAATCTAAATAATGCGTTACCCTGATTGTTCCCGCCTTTTTCAATTAATAATAAAAGACCCCGCAAGCGGGGTCTTTTTGACAACAATTATGTTACAGTATTTATCTTCCGGAAGGAATATCCATATCTTTCCAGGTCAGCTCTTTAACCAGTTCCGGCACTGCCCAATCAACGCCTTCGACATTCTTCAGTTTGCAGACAAACATGGACTGCAGGGCCTGCTGATCCGATTTACGGAAAACCATTTCGCCTTTGGGAGTCTGGAAATGCATACCCGACATCACGGCCATCAGTTTTTCGGTATCAACGGATTTAGCCTTATTGACAGCCGTAACCAGAGCCATCGCCGCGGCAAAACCGCCGCAGGTAAAGAAATCGGGCGGCACATTATTATAGCGTTTCTTGTGCTCGGCAACCATCCAGTCATTCATCTTGTTTTTTGGATTTTCATAATAATAGTAGGTAGCCGTAATCATACCCTCGAAAGGCTTATAGCTTTTCAGAACAGGAAGAATATTGCCGCTGGTGGTCAGTTCAATACCGTATTTTTTATCAAGCTGCATATCTCTCAGTTTATTTAACGGACTACCCTTGCCGGCCCAGTTTAAGAAGACGTATTTCTTGCCGGGTTTGTCTTTCAAAGCTTCAATTATTCTTAAAGCTGCAGGAGTGAAATCCTGAGTGGCCATCGGCAGAAATTCCTTGGCAACTATAGTAGCGCCCTTGGCCTTGCAGGCTTTTTCAAAAGCGGCGACAAAAGCGTGGCCGAAAGTATAGTCCTGCGCCAGCGTAACGATGTTCACACCGGGAGCGGCTATCCCGTAAGCGTTGCTGATGGCGTCCTGCGAAGAATTGCGCCCTGTTTTGAAAATATAGTTATTGCCTTTAGGCCCGGTTATTTCGTCGGTGACGGCAGGTTCCACAATCAGAATTTTTTTGAATTCCTTGGGCACATCCAGCACCGCCATAGCGGCAGCCGATGAACTGGGGCCAATAGCGACATCAACCTTATCGTCTTTGTAAGCGGCAATCAACAGCTGCTTGGTCAGGGCCGGCTGCGCCTGGTCATCCCGATAAAGAACTTCAACCGGGCGTCCCAGCAGTTTCATGGTTCCGTTGGTTGCATATTCCATTCCTAACTTAAAACCGGCAACGCTTTGGTTGGCAAATTGTTCCAATGGCCCGGTCGTTGATTGGATATAAGCTATTTTGATTGGTTTTTCCGCAGCGAAAACCGGCACAGCTAGAAATAGCGCAACGACTGATAAAATAATAATTCTCCCCAACTTACATTTTGTCATAAATGCCTCCTTTTAATTTCAGATTAAATTTTAATTACTTGCCACCTGTACCCAGCACTTCAATTTTTTTATCTATACGAAGGATAAAATCGTTAAGCAGGGTATTAAATTGTCTTGGTCTTTCCAGAAAAAAAGCATGTCCTAAATCACGGATGATCACTTCCTGATAAGAGCCGCCGGCCTTGGCATAATCATTTAAAAACCGGCGGATTTGCTTATTCATCGGTTGCGGCGGATAAACGACATCACTGGGATAATTTGGTATCAGCCCCATCTTACCCAAAACGCCAGGATCGGAGCCTGCGCTGTCGGCAACAGCGATATCATGTTCTCCTCTGGCCCAGATTACTTCCACTTTGTTTTTGGCGTTGTATATCTTTTTCACATCAACATGATACTTGGGGGATAGAGCATTGACTGATCCCCAGTTGCCGGCTGAAACATACGGCCAGTTCGGCGACTGGACAGAATCACCGGGAAAATCTTTCTCTCCGAGATGGATGGAAAAGGAAGCTTCCATCAGCGCTTTCTCCCGCTCCAGCGATATTAAATTGGAACTGAATACGAGCGCATACATGGCAGCCCGCAAACCCAGTTTGTTATCCAGATTCATATCCTTTTCCCTGATTGCTTTAATCAGGGCGGGATTAACGAGTCCGCCGCTGGAACCCGCGAAATCATCATAACAGGGTGTGCCGGTTTCATCCTTGGTGCCGCGAAATCCGTAGGGAGAGCCGGCACCCGCAAAGAAAACCGATTTGAGCCTTGCGGAGTAATCAGCCATCAGCCAATAGACAACATTGCCGCCCAGTGAATTTCCCACTACATGAGCCTTCTCGATACCCAGCTCATCAAGCAGAGCGACGGCGTCATCGGCCAGATCGGCGAGACCACGGGTGGCGTCAATATGCTGTTCCGGATCGGAATCGCCAAAACCTCGCTGATCGGGAGCGATTGCCAAATACCCTTCCGGCATCAGCAGCATATTGTCTTCCCACCAGGTTGCCGAGGATAAATTACCGTGTAAAAACAATACGGGGATTCCATCTTCCGGACCGCAAAAAAGCACCCTTGAAGTTATTCTTTTTGTTTTAATTGTTTTAGCCGTTATTCCCTTCATTACCGGAACACTCATGATCTTACCTCCTTCCTGACGCTTAGTCTTCCTTAGCTATACCAACTGTCCGGCATTTCTGTCCGGGAACAAGGCATTCCAGGCCTTTATTGCAGGCCAATTCATAATTGACGGTTTTCTTCCTGGCTAATGTCCTGAAATTCTCCCAGAATATTTCCGGCTCTTCAAAATAAGTAATGTGTCCACAACCGTGAATGATGATCATTTTGCTGTTGGAATAAAGGTCCAACAGGGGTTCCTGCATCCAAATCGGAACCGCCCGGTCATATTCGCCAACCAGGAGCAGCGTCGGCGCCTTTACATTGCGGTATCCGCCACTGCCATTTTTTCGAATATTCTCGAAAAATGGGTTTTGCGCTTCTGTCAACCTGATCAAAGCGTTAATACTATCCCGGTAATTTTCGAAGAACTTTTTTCTCATGCGTTCAACACGTTCAGTTGTCAGGTTTTTCAGAAACTTCTCGCTAAATGTTTTTTCATATAAATAACGCGTATATAAATCGAATACTTCGGGGTCACGCAGCCCCTTGCGATAGAAAGTCAAGGATATTTCCTGATACCAGGGTTGAAACATCAGCATTTCAGTTAAAAGAATTCCGGAAAGAGTTTGCGTATGCAGCCGGTCCGGATGTAAACGGCCGAAATCAGCGGTGATAAAGCCGCCGTAGGAAACGCCCTGCGTATGTACCTTGTCTATCTTAAGCATGTCCATTATCCGGGCGCAGTAGTTGGCAAATTCACTAATGTAATAGGGAACATCGTCGCGGGTGGATTTTCCCTGGCCGCGATAATCATAAAGCAAAACGTCAAATTCCGGATAAACGTTGGGCACAGAGGTATACCAGGCCTCAGTCAGCATTCCTAATCCGTTCATGAACACACAACATTCTTTTTCCCCATTGCCGAAATAATCCCAGTATATTCTGGCATTCTCTTCGGGCAATTCCAGATACCCGCTTCTCGTGGGCAGAGCTTT
>JAKLDS010000050.1 GCA_022703375.1 Deltaproteobacteria bacterium | reverse complement strand
ATCAGACGCGCCACCGCCAGACCATCGCCGCCATTATTGCCGGTACCGCAGAAAATAACGAATTGACGGCCGCGGATTCCCGTTTTTATCTGCAGCAAATCAATTACCGCTCCGGCGGCATTCTCCATCAATATCTCTTCGGCAATGCCCAGTTTCTCGATGGCATAGCGATCCATGGAACGCATTTCTTCAACCTTTGTTACCTTCATAAAAGCTCCTCATCGAAATTTAAATATTACCAGATAGATGTATTTTTTCTTATCTTGCGTTATAGTACATCTACAAAATAATTTTGCAAATAAAAACTGGGAAACCTGATATGTCGTCAATAACCGAAATAATCAAGAAGCGCTTTTCCTGCCGCACTTACGCGGATAGACCAATCGAAGAGTCAACGCTGCAAAAGCTGAAAGATATCATGAATTCGCTGCCTGCCGGACCGTTTGGCGGTAAACCACGTCTGGCATTGGTTAGCGCCGCTTCATCGTCACCGCGGGAATGGCGACAATTAGGAACTTACGGCATTATCAGAAATGCCCGCCTTTTCGTCGCTGGTGCAATCAGAAATGCAGCACACGCCATGGAAGATTACGGCTACTGTAAAGAATTATTCATCTTACGGGCGACGGAATTGGGATTGGGTACCTGCTGGCTGGGTGGAACTTTCAGCTCCGGTAATTTTGCCGACGCCATTAATTTACAAAAGGACGAGCTGCTGCCTGCTGTCAGCCCCGTCGGATATCCGGCGGATAACAAATCATTTACCGAAAAAATGATGCGCCGAATTGCCGGTTCTGATCGGCGGAAACCATGGAAGGATATTTTTTTCGCTGATAATTTTTCCCGGCCTCTAACGGAACAGGATGCGGGCGAGTGTGCCGTCGCGCTGGAAAACCTGCGACTGGCGCCCTCCGCATCCAACAAGCAGCCCTGGCGCGTTTTGCGTGATGATGATACTGCTGTTTTCCATTTTTATCTGGCGCGGGCTTTAGGCTACAATTTGCTGCGCGGTGTTTCGCTGCAGGATGTTGATATGGGAATTGCCATGTGCCATTTTGCTCTGACAGTGCAGGAAGCGGGAGGCAGCGGCCAATGGGTAACAGACACTGGCGCACCTGGGACGACATCTTTTGATTATATTGTGAGTTGGCGCGGAAAATCAAATTCCGGGGTATAACCGGGAACAAGGCTTTGTCAATCGCCGATGCAATTCCGCCGGACGAGGACGCCGGCAATGAAACGCGCTACAGGTTAACCGTGCCGATAATTTTCTGCAGTTCTCCCAATAAATCATAGTTGGTCAAATCGTATTGGATTGGTGTAACTGTTATATAACCTTTAGCCAGTGCGCCGATATCAGAATCTGTTTCCTGTGGCGGCTGAAATTCGCCGTCAATCCAGTAGTACGCGTTATCACGGGGATCAATGCGTTTTTCAAATTTTTCAATAATGGTACCCCTGCCCTGGCGAACAACCACTATCCCTTTTATTTTTTCCTGCGGCAGCGCCGGCACATTGACATTGATGGCGGCGCCCTGCCAGCTGCTGTTTTTCATAATAATCCCGGCCATCCGGCGGGCAAACGCTGCGGCCGCGGTAAAATCCGCTTCGCCGCGGGTGTCAAGAGAAACAGCGAGGGAAGGCACACCCATAATCGAGGCTTCGGTGGCCGCCGATACCGTACCGGAGTAAATTACATTTATCCCGGCATTAGCGCCGCGATTAATTCCTGAAACAACAAGATCAACCGGCTTTTCCGACAATTCCCTGATGCCTATTTTAACGCAATCCGCCGGTGTGCCGCAAACTGCGTGGCCTAAAAACCGGCCGTTTTTTGTCGCCTTCCGGACCGTCAGCGGACGGGAAATGGTGATGGCATGCCCGACGGCGCTTTGTTCAATCTCCGGTGCGACAATCAGGCAATCGGCATCCCGGGACAATTCAGCGCGCAGAGCGCTCAGGCCCCGCGCATAGATACCATCATCATTAGTAAGTAAATAGCGCATTAAAAAGACCTCTCTTTTGCCAAGCCATCCGTTCTCCTGAATTTTTCTATTTAACCTGCTGCAGTTTTCCGTTGATTACTTTGATGATAAAAGGTGTTTTTCGCGCCACGCCGTCGGCACCGAAGGAAATGCGTCCGGTGACCCCCTGATAATTTTCCACTTTTCGCAACGCTTCGGCAAACTGCTCCCTCGTACCGATACGGTAATCTTCCAGAACACTGATGACAATAGCCGTCGTATCGTAGGCAAGCGCCTCAATATTTTCCGGTTCACGCCGGTAAGACGTATAATAGATATCCATGAAGTCATTGGTTTCCGGATAAAAGCTGCCCGTGAAAAAGCTGTCGACAAAAACCGCTCCTTCCAGCGGCTCGACATTCTTTTTCAGTAAATCGGGAGAATTCCACAAACTGGTGCCCAGCAGACGAATTCCTTTTATATCGTAGAAAGCAAGCTGCGAGGCTATCATCTTGACCCGCAGATCCGAATCGGGAATAAACAGCGCTTCAAAATCAACGGCAACTTTGGTTTTGCTTTCCGCTTTTCCCGCTGCGGCCGCCGCCTTGGCAGCGCTGATGGCATAACCGCTGACTTTGTTGATTTCTTCGGTAAAATCAGTTTGATTCTTACCGTAAGAAATCGCCCGCTCCACCTTGCCGCCTGTTTTCTCCGCTTCCATCCGGAAGGCTTTAACCATTTCCTGCCCGTAATCATCCCGCGGATATAATATTGCATAAACCCCGGCATTCATATCGTCGAGCGCATATTTAGCCAGAGCGCTGGCCTGCTGAGTCGCTGTAAGAAAGTGTTGAAATACGTAACCTGTTTTATCGGTCAGCCCTTCCCGCGCGGCAATCAGAATCAAAGGCACTTTTCTCAACTCGGCTTCCTGAGCGGCATCCGCCGCATCCGCCGCCGCGGCCACCGCAACAATGGCGATAACTTTTTCCTTATCCGCCAGATGCGCCACCGCTGCTCTGGTATTTTCCGGTATGCCACTGGAATCCTGAACGACTATTTTCCAGGGAGTTTTTTTCTGCGGATTGAAAATTCCTGCGGCCAGCAGTATGGCATCCAGCGACTTATTGCCGTATTCCGCGTATCTTCCCGACAGCGGCAGCAGGCAGCCGATAACATTGGCAGGCTTTGCTTCCTCTTTTTTGACAATCTCCGGAACTGGCGCAACCGGCTCTTTTTCCTGCAACGGAAGCCGCTGAGGAGATGCCGCCGGTTTCACCTCCCCGGCCGCAACCTTTGGCAAAGCCTGATGCAGCACCGGCTCTCCGGTAACAGTTGTTTTTTTCGAGCCACAGCCGGCAGAAATCAGCAGGAGTAAAATTGATACCAGGCAAAATAATCTGGAAATAATCATCGGGCCTCCTTTATAATCGCCAGCAGATACGCCCTCGCTTCTTCAGCTGAATCACGGCTGACGAACATCACCGATATTTCGTTATTATATTTCAGTGCCGCCTGCGTGAGATTGTGACTGCCGGAAAACACTATATTTCTGTCTATCACAACCAGTTTGGTGTGCGTCGTTTTTCGCGGCGCGTCAAAATACACGTTAATCCCGGCGTTTTGCAGCAGCCGGCCGGTTGCGGCATTTTCTTCATCGAGCTTACCGTCTCTGCCACCGGTTTGTTCGAGAATCACTTTGACAATGACCCCTCTTTTCGCCGCCCGGATAAGATGGCTTGCGATACGGTCAGGATAATTTTTTTTGTTTACTCCAGTTTTAAATAAAAAGAAAGACATCAGTATTTCTTTTTGTGCTTCGCCGATGGCTTTCGTCAGGGCGGGATAATACTCCCTGTTTTTCAACACAACGACCGGAACGCAGGAGGCCTCGTCCTGGCCGGCCGGTTTGGCAGACTCGGCGGACGCAGAAGAAACTCCGCCCGCACAAAGCACTATGCAACAAACAAAGAAGAGGATTGTTGCTTTTAAGGAAAATAAGTTGCGCCTGATAACTGCCATTTTTTCCGAATATGATTTTAAATTAACCGGCAACCGTTTAATTTACGTTCATTAAATTTATTTGTCACGCGACTGAATTATAAGCCAACGGATCCAGCGGCGAACCGGCCGGAAACACCCGCGCGCCCAGTTCCCGATCCAGCATCAGGAGCCCTTCTCTGGAGGAGCCGACCATCGTCAGTTCCTGCACAACCTTATCGGTATTTTTTTCTTCCTCAATCTGTTCGTTGACGAACCAGGCCAGCAGCGGCTCGGAGGCGTAATCGTTTTCTTCCCGCGATATTTTCAGCAGATTATTGATTTTCGCTGTAACAAATTTTTCGTGCTCATAGGCATCCTGCCAGGCTTCCAGGGGCGTTTGCCATTTTGTTTTTAATTGCTTCAAATCCAGCAGTGTTACCGTCGCTCCGCGGTCAATTATATGGTCATAGAATTTCATCGCGTGAATCATCTCTTCGTGCGCCTGACAGCGCATCCAGTGCGCCATGCCATCCAGATTTCGTTCATGGAAATAGGCAACCATGGATAAGTAAATGTAAAACGATTCCAGTTCATGCTTAATCTGTTCATTCATCGCCGTTTTAGTTTTTTCTCCGATCATTGTCAACACCTCCCTGAAATAAAATTTATATGTTATAATTTTTACCGGCTCTGGCGGGCAAGAGCGAAGCTCTCAAAATCACGCATCATATTATTATAGCGGATTATCGCCCTGTTGCGCCGGGCGACAGCGCTGTTATAGGCTTCCACGAATAATCTTCTCTGTCTGTTTTCCCAGTATTGCTGTTCTCCGGCATTCAGCTTACTTTCTCCTGATGATTTATTGGGAAAAGTATTCGCAAATAATTTTTCCCGGTTTTCCTCCAGATAAGCCTGGGCTTCTCTTTCCGGATTAATGGAGTTGGGATTTTCACCCGCTTCTTCCAGAGCCCACTTTTGAAATTTTCGTACATCCAGGCTGCCGTCCGGGCGCGATATCAGAATACCTGTCTGCCAGTCCACAAAGTGTACAATGCCCTGATTATCGGCATAGCAATAAACATTCTGCAATGATTTCGGGGTTGTAAATGATTGATCTCCGGCATTGGCCGCGGTGATCGGCACACCGCGCTGCAACGCGATTACCCTGTCCGCCGCCACGCAGAAATTCAAATTCTGCCCCTGCCGGTACTGAAAAGTAGCCACGCCGATTACTTCGCCACGCATATTCAGCAGAGGACAGCCGCTGTTGCCCGCGGAAATGGGTGCGGTAACCTGAATATAGTTAACCGACTGCTGGGAGGTGCGCACGGCGGAAACAATGCCGTCGGTTACCGTCATCTCCAGTCCCAGCGGATTACCAATTACCAGCACTTTTTCTCCAATCTCGGGAATGGCGCCGTTCATGACCACCGGAAATATTTCACTGGAAGGGGTGTCGGTCGCGGCAATTACCAGATCTCCCACCTGATCCTCCGCTAAAATACCGCTGATTCGGTAAACATTTCCGGCTGCTGTTTTGATTGTGGCATTGCCGGCGCTGCTTAAAACATGCTTATTGGTGATTATATGTCCCTGTTCGTTGAGGAAAAAACCGCTGCCCATACCGTGAGTGGTCTTCACCACAATGACACTGCGGACATTTTTTTTGACAATATCGGAAACGGACAATTGCCTGGGATGCTCCTGCGCAACATTCGGCACATATATTTCAGTTTTCCCGCTTTGCTCCGGACCACCCGGCAAATCATTAACGGCTTTTTCCGGCGCTACGGCAGACCGCCTGACCACAACCGGATTATTTTGCTTCGTCTCTTGCCGCGCTTCCCTGGTAACGTAAGGAATCAAAAAGGAATTAATAAGAATAACCGCAACTAAAACAGCCAGTGCAATAATTAAAATCCGCTTTATTTTCGCATCAAAAGCTTCCGGCGGTTTATCCTGAATTTTTCCGGACGCCTGATTTAGAGCCTCAGTATTTCCCGACGGGGAAACCGGCTTCCATTTCGCATAAAATATTCCGCACTTCGGGCATTCAGCTTCACTGACAAAATTATCGCTTTGTTTTCTTTCATAATTGCAGTTCGGGCAAACGGTCATAAATATCCCCTGCAAGATTAAATATATATATGTTCTTATGCAGTATAATATTTTCCCCGATAATTTCAATGTAAATGTTTTTTCTTTTTCTTTCCGCAGTAATTCACAGCCATCTCCCCGACTTAAGAATACTTGTATTTTTCCCGATATTTTAGTATTATTTAACAGTAATTTTGCAGAAAGGGGGTTGGCGAAAGATGAATAAATATTTTATAAAAATAGCCATATTTTCTTTGCTTGCCTGCTTTCTTGGCGCAGGTCTTTCGGATGCTCAGGCCGAAGAGCGCACCGCTCTCGTCATCGGCAACAGCAACTATGATACTGCGCCGCTGACAAACCCCGTCAACGATGCCACCGATGTCGCCGCTTCTTTAAGAAGACTGGGCTTTACGGTCATTCTGAAAAAGAACGCTTCCCTGGAAATTATGGAAGAAGCCATTGAAGAATTCGGCAGACACCTGAGAAAAGGAGGTGTCGGGCTTTTCTTTTATGCCGGACACGGCATGCAGGTGCAGGGCGCCAACTATCTCATTCCCGTCGGCGCGAGAATCAAGAAAGAATCCGACATGAAATACCGTGCATTGGACGCCGGCAGAATACTTGATGAAATGGCCAATGCCGGCAACGGCTTGAACATTGTCATTCTGGATGCCTGCCGTGACAATCCCTTCAGTCGCAGTTTTCGTTCAGCGAGCCGTGGCCTGACCATTATTTCCGCGGCGCCCCAGGGCACTTTCATCACCTATTCCACCAGCCCCGGCAATGTTGCCGCCGACGGCAAGGGAAGGAACAGCCCCTATACGGAAGCGCTGCTCAAACACATGGCGACACCTGATTTGCCCATCGAGCATGTTTTCAAAAAGGTGCGTCAGGATCTCAACAAGAAGACGAGCGGCAGACAGATTCCCTGGGAATTATCTTCTCTGAGCGGCGATTTCTTTTTTAGTTCAAGCAATTCCAGTAGTTCCAGCAGCGTGATAAAAAAGCAGGTGCAAACGGTCACCCCGGCTAAGGCTTATCCGGAAGACGAGTTGGCGGAAGAAAGAAGAAGAATCGCCGAAGAAAAGGAAAAGCTGCGCCGCGAAAAAGAGCTGCTGGAGGAAAAAAACTCGCTGGCCGAAACTAAACGCCGCATTGAAGAAGAGCGCCGGAAACTGGAGGAAGAAAGACAAAACCTTTCTTATGCGCCAAAAGTAGATCCGGCTAAAGGCACGCGTTACATAGATTTTATAAAAGCAAAAGTGACAAACGTTAAATTCTTTGAAGGCGGGTATGATACACCGTCCCGGGACACGCGGTCTTACAGAACAAGTTTTTCCCGGACTCAGACGAGGTTTGCCAACTGGGAGCTTAATTTAGAACATGCGGCGCAGGGTGTGCGCAAAGATTTCGTCATTGAACATATCTGGTTTAATCCTTACGGCAGCGAAGTCGCCCGCTTCAATTTCAATACGTACGTCAAGGAAGACTGGGTAACCTCTTATCACAGCAGCGGCTACGGCTGGAGAACCACCTCTTCCAACAACTGGGTTGTCGGCAACTGGCGGGTTGATTTATATGTAAACGGCATTAAGGTCGCAAGCGAAAATTTCACTATCTATTGACGCAGGCTGCAGCGGCGGTAAAATAATATAAAAAGGGGTCAGACTTTTTCGCGTCTAGCCCCTTTATTGTCTTATGAGTCCTTTAGGGATAGAACCGACAGCCTGATGATTAAGAAAGATAGAATGTTGTTTTACTAAACTATTGATTATACGAATCGAGCTTTCCTGCCAGCATTTCCTTTATCATTTTCGGATTGGCTTTGCCGCCGGAGGCCTGCATAACCTTGCCGACCAGAAAACCGATGGCTTTAGCCTGCCCGTTTTTCAAATCGTTGAGCGCCGCCGGCTGTTCGGCTAAAACCTTGTCAATCAGGGAGCAAAGCGCGCCAGGGTCGGAAACCTGCTTAAAACCGCGCGCGGCAACAATCCGGTCGGGCGTTTCATCGCTGTCAAACAAATGCGTCAGGACTTCACGCGCCGCGTTGGCGTTGATTTCGTCCTGCGCCAGCATTGACAGAAGTTGGGCAAAGCGCGACGGTGTCACTTTGCAGGAGGCGAGCTCCATTTTCTTTTCTTTGAGAGCCGGCATAAGCTGGGTTGTCAGCCAGTGCATGGCTGTCCTCGGTGCGATTCCTTCGCCGATCAGCGTTTCAAAATACAAGGCGACATCGGGCTCGGCGCTGAGATATGTCGCCTCTTCCGCCGTCATACCATATTGGGTGGAAAATCTTGCCGCACGTGCGGCGGGCATCTCCGGCAGGCGCTTTTTCATTTCCGCAATCCATTCGGCCGATAATTCAATCACAGGAACGGCGGGGTCGGGAACGCAAGGCCCGGCGAATTTGGCGCGCATCGGCAGGGTGGCTTTTTTCTCCGGATCCCAAAGACGCGTATGCAGGATTATCGCTTCGCCGGACTGAAAACACGCGCTCTGGCGGGTAATCTCATGCGCTATGGCGTCACCCACATGACGCACCGAATTCATATTCTTTACTTCCACCTTGGTATTCATCTGGTCGGTGCCTTTGGGGCGCACGGAGATATTGGCATCTACGCGCATCGTCCCGTTTTCCATACTGCATTCGGAAGAGCCGACATAGCGCACCTGAGCGCGGAGCGCCTTGAGAAATTCCATGGCATCGTAAGACGAACGGAAGTCCGGTTCAGTTACTATCTCGACAAGCGGCGCACCGGCACGGTTGAAATCCACGAGGCTGATCGGTGTTCGCCCTTCCATTTCGTGCAGCAGCTTGGCGACGTCTTCTTCCATGTGAATATGGTGAATACGCAGTTTTTTTGGTTTTCCCTGTTCATCGGCAATTTCAATCCAGCCGCCGCGTGACAAAGGCAGATGCGCCTGCGAAAGCTGGTAACCCTTGGGCAAATCAGGATAATAATAAACCTTCTGGTCAAAAGCGCTTTTGGGCTGCAGCTCGGCATTTAACCCCAGGCATAAAAGAGCCGCTTTCTCCAGCGCCGCGCGGCCAAACTGCGGAATCGCGCCGGGAAACCACAGACAAATCGGACAGGTGTTGCTGTTGGGTTCGTCGCCGGGGCGGTTGGGGCAATCACAAAACATTTTTGTCGCACAGTTGAGCTCAACATGAATTTCCAATCCGATGACCGCTTCCATTTCCATAATTATTTCCCCCAGCCCTGATTGCAAAGATATTCACCGAGCGAGAGGAGTGACAGGTCACAAAGCCTCGCGCCGCAGATTTGAATGCCGCAGACGTTTTCTCCTGCAGGCATACACAAAGCCGGCAGTCCTGCCACATTGGCAAAAAGTGTTGCCGCAAACTGATCATAAGTTTCCGTAAGCGACAGAGGCGTGCTGGCGTTTTTGGGCATCCGGACAGGAGTAATAAGAAAATCCGTCTGCGCTGTTAGCTTCTCAATTTCTCTGACGAGATGCTTGCGGATGCGGCAGGCGCTTTCATAATCAGAATATTTTTCAAACTGAAAATAAGCGCCCTGGAAGAGATAACTTTTTATCAGCAATCCGAAAAAAGCGCCGCGCGACTGCAAATACATTTCATTCCAGTTTTTTGTTCCCGGGGCGCGCTTCCCGTAGCGCACTGAATCATAGCGTCCGGCACAGGACGATGCTTCGACCGCGCCGATAATATTGTGCACTGATTGGCAAAGGTCGTATTCGGAAAATGTCAGCTCTTTAATTTTCCATCCCGCTTCTTTAATTTTTCCCAGTTGCGAAGTAAAAAATTCGTTTTCCTTTTCTGACAATCCCTGCACCGCTTCCCTAATCACGCCGACTTTTGTTTTTCCCGGGATTATTTCCACGGCAGGAAGCAGAGATTCGTCAGGCAGGCAAAAATCTTTTCCATCGGCGCCGGCGATAATTTTTAAAATTTCGCCAATAAGACTAACCTCGGAAGAGAGGATGCCGCAGGCCTCCATCGAGGGAATCAGACCAATCAATCCAAAGCGCGAAATAATGCCATAACCTGGCTTGAACCCAAAAACATTGGCGCGCATCGCCGCAAGCCTGGCTTCACCCATTAAATCCAAAACCAGTTCGGCATTAACCTCTTTCTTTCGCAGGGCTTCTCCCGCTTTGCTTCCCTTAATCCCGAACCCGAATTCACTCATTTTCGTCGCGCCGCAAATATCCGCGCCGGCGTTTTTTAGTCTGTCAATTATTGTCGCATCCTCCAGCGCGGTGAAATCGGCCAGCGCTTTTGATCCCGCATCGGCCGGCCAGCCCGCAACTGAAATATTGGGCTGAACGGTAATTTTCCAATCCTTGAGCAAACCTTCTTTTGCATTGAAACTTTCCTCGCGGCGGTAAGAAAAAATATCTTCCATGAAGTTTTCTCCCTTATTCCAGAACAGCATTAACTTTAAAATAGCTTCCCTTAACGGCAGGCGCGCTTTTGAGCAGTTGTCCTTTTTCGGCAAAGATAGAGCGCTTTTCCTTTGCGCCTTCGCGCATCCTGTTTGCCACGGGTGTGACAGTGCATAACGGATCATCTAAACCCGCATTCTCTCGCGCGAGTATTGCCAATTTATCGGCTTGCACCAGCGCCTGCTCCAGCGTTTTCCGTTCTTCAGCGGTAGCACCAATGCGTGACACCCAGGAAATGCGGTCGAGCAGATTTTCCTGATGGGCGTCACCGGGCAGGGTATTTTCTCCGCCCGGATTGAGCAAGCCCAGCTCGGCCAACTGCTCGCGTTTGACGGACGACGGTGCGCCGGTGAGCGGGCAGGCGGCACTGCGATTCTTCGGAAAGGCGATAACTTCACGGATGGAAGACGTCTGCAAAATCATGGATACCGTTCTGTCCATACCCAGCGCCAGGCCGCCGTGCGGCGGCGCGCCGAAATCAAAAGCCCGCAGGAAGAAACCGAATTTCTCCTTAGTTTCTTCTTCGGTAAGCCCCAGCGCGGCAAATATTTTGCGCTGCAGATCACGGTTGTTGATACGGATGCTTCCTCCGCCCAGCTCCTCGCCGTTCACGACTAAATCGTAGGCGCGAGAGCGCAATTGCAGCAGATCTTCCACATTTTTCGGGTCAAAGTCAACACGGTCCGGCGCGGTAAAGGGATGATGGCTGGAAGTGACCCCTCCCTCATCAGTTGCTTCAAAAAGCGGAAATTCCGTTACCCAGACCGGATAAAAACTGCCCGCAGAAATGAGGCCGAGACGATTGGCCAGGTGCAGTCGCAACTGCCCCAGTGCGGAGACGACAATTTGATATGACGGGTCTGCCACCATTATAAGCACATCGCCGTCCTCAACGTTGAATCGTTTTTTTAACCCGTTCAGTTCCGCCTCCGAAAAAAATTGAACAATATTTGATTCGAGCCTCCCTTCCTCAGCGCGCATCCAGGTCATCCCCTTCGCGCCGAAAGAAGGCGCTATTTCTTTGGCGTATTCATTTTGCAGGACATTTTTACTTAACTTTTCCGACTGCCCCTTGATATTGATTCCCTTAATACAGCCGCCGCGCTGAAGAATCTGACGGAAAATGGCATATTTGGTCTGGGAAAACAAATCCGTCACCTCAACGAACCGCAAGCCGAAGCGTAAGTCCGGACGGTCGGAGCCGGTGGTATCCATCGCCTCGCGATAGGTCATGCGCGCGAATGGACGCTTAAGTGTTATGCCGCCTATGGAAAACATCCGGCAGGTCAGATCTTCGATTAAATCGTAGAGAAATTCTTCATCGATAAATGAAGCTTCGATATCAAGCTGGGTAAATTCCGGTTGCCGGTTGGGGCGCAGGTCTTCGTCGCGAAAACAGCGTGCCAGCTGAAAGTAGCGTTCCATACCGCCGATCATTAAAAGCTGTTTAAACAACTGCGGTGACTGCGGCAGGGCGTAGAATTTCTGCTCGTGGACACGGCTCGGCACCAGATAGTCACGCGCACCTTCGGGCGTGCTCATTGTGAGGCAGGGTGTTTCCACTTCAACAAAACCGCGGGAAGAAAGAAATTCGCGTACGGTGAGAAAGATGCGATGCCGCAATAGCAGATTGTTTTGCATGACAGGCCGGCGGATATCCAGATAGCGGTATTGCAGGCGTAAATCCTCCGCTACATTATCTTCGCCTGCGGAGGCAGAGCCGGCCACCATCGCCTTATCGGAAATGGCAAAAGGCAGGGGATCGGATTCGCCGAGTACGTTAAGTTTTTTGACAAAAATTTCAATTTCGCCTGTTTCGATATTCGGGTTTTCCGTGCCGGAAAGTCGTCTGCGGACTTCGCCTTGCACCGCAATGCAGAATTCGGCGCGCAATGCCGCTGCCTGCCGGCAAAAATTTTCACCGGCGACATCGGGGCTGAATACTATCTGAATAATGCCGCTGCGGTCGCGCAGATGGATAAAAAGCAGACCGCCGTGATCGCGGTAGGCATCCACCCACCCGGCAAGCAGAATATCGCGCCCGGCATCGTCTGTCTTAACTTCACCGCAAAAAACTCTTTGGGAAAAATCCATATAAGACCTCTTTCTTGAGCAAAGAAAACAAATTTGCACTTGAAACAAAATTGTGCCGCGGAGCATACCAAAAGCGTATCAGTGTTTCAAGGCATAAAACCTTTTGTCAACATGCCCGACTTAACAGTCCTCTCTATAGATGCGAAAATAAAAACTTTTCCCTTTCTTCATGAAATTCCATTTTGCCAGCGCTGTGTGGCTGAATTAGTGAGCTGAGCTATCCCGCAAAGCAGAGCAGCATTTTCGTTTTGATTTAACAGGAAAGTCTGATTTATTCCCTGAAAACTGTTATTTCCAGACCTGATAATCATATAAACGACACCAAGGTCGCCGGTGACAATTACACCTTTTATTGACTCCGGCTTCAACTACGCTAAAATCATATAAGTGGTTAGACTGATTTTCGTCCCTAACTCATTGATTGTTTGATAAGCCCTGTCGGGATGGAACCGACAACCTGCTGATTGACAGGAGACTTTTTGCCGCTTATTCATCTTGACATATAAGGTCGTTCTTCTTATTATGCTGTTAAGCCAAATAGCTGAATTTATTTATTGCCTGGAGTTGCTTATGAAAATATTTCTCCGTGTTTTTTCCTGGCTTTTGTTAATTAATATTCTGGGTTGCGCCGGGATTCAATATAGTGACAAGATTCAGTCTGTCGAGATAACCCAATTTGACAGTCAGGAAACAACGGCAAGGGTATTGGCACAGGCAGAAGAATGGAGAAATTCCGGGGTAATTGTTGAAAAAGGGAAAAAGTATGCAATTAAAGCCAAAGGGCAGTGGTCATATAGTCCCTTGTGCTCCTCAACAGGCCCTGACGGATTTACCAGTTGCCCCAGCATCGGAACCATCGTGAAAGGCTGGAGCGGAGCCACCCTGATAGGCAAAATTAATGAGACCGGGACTCCCTTCGCCATAGGTAATGAGCTTGTCCTCACTTCGCAGGATAACGGAACCCTCTATTTAAGAATCAACGATCCGCCAGGATTATGCGGCGATAATGACGGCTATGTAGATGTGAACATTGCTCTTGCGGATACAAACAAAGACCGTTTGGCGAAATCGGAGATAAGGCCGCAGGCCTTTGAAACAGAGCAAAAATATGCCTCTCCGAAAAAGGAAAAAAAGGAATATGTTCAAGGTCAAAAGTGGGCTGTCATCATCGGTATTTCCAAATACAAAGACTCACGCATTGCCGGACTAAGATATGCTTCAGCAGATGCCCGTTCGTTCTATGAGTGGCTTGTTTCACAACGAGGAGGCGGTTACGCGCCGTCACGCATTAAACTGCTGCTGGACTCCGAAGCAACTGTCCAGAACATTAAAAATGCCTTGTTCAACTGGCTGAAACAACCGCTGGCGGAAGACATGATCACAATCTACTTTGCGGGCCATGGCTCGCCGGATTCACCTGATTCACCGAACAATCTTTTTTTACTTCCTTTTGATTCGGTCTACGACAATGTTGCGGCGACAGGGTTTCCCATGTGGGATATCGAAACTGCCCTCAAGCGTTTTATCAAGGCAAAGAAGGTGGTGGTGATTGCTGATGCCTGTCATTCCGGCGGTGTCGGACAGTCTTTTGATATTGCCCGCAGAGACGACAGAGGCATCCGGATAAATCCGATAAATTCCGGATTGCAGAATCTGTCGCAAATTGGTGACGGCATAGCCGTTATCAGCGCCTCCGACGATAAGCAGTTCTCTCAGGAAGGACAACAATGGGGCAACGGCCACGGGGTCTTCACCTATTATCTTCTGAAAGGCATCAAGGGGGAAGCTGACTATAACAGGGATGGCCATGTGACCCTGGGAGAATTAATACCTTATCTGTCGGAAAAGGTACGCCGGGAAACGAGGAATGCCCAGAGCCCTACTGTCTCAGGAAAGTTTGATCCGGCCTTAAGTATTGCGCAATGACACATTGCTTTGTTTCTTCCTGAAAGAAATGGAGCGCCATATGAACTTGTCAAAGAATATCAAATTACGCGCCAGGAGCAAAGACTCAATTTAAACCTGGCACATATCTCGTGTTAAGGTAATAACTTTAGCTGGAAAAAAACAAAGAAAAAGGGGCTACAGAATTTATCTGTAACCCCCTGTTTTTGGTGAGCCCTGTCGGGATCGAACCGACAACCTACTGATTAAGAGTTATGCGCTCCTGATTATTCCTTTGTTATTTCTACTATTTAACACACCTAAAAATGACCCTCTTCCACTGATACCAAGAAGTCAATATATACGAACAAGCTGTTTGCTTTTTTTTGATAGATTAAAATGAGCAATTACGTCTCCTTAAAACCACAGACAAGCAAACTGTTGCTGGATGAAGCACCTCTCGTAGTTTTGCCATCGCTTGCCACAGCGATCGGTTTGGAGGCTGCCGTTGTTTTGCAACAACTTCATTTTTTAATCCGAATAAAACTAGAGCGCCACAGAGAACACCCGAAGGAAAGTGAAAGGGATATCCATGCCGGTCGTATTTGGGTTTGGAATACTTACCAAAAGTGGCAAGAGAACTATTTCAGTTTTTTGTCAATTCGAAGCCTGCAACGTATCTTCCTGAACCTCGAAAAGAGAAAATTGATCATAGCCGGTAATTATAACGAGCATAATTTGAATAAAACGAAGTGGTACAGCATTAATTATGAACACCCGCTAATAAATGCAATTAATTCAATAGGAACAAAAACATCTCATAGAAAAAATGAGAACAATTCTTTAGCCGAAAACAGCGATCAACCCGAAACGGTTGTCGATGGTGCCAATTTGGCACATTCGACATGCCAGAATGGCGCATTCGATGATGCCAGTTTGGCACCATCTTATACAAAGACTTCTAATACAAAGAATTACAGAACAAAGACTACGACAACAAAAGAAGAGTCGTCGTCGACTGATTTCCCCAAAAAAGAACCGGATAAAGTGATTATTTTAACTACTTTTCCTGTCCCGACAACTGCCGAAGAAGCAGATGAGATTATCAAAGATTTCTTGAAAATTACTTATCCCAATGGCGAGGGCATAAAAAATAAATGCTCACTCAGTCATTTTATGAAAAAAAAATTATTGAACGGCCAACTGGAAATACCTGAAGGCTGGCATGATTTTCAAATAAAGAAAAAAGATATGGCTAATCACAATCAGGAATCGCAAATAATTGCGGATGCGGCAACCTTTCGAAAAGCAAAAGAAGAATTTGCCAAGCTTCCCGTCAATGAACAAAAAAAATATCTGGATGCAGCAAGACGAACTGCCAACGGGATTGAATTGCAAGATTCAACAGCCCTGTGTGTGGCAATTCAATTCTATTCAGAAGGGATGATACCTTCTAGCTCTGAGACAAGGCCACCGTGAAACAAGCTTTTATGAAAATCACCTGCATTTGATCATAAATAAGGAGGATTTTAATTATGAAAGAAGTGATGAAGCAAAAGAAAAAATTAAATCAAGATGTTAATCAGAAAATTAATGAGCTGGAGAAGAAAATTGAATTATTAAAGAGGAAAGCTAAAGCCGCTGAAGAAAAAAGACTCAATAGCCAAAGAATCAAGTTGCATAATTTAGTCACTTCTTTTGCGGCCCAAGGCTGGCCGGAAGATTACGAAACTTTGAAATCAAATATCCAATCACTAATCGAGGAATAATTTATGATGGGACCGGTATCTCAATCGGCAACCGCGGCAAGTAAATATTATTATGAAAAGGATCCCGTTTGCGACAGGAATAACAGCAGATGGCTGGGCGAGGGTTGCGAATCTCTTGGCTTGGAGGCCGGCTCTGTTGTTTTGAAGGATGATTTCAATAATGTCATCAATGGAAATGATTTAACCGGCAGACAAATAGTTCAGGACACTTATGCCGCGGCGGGGCGAACAGAACATCGTGCCGGCGTTGATTTTGTTTTTTCCGATCCGAAAAGTGTTTCCATTATGGAACATCTGGCCTCAGATGAGAGGATAAGGAACATCCGATCTGCCGCCATTGAAGATGTTGTGAAACATATTGATGATCATTACATTTCATACCGCGAAACAGTAAACTATCAAGTAAATGTTGTCCATGCTGCGGGAAAGGGTATCTTTTCCACGTATGAACATTCAACCAGTCGCGAAAACGATCCTAATTCTCATACCCATGTTTTGATATGCAATATAGTTCAACGTGCTGACGGTTCCTACAGGGCTCTTTATAACGATGATATTTTTAAAAACCAAAAAGAGATTACTGCCGTTTATAACGCAAGTATGGCTAAAGGTTTGTCAGAGATTGGTTATGCCATAGAGATCAAACCTAACGGATTATATGAGGTCGCCGGGGTTCCTAAAGAGTTAATCGACACGTTTTCCAAAAGAACTGCCAATATCAAGCAGGCGGAAGCTGAATTTTTAGATAATAACAGCATTCCGGAAACCAACCCCAAAATACAAGTAATTGCCACGCTGGAAACAAGGCCGGAAAAATCAGAGTTTACAAAAGAATTTTTAATGGATTCCTGGAATAAACAAGCCAGCGATATCGGTTATTCCAATGATAAATTGGTGTCTTTGGCTACAGAAGCGTTTAATAATAAAATTGTCAATGATATTTCTGCAAGAAGTGTCCTTCGTCACGTGGTCAATGATCTTACCGCCACTGAATCTACCTTTACAACTTCTGAGTTGATGAAACAAAGCCTGGCTCTCTCGTTGGGTAAATATAATAAAAATGACATTATGAATGAAATTGTTAAGAATGCAGGTACAGACAAGCTGTTTACTGAAATAGCGCCCGGCATCTACAGTACTGACAAAATAATTGAGACAGAAAAAGATATTTTATGGATGCTGGAAGCAGGAAAAGGAAATGTAGAGCCCTTAATGAGTAAAGAAGAAGCTCAAAGGTTTATTACCGGTTTTGAAAATGACAATAATAATATTGCACCTCATGGTTTGACCAAAGATCAAAGAAGTCTATTTATTGATGTAATGACCTCTCCTGATCAGTTTATTGTCGTCCAGGGGGACGCGGGAACCGGCAAAACAACTATTTTTAAAGCCGTCGCCGCAGCCTGCGAAGAAAAACTTGTTACGCTAACCGGCCATTCTAAAACCGGCAAAGCCGTCGAGGAATTTGTCAGTGCGACTGGTGCCAAAGGTATTACCGTTGATTCTTTTTTACTCCACAAATCCGAAGAAAGCGGCACTTCTTTAAGGATTATCGATGAAGCTTCAATGCTGGGTTCTCTGCAAACACATTCCATGATGGAGAGAGCCGTTACTGATGATGCGCGGTTAATTCTGCTGGGTGACATGAAACAATTACAGGCTATAGATGCCGGACGTGCTTTTCAGGATGCTCAAGAAAAGGGCGACATTCATGTGGTTAAATTATCGCAAGGTATTCGCCAAAAAAATGCATATACGATTAAATTGGCCGAGCTCACAAAAAGTAAATATAAAATAAATGATGCCGTTAATCTGATCAACGAAAATAATAGGCTTTACGAAAGAATTTCCTTTAATGACCGCCGGGATATAATTTTAGAATTATATAAAAATGATCCATCCAATTCCATTGTCGTTACTTCCACCAATAAGGAAAAGGATGTCTTAAATTCTGATATCCGCTCTTATTTGGTGAGTGACAATTTAATCGACAGCAAAGGTTTCTTTTTTAAAACGCAGGCGCCTATTTCGCTAGTGGGGATTGCAAAAAGGTTCTCTTCTCATTACGAGATTGGGAATACCATTCATATTAAAAAATCTTTTAACGATATCGAGTCAGGAATCTCCGGTAAAATAACCAATATAGATTTAAACAATAATACAATTACCGCCGCCCTGGATAACGATTCTATCCAACAAATAGATATGTTTAAAAATGGCGACAAAATATCCGGCTCGGTAGATACAGAAAAAGAATTTGCCAAAGGCGATCACATCATGTTTTTGAAAAATGATAAATTAATTGGTGTGAATAATGGCCAGACCGGAACAATTAATTCTATCGATGAGAGTGGAATTATCAATGTCAGTGTCGGTAAAAGCAGGATTAATGTAAATTTAAATCACTATAATTACATAGATCATGCTTATGCGATTACTGATTACAAATCACAGGGAGGATCATATTCCAAAGTTATCTTCAGCGCTCTGGCCAATCGTGTAAATCTTAATTCGTTTTATGTTGCGGCTACCCGGGCTAAAGATGATTTTTATTTATTGACCGATGATATTGATCAATTAAAAAAGTATGCTTCCCTCCCCCAGGAGAAGAAATCTACGCTTGATCATACAATTGGGAACGATGAAATGAAAAATGGAATAAATATTTATTCTAAAGCTGAAAAAGATATTGATCATTCTTCGCAGCAGAAAGATCCATCCCGGATGGAAAAAGATAGATACACTGGAGAGCAAATGCCTCAGAACAGTAATTCTTTCGAGAAAGGAATGGAAATTTAATAATCGTCTATTTGACACCAGGGAGCGAAGAACTCAGGTAATGGGTTAATGGAAGGGTACGCGGGTTTTTTTCGGAGACCCTACGCAGAATATTTCTGCTTAAACTTTAAAAACGGAACAATAAGATGATTATTAGTGGCTGATATAATTAAACATTAAGCTTTAAATATTATTTAAAGCAGCAGAGAAAGTATAAGACAATTCAGCAATGTAAACAGATGGATACGAGGTTTAAACGTGGGAGAGATTGTTGGAGCTAAAATTATCGGTGATCTAAGGGTGAGAATGGATAAGGAAGCGGCAGATAAGAAATGCTCACTGTCCGAGTTAATCCGGCAAAAAATAATATTTGCCTATGAACAGGAAGAGAAAGAAAAAACAATTAGCAATTTAAAAAAAATGGAAGGTGATATTAAATCCTTAATGAATTTGCTCATCATGAATTCTTCTTTTTTCGCTGAATATATTCGTAAAGAAAAAGGCGTG
>JAKLDS010000005.1 GCA_022703375.1 Deltaproteobacteria bacterium | reverse complement strand
CGGAAAATATAATTATCCGCTGCCTCAACTGCGGCACTAAAAACCGAATACCCGGCCCGAAATTTCAGGGAAGGCCGACCTGCGGCAAATGCCACGCGCCGCTGGACGATCTTATTATCCGCTGCCTCAAATGCGGCACTAAAAACCGAATGCCGGAAGAAAGGCTCCATCAGAAACCTCTTTGCGGTAAATGTCACGAGATGCTGGTAATTCCGCAACAGCAAACCAAGCCCGCCTCAGTAACTGATGCCACCTTTTTGCGGGAAGTGTTATCGGCGGATTCATCCGTTCTGGTGGATTGCTGGGCGCCCTGGTGCGCTCCCTGCCGCGCCCTGTCTGTGACTATTGATGAACTTACGCAGGACTATGCCGGCGCCATCAAGGTAGCCAAGCTCAATGTTGACGAAAATCCCGTGACGGCTTCCCGGTACGGTATTCGCAGTATTCCCACCATGCTCTTTTTCAAGGAAGGCAAGATTGTGGAACGTCTCGTCGGCGCCTTGCCCAAGGAAGAAATTGAAAAACATATTTTGACAATGATAAAAACAAATTGAGAAAAGCTGCCTTTTATTAATGAAAAAGGAACTGAAATACCGCTGTAAAATTTTTGATGTCCTCGAAGAGGAGTTTGTTTTACCCAATGGGAAGCAAACCAGGCAAAACTGGGTAAGCCATAAACCGACAGTGGCAATCGTCGCCGTCAATGAAAACAAGGAATTTTTATTAATTAAACAGTACCGCAATGCCGTGAAGCAAGACCTGCTGGAAATTCCGGCCGGCAGCATGGATCGGGAAGGCGAATCTCCCCAGTCTTGCGCTAGGCGGGAACTGGCGGAAGAAACCGGCTTTCAGGCCAGGAGTTTCGTTAAATTATTTGCGGGTTATTTACTTCCCGGCTACTGTGATGAATATATGTATTTCTTTTTAGCCCGGGATCTTTATCCCGAACCCCTGCCACCCGACAGCGATGAATTCATTGCCCTTGTGCCGACGGAGATTTCCCTCGCCCGCAAGCTTGTTGAAAATGGTGAAATATTTGATGCGAAAACCGCTCTGGGTATTATTCTGGCGGATAAATATTTAAACGGAGAAAAGCTACTTCAGCAGTAATACAAATTTTTCGAATATTTCTTTCTGGAAATGATCCAGCATCTGTTCCTTCATAATTTTCAGCGCTTCAAAAGGCTTGAGCATCTGCTTATAAGGCCTTTTGGAAGCCAGCGCATCAAAAACATCTGCTATGGAACAGATTCTTCCATAAACATGTATTTCATTGCCCTTCATTCTTTTGGGATATCCGGTACCATTATCCCGTTCGTGATGCTGTAAAACTATCAACCGGCTTTCTTCGCTGATTTGCCTCGCGTCATGCAGCAGTTTAAACCCCATACTCGGATGTTTGCGCATCACAGCCCATTCTTCTTCCGTCAGCTTCCCCGGCTTTTGAATAATGGCCTCCTGAATATTCACCTTTCCTATATCATGGAGAAAAAAACCGGCTCCCAGGGCATGCATGTCATGTTTATCTTTTTTTGTTAAAACAGCTTTGGCCAGCGAAAGCGACAACATACCGACATTTACCGAATGAATATAAGTATCATAATCATGAGAATTAAGCCGCAGCAAATAATGCTCCGTGTCATTATCTTTCAGAATAAGATCGACAATCCCTCCGACGCCTTGTTTAACCTCGGCAATATTTTCCGCGGAAGGATTATGAAAGAGATTGCTCATCATGTCCACTGATTGCCAGTGCACCGCTTCCGCCTTAGTCTGCGGAGCCATTTTTGTATCATTGACAATTTCCCGTATTTCAGCGGTAACTATGTTGATTTTTTTTTGTTTTTCCTGCTGGCGGGACAGATATTCCTGATAAACCATGGGCGGAGTATCATCGGCAATTTCGCTTTTATCCATATCCACGTTGACTGATTCAATGCCGTAATTAATGATTTTTTGTATCTGCCGCCGGGATTCCAGCAGAAAGCTGTTTCTTAAAAAGGGGTGGGCTTTCCACGCATGAGGCAGCATGATGTACATGCCTATTTTCAGGTCCGTCGTTTTGATTGCCTTAATCATAAATTATATTTGCCCCTACCGCTATTTAAAAAGCAACACAAATTTTTCAAATAATTCCCGGTGGAAATGTTCCAGCATTTCATACTTCATAATATTGAGCGCATCAAAAGGTTTAAGTCCGTGACGGTAGGGACGCTCTGAATTTAAAGCATCATAAACATCCGCCAGAGAACAAATGCGCCCGTAAAGATGAATTTCCTCACCCTGCAGTCCTTTGGGGTAACCGGTGCCGTTATACCTTTCGTGATGCTGCAGAACAATTCTTTTACATTCCTCCGTTAACTGACGCGTCTCCCGCAGTATTTCATAGCCATAGAGGGGGTGCAGACGCATCTGCTGCATTTCTTCCTCCGTCAATTTGTCCGGTTTGTTGATGATATCCAGTTTGATTCTTACTTTGCCCAAATCGTGCAGAAAAAAACCGGCTCCCAATTCATGCATGTTATGGGCATTGGATTTGATGAATAGTTTTTTCGACAGGGAAACAGCCAGAACACCAACATTGACGGAATGGACATACGTGTTATAATCGTGAGAAGTCAGGCTCAACAGAAAGGAATTTGTTTTATCATCCGACAAAATCAAATTGACAACTTCCGCAATTCCTTTTTTGGCTTCCACAATATTTTCCGCTGACGGCATCTCCATTAAACGGTTCATCATCGTAATGGAATGCTTTTGCACCGCCCTGGCTTTTTCCTCAGGGGGTTTTTTTTTATCATAAATCGCTTCGCGCAAATCCGGCGGGATAACCGGCTGCTCCGTTCTGTTTTTGCTGATTTCCGACTTGGTCGCCTCTTCTTTTTTCGCAATAACGCTGAGGGCAGAATCAACAAAGACAGATCTGATTCCTGCGGCCAGTATTTTTTCAATTTGCGATTCCGAACTGATGATAAATTCATTTTTCAGGAAAGGATGGGAAAACCACGCTTTGGGCAGAATAACGTACATTCCGATTTTAAGGTCTGCGGTATGGATTTTTTCCATGGGCTCTTTTCCAAGCAATAGTCAATTACGGGTATGAATTACGGAGTACGCCGAAAAATATATTGGCGAGCTCGCTACGCTGTTATTATACCCATATTAACACGGGATACTTCGGCTAACAAACTTTAATACGCTTCACTGATAAAGCCTGAGCCTGATTACCCTCCGCCGTGCGGGATTATTTAAACTATCAATCCCGGTCTGTTTTTCTATCGGGATTGTAGCTTTACAGCAACTTGAAAATTGCACGATCTTTCTTTGCCGCCTGATTCATCTGAGGAGTTTATCCCGTTTATTAAGTTTTATTTCCAGATTCTTCAATAACTGAATATCGTTTTTGAGCTGTTCATTTTCCGTTTTTAGTTTAGCCGTATCGTTATGATATTTCTCCTCGAGAAGCTTGCTTTCCTTTTTAACAGATTCATGTTCCTTCACCAGCCGGTTTTTTTCGGTTACTGCTTTATCCCGGGCGTTCTTCATATTGCTTACCCTGGCCCGCAGCAATGTCAACTGATCCAGTGCGCGTATTAAATCAGCCGCCGGCTGGCGCCACTTACTTTTCGGATATTGTTTGATAAGTTCCTGCAATTTTTCTTTCGCCCCATCATAGTCCGTCTCATTTTCGACGGCGTCTTTTTCCAAATACGATAAAGCCTCACTGAAAAGATCATCGTCCGAAGGAGCAAGAGCAAAAAAACTTTTCGTGCTTTCCGCCTTAACCGACGGTTTACCAGTTTCTCTGGCAGTTTCTGTCGTTGCGCAACCAAAAGCCATTAATAATGACACTGCAATCAGCAATATCTTCGTCGCTTTGCTAAACAAACCTTACACTCCGTTCCGGTGTTCATTATTTTTATAGTTGCTTTGCCCCACATCCTCTTCGGTAACGTAATTGCTGCCGGGCAACGACTTGGCGTATTCTTTCAGTTCCGCAACCGTCATCGCCATATCCAGCGGGCTGCCAAAACGAGAGCCGTCATCGGTTACGCTCGCCACCGAAATAGTAATCAGGGGAAATTTCCGCATCGTTCCCTGACGATCATGCCCCATAATATAGCCCTGTTCCGCATCCTTTACATCATAATATTTCCATATTCTTTTTGCAAAATCTTCCACCAGCTTCCGGCAAATTTCCTGCGCCCTCACAGGTTCGGCAATCACAACAAAATCATCGCCGCCGATATGTCCGATGAATACTTCATTATTGATGTTTTTACCGACATTCTCTTTCAGGATATCGGCCACTTCTTTAATTACTTCGCTCCCCCACGCATATCCGTATTTATCGGCAAAAGGCTTAAAATTATCAAGGTCAACCTGACATAATGAAAATTTTTGCTTTGCCGAAAGTAACTCCTTGATGCGGTTTTCGATGGCCAGATTGCCCGGCAACCCGGTCAGGGGGCTGGCGTCCAGATTCATTGCCTCCAGAATTTTCAGCCGCTGCGTCATATTGGCGAAATCTTCCGCCAGATCACCTATTTCGTCTTTCCTGTCTATCTCTATCTGATAATCAAGCTTTCCTTCCGCAATTAATCCTGTCGCTTTCTGCAGTCTTTTTATAGGCTTAGCGATGCTGCGAGTAATTGCGAGAGCCAGAGTAATGCCGAGAATGAGACTGAACAAACTGATTCCGATGGTCATCTTAATAGCATTGCCGCCCTGTTTGGCAATCATCTTCATATCATCGTTGATAGCCTCATCTGATTTCCTTTGAATATTTTTTAACTTGCTGGCGATTTCATCAATTACCTGCTTACTTTCCGTATCCGAAATATTAAGAGCTTCCGCAATGCGCCCCTCTTTGACAAGCGAGATTTCATTATGAAACAGCACGTCATACCGGTCATGCAAAATTTCGATATTATTGTTGATTATGCGAAGACTGCCCGCGGAATTGATTTTTTTTAATTTTTCCAGCCCGGCCTTAAATTCCTGGCTGCTTGCCCGAAATATTTCTACCAGCGACGGATCTTTAAAAACAAAATATTTTTTTTCGGCGCCTTCCTGCGCCAAAAGAGAATCCCGCATGCTTTTACATGTTTCCACAACTAGAAAATCTCTATTGGTTATCTGGTAAGCTACCTGATGAAGATTGCGGAGATTCCATAAGGCATAGGTACTGGCCAGCACCGTCAGTAAGGCCATGATTAAATATCCGAAAAGAAGTTTGCGGCTGATGGTAAGCTTCACAATGTTATAGCCCTGCTTCATTATTTGATTTTAAAATTAGCACATCAGACCTGATTCCGTAAAGAATAAATTAGAAATTTTCAACAAATTTCAATTAAATATCGAAAGCTTCTTGCCACGTGCCAAAAGTTTTGTTACACTTAATTCATACCGTGTTACCCTAAAGATATAGTGCTTGGAAAATATCAGAAAAAGGGAGGCGCCATATGATTTACAATGAAGAGTTTGAAACCCTGCCCCGTGAAGCTATTCGGGCTTTACAGGTCAAAAGACTGCAAGGCGTTTTACAGCGCGTTTATCATACCGTGGGCTACTACAAAAAGGCTTTTGACGCCGCCGGCATTAAACCTGACGACTTCCAGGCAATGGCCGATATGCACAGGCTTCCTTTCACCAACAGAAAAGATTTGCGCGAAAACTATCCTTTCGGACTATTTGCCGTGCCAATGAGCAGCATTGTAAGGCTGCACGCATCTTCCGGCACCAGCGGCGTTTCGACGGTTTTCGGCTACACGAGGCATGATATAGATATCTGGTCGGAGCTGATGGCGCGTTCCCTGGCGGCGGCCGGTTTGACCAAAAATGATATCGTTCACAACGCCTATGGTTATGGCTTGTTCACCGGCGGACTGGGTCTCCATTACGGAGCGGAAAAAATTGGAGCCAGCGTCATTCCCATGTCCGGTGGTAATACCAAACGGCAAATCATGATTCTGCAGGATTTCGGGCCGACCGCCATCTGTTCCACCCCTTCCTATGCGTTGCATCTGGCCGAAGAGGGCAAAGCTCAGGGAGTGGATATGAAATCCCTGAAGCTGCGCGTCGGCATTTTCGGAGCCGAACCCTGGAGCAAGGCCATTTGCGCCGAAATTGAACAGGCTTTTTCCATTACCGCGCTCAACATCTTCGGTCTTTCGGAAGTTATGGGGCCCGGCATCGCTATGGAGTGTTTGGAAGGGCGCAATGGCATGCATGTTTTTGAAGACCATTTTATCGTCGAAACAATTAATCCCGCAACCGGCGAAATTTTACCGGAAGGCGAGGAAGGCGAACTCGTCTTCACGACACTTACCAAAGAAGCCTTTCCGCTGATTCGCTACCGGTCCGGCGATATCTCCCGGCTGATTACCGAACCCTGCCGTTGCGGCCGCAGCCATATTCGTATGGAAAGAGTGGTAAAACGCAGCGATGATATGCTCATTATCCGCGGCATTAATGTCTTCCCCTCGCAAGTTGAAGCAATTCTTGTTGCTATCGAAGGGCTGGAGCCGCATTACCAGCTTATCGTTGACAAGGCCGGCGCTCTGGATTCAGTGGAACTGCAAGTGGAAGTCAGCGAAAAAATATTCAGCGAGTCCGGCGGCGTCAAAGATTTGCAGAATATTGAAAGAAGAATTGTCAAGGACATGAAAGATTATCTGGGTATCTCGCCGCGGGTAAAACTGGTAGAGCCCAATACCTTGCAGCGTCAGGCGGGCGCATTTAAGAAAGTAATAGACAAACGCAAATTTTAAAGGGGGGCATAAGATGAAAGTAGAACAAATTTCTGTTTTTCTGGAAAACAAACCCGGCTCGCTGGAGCATGCCACCCGCATCCTCAAAGAAGCCAATATCAATATTAGAACTCTGACCGTTGCCGAAACTGCCGACTTCGGGATTTTACGCCTGATTGTCAATGATGTGGAGAAAGCCAACAAGGTTCTCAAGGAAAAGGGTTTCCGGGTAAACAAAACCATTGTCGTCGCGGTGGAAGTTCCCGACCGGCCGGGCGGCTTGCACAGCATCATGGAAGCTCTTTCCCAAGAGAGCATCAATGTGGAGTATCTTTATGCTTTCGTGGAAAAAAGCGGTGAGAACGCCGTCATCATCTTCCGCTTCGACAATCCCGAAAAGGCAATTGAAGTGCTGCAGAAGAATAAGTTTACGGTGATACCGGGGGCAAAGCTTTACGACTTCTGATACCACTTCTAAATCATAGCGCTATCTTTGTTGGCGTCGTTGTCGGCGTCCTCAACGTATGTATAATACGCCTCGTCGCCTCCTCCTAGCCGCCTCGATATCATCTCTGATTTAGAAGCGGTATAATGAAAATAAGTCTCTGTTGTGCACAGAGCATTGAAACTGGATGGAGAAAATGTATACCCATGATTTCCATGTTTTGTAGTTTAATATCGCAATAAGTGGAAAACGACAAGCAATTGGTAATAAGTGGCCTGCGGTCTCTTTTTCCTTTTTGCGCTTGCGGCTCATCCGCACGTTGGCTCAAGAAAGGAACGATATGAAAAGACATACAGAACACCCCTTTGAAAAGGTTTTGTCAGTCTCGATGGAAGACATAAGCCTGACGCTACGGGCGATGGGCAATGCGCCGTGGGCAGATTTCCTGCTCAACCCGCGACGCCTTCGCGGAAGTGACTTCCTCATGCGCTGGTCTCAGGGCGTGTGGAGTGAAGAACGGTTGACCCAAGCGGTGAACGCGACCGGCAGGTATTTCGCATTGGCGTATGGCCCCAGCGGAACCGCGCCCGACAACGATGTGCGGGCCTTTGAACTCTACTTCGAGCGGCTTGAAGAAGCCGGTCTTGGCAATATCAAACGGCCTGACTTGCTGATTTATCGAGTTAAGGATCGAGCCAAGGTTGACTCGGCGGTCAAGGGATTGAACGGAATCAGCGAATTGCCCTTTACACCCGAAGACGACCCGAAAATGCAGGACCTGTTGGAACATGCCGTTATTGCCGTCGAATGCGAGAATAGTCTTTGGCGAGCCAAACAGATGCCGGACTACGCAACACCATTCACGCCTCAAAAGCGTCTTGGCGGACGGGACGGTCTAAAGAAAGCAGCCGTACTTCCCACGATTATCATCAAAGAGGAAGACAGGGAGCCCTTGAAGAAGTGGCAGAGCAAGAGGAAGATTCCGATTCACGTTTGGCACGCGTTCTTTGACGAGGCCTTCGGTATATCATTCTCGGACGCAGAAAAACTGTTTACGCGGGGTGACATCGCGCCAACCGAGCAGGTGTTTCAGGCTCCGGGCGGTGCTACGTCAAAGAAGATAATCTACAAGATTTACTATAGGCACGCCTATTCACTGGCACAAACTGTCGAAGAACCACAATTGGTGGCGGACTCCATCACAGACAAGAACGGGCATATCCTCCCATACGTGCGCTTCGTTGGAGGAAAATCTCAACTTTCCGTAGAAGCCCTTGCTGTGTTGGATTCGGTCAAGTAGATCAACATGCCAAAAACACAGACATACAAACTACCTCGTGCAGGACTTGAAAGGGAAGCCCTGCGCAGGAAAGGGCAGTTCTGGACGCCTGATTGGACAGCGGACTTCATGGCGGCCTATGTGTTGCAGGAAAAGCCATCACGCCTGCTTGACCCAGCTCTAGGAGAGGGCGTCTTCTTTCGCGCGGCAAAACGCTATGCGCGGGCACACGTCTTTGACCTAGCACTATTTGGACGAGACATTGACCCGGAGGTCCTTGGCCAAGCCAGAGAGTCGGGGCTGGATGACCACGACTTGCAAAACGTCGAAATGCGTGACTTTGTTCTCGATCCGCCGTCAGAACTCTTCCCTGCCATCATTTCTAATCCCCCATACATTCGTCATCACCGTCTGTCACCGGCACAGAAGGTATATCTGAGCGAGTTCGCCCGTAAGACTACAGGGCGGCATATTGACGCAAGGGCGGGATTGCATGTTTACTTCCTCATCAGAGCACTTCAGACGTTGGCCACTGAAGGACGCCTTGCGTATATTGTCTCAGCAGACATATGCGAGGGCGTGTTTGCTCATGCCCTTTGGCAATGGATTTGCTCTCGTTACAGATTAGATGCGGTCGTTGCATTTGCGGCAGAAGCCACCCCATTTCCTGATGTTGACACCAATGCCCTCGTCTTTCTCATCCGCAACGCGAGTCCGGCCAAGGAATTTGACTGGGTGAAATGTCTTGATTGCGATTCAAAAGAATTGATTACGCTGGTATCGGGGCAACACAAAAAGAACTATAGCGGAATTCAAGTATATCGCCGTCAATTGTCCGAGGGATTGACGACCGGCTTGTCTAGGCCGCCGTCCGACGGCACCACGCATCAATACATGCTGGGCGACTTCGCATCCGTTATGCGTGGCATTGTCACAGGAGATAACGAGTTCTTCTTCATGACATCTGCGCGTGCCAAGGAATTGGGAATCCCCGAATCTTTGCTCGTGAAGGCTGTTGGGCGCATGCGAGATGTTCAAGGGGAGTATTTCGATCCAGAGGATCTTTCACGCCTTGAAGCCAAGGGTAGACCAACCCGATTGCTGAACGTCAACGGCTTGCCATTTGATAAACTGCCGGCGCGTGTGCAGAAATATCTTGAGGACGGGAAAAAAAGTGGTCTGCCAGACAAGACGCTCATCAAAACGCGAAAGCCGTGGTATCGGATGGAGATACGGGAAATTCCGCCAATCATGTTTGCATATCTCGGCAGACGAAGTGCGCGTTTCATTAGGAACCGAACCGACGTTGTTCCCCTCACATGTCTGCTATGTGTCTATCCCAAACATACGTCTTCTGATTTTATTGAACATCTCTGGAAGGTACTCTCGAATCCGGAGACCATCAGCAATCTCAAGAAGGTGGGGAAATCATATGGAGGCGATGCCATTAAGGTTGAACCTCGGTCATTGGAACGCTTGCCACTACCGGATGAGCTTGTCAGGAAGGAAGGTCTAGAAAAGTACGCAGAGGCAAAACAGGCAGATCTATTTGACTAAAAAGAGGAACAGAGCGAAACAGAGGGACGCTGTTAACTTAGAAACAGAGGGACGCTGTTAACTTATTAACTTCCTGACATTTCAAGGATAAATAAATTGAACGATTATAATGAACAACCCCTCAGCAAGCTAAGGGGTATCGTCCAGCGTGTGGTTCTTCTCCGATCGCAACAAGTTGTGGGGAATATAACCCCGGGATCCCGAATAGCTTCGCCATAACCCGCTCGCTTTCGGGATCAATTACACTTTCGCTTCAACCTTCGTTGCATTCGTTTTACCACGGCGCTGCGCCTGGTATAATTCGTCCAGCAAACTTCAGTTCACTTTGTTTCTGAAGTTTGGGACTCATTGTCAGCGAGCGTCATTGATTTAATTTTGTCTAACACAAAAAATAAACCTAATTGCTCAATTGCTTCGCTTCGGTTCCGCTTTCCGTTATCAAAACCTAACCTTGACATATATGCATAAGATGTGCATACTAAGGCATCACATTTGTATGAGGTAATAATATGAGAACAACGCTGAACATCGAAGATAATTTGATTGATAAAGCAACAAAAATTACCGGAATTAAAGAAAAGACGGCTCTTGTTAAGCTAGGGCTAGAAGCACTTATTGCCAGAGAAAGCGCACGGAGGCTGGCAAAGCTGGGTGGCACTCAAAAACAGCTTCAGACAATACCACGAAGAAAAGGAGCGTGATAGCTCATGGTTCTCGTGGACACTTCTGTTTGGGTCTCGCATTTGCGGGATGGGAATACTGAGTTAGCAGACTTGCTTAATGATGGACGGGTATTATCCCACCCATTAATCGTCGGGGAGTTGGCTTGCGGGAATCTTAAAGACAGAGCCGTTATTCTTTCTTTTCTTCAATTGCTGCCAACGAGCATTGAAGCTGAACATGAAGAAGTATTGGCATTTATTGAGAATAACCGTCTGATGGGAAAAGGTATCGGCTATGTGGATGCCCAGCTGATTGCATCGGCTGTATTAACTGGCATTCCAATCTGGACGCTTGATAAGAAATTAGCACAAGTTGCTGACAACCTGCATATAAAATATAAAAATTGATAACAAAAACAATCCAGCCGTTCTACCAGCTCCGCGCTCCTCGGGCCGGTGATTTTTTCGTCAGCCAATTCATTAAACTCAGAAAGGGAATTACCATGATTACAGCACTAGTTCAGTTCAATCTTCCACAAAAGTTTTCCCGCGAAAAGGCACGTGAGGTTTTTTTGAGTACTGCCCCAAAGTATCAAGAGATTCCCGGCCTGATTCGCAAGTATTACCTTCTGACGCAGGATGGCAAGACAGCCGGTGGAGTTTATCTGTGGAATTCACAGGAAGACGCCGAGCGCCTCTGTACAGAGGAATGGCAACAATTCATTCTCGGTAAATATGGTGTTTTACCTTCAGTGACCTACTTTGCAACCCCCGTGATAGTTGACAACGTCACGGGCAAAATTATCACTGACTAAAGCTTAAGGATTGAGGGATTGCCGGGAATAGCTTACTTTTTTATCAGAGGTTCTGCCGGCAACAGTCGTTTCTCATTGTAAAGGTTTACCACATTCCCGGCAGAGACCATTGGGGCCGATGGTTCCCGTGCAACAGCCGTCCGAACATAATATTCTCTTGTCCCATTCATCGTCTGGTGCGCTGACGTCATTATTGGTCGTTAAGTTTTTTGGCTGGCTCAATACCTGGCAGTCATCAGCTTTTGCTTCAACATCGCCAACCTTTAATGCACCTTCATAAGGCTTGCCACATTCCCGGCAGCGCCCATCAGCGCCTATTGTGCCGATACAGTTTCCATCGCTGCACAGAACTCTCTTTTCCCAATCTTCATTTTCATCAAATATCAGCTCGACCATACATGCTCCGCCTTTTATTTACTAAGCTGTAACTATATAGTTAATCCGGATGATTACATTCGAATAATGTGTGAGTTATATCTTTCTTTTTAGCATCTTAAGAATATGCTTTGCCAGTAAATCTTTAATTTCATTATGACGAGGGATTGGTTGTGATATTTTTGTCTCTGGATTTTGATACCAATCATGACGGCCTTCATGACGAATGAAGACACATCCTATTTCCTCAATGGCGCGAATTAAGTCCTTACGTTTCATGCTACGCGCAATTCCCCGACATGCAAAACGTTAGATATTCTGCCACTGGTTAACTCTTCATAAATGTCCATCAGGTTTTCTTTCAGTTCGTCAAGAGTCTCGCCCTGTGTTTTATAATCCGGATACTCTTCCAGCCAGCCGATAAACATATTTTCATCTTGATAATAAATAAATTTTTTTGTTTCCATAATAATCTCCGATTTTGTTGGATTAAAACATATTATATTTTTCTTTTATCCTATAACAAATATCGTAAATATATATCAACCTTTAATACACGCCAGCGCTTTCAGCCGTGCAACCTTGCGGGCAATACCCGCTTCATGCATTACCTGCACAACATCATGCAGGTTTTTATAGGCTTCGGGCATTTCTTCGCTGAGCGTTCCTTTGCTGCTCGCCATCACAACAACTCCTTTGTCCGCCATTTCATGGGTAATGGAACGGCCGCGGCTTTGCCTGGTAGCCTGTGAACGGCTCATTACTCTACCTGCGCCATGACAGGCCGAGCCGAATGTTTCTGTCATTGCCTTGGGCTCACCAACCAAAACATACGAGCCCGTTCCCATATCGCCGGGAATCAGTACCGGCTGGCCGACACTTCTGTATCTCGCTGGCACCGCTTCATGCCCGGCGGGAAAAGCCCGTGTTGCGCCTTTCCGATGAACACACAATTTTTGCGCTTTACCTTGCACCGAAAAAGTTTCGATTTTGGCGATATTGTGGCAGACATCATAAACCAGCCGCATCCCCAACTCCCGGGGCGACAACCGCAGTCTCTTTTCCAATACTTCCCGCGTGCGATGCATGAGCAATTGCCGGTTGGCCCAGGCGTAATTGGCGCCGCAGGCCATGGCCGCCAGATAATCTTTTCCTCGTTGTGAACTAAGATAAGCGCAGGCCAATTGTCGGTCGGGAACAACAATGCCTGTTTCCTGCATATGTTTGACCATCAACGCCAGATAATCGTCGCAAATCTGATAGCCCAGGCCCCGCGAACCGGTGTGAATCATTATTACGATCTGCCCCTTTTGCAGGCCAAAAGCAACAGCGGCATTTTCGTCAAATATTTCCTGCACAACTTCAATTTCCAGAAAGTGATTGCCAGAACCTAATGTCCCCAATTGCTGTTTGCCTCTTTCAAGCGCCCGCGCCGATACTTTTTCGGGATCGGCGCCAAGCATAGCGCCGCCATCTTCGGTTGTCTCCAAATCTTCATCAGAACCGAAACCGTTTTTCACCGCCCATAAAGCGCCTTCTTCGAGAACTTTTTTCTGGTCTTTGCCGGATAATTTAACGGCCCCCGTCGAACCGACGCCTGATGGTATATGCTGATATAAAGCAGTGGTCAGATCGGCAATTTTACTTTTAATATCACCGAAGTTTAATTTAGTGGCAATCAGGCGGCAGCCGCAGTTAATGTCATAACCGACACCGCCGGGAGAGATGATGCCCTCTTCCAGATCAAAAGCTGCTACACCGCCTATCGGAAATCCGTATCCCCAGTGAACATCCGGCATCGCCAGAGAATAAGAAACAATGCCCGGCAAATGCGCCACATTGGCCACCTGTCTGGCGCTTTCATCACCTTGCAGCAGCTCCGCTAATTTATCATTGGCGTAAATGATTCCCGGAACTCTCATACCGCCAGATTGCGGCAGCAACAAACGGTTAGCATCTATGCGTTCAAATTTTATTTCAGACATTATATCCTCGATATTTTTCTACGACCTCGCAAAAAGCTCCAGAGACGAGGCACGCAAAGCCTGAGAAATGAGGCGTACTTTTGGGTACGCCGCAATTTCGCAGGATGCAGCGTAACGAAGTATATGGACTTTTTCCGAGGCCGTCACAAATCGAAAATCACCTTTGCCTTCCAGCCCCGAACATTTTTTGTTACGCTTAAACTGTGATAGGTAACAGCTTTGATTTCCTTCTTAATCTCATGTTTACGCCGGTTGAAACGCTCCCCCGCCACCTGCGCGACAAGTCTATGGGCAGTCATTTCTTTAATCCGGCATTCTTTCACCAGCCAGCTTTTACCGTTAAACAGATAAAGAATTTCGCGCAGAAAATTAACAAGTAAGTCCTGTAAATCATTGCCTGTCACTGCAATCGTCTTTTCTTCAGTCTTTTCGGCTTCGCCGTTAATAATCATTAAATCAAAAATGGCGAGGGCGGCACTGGCAAAAAGCTCTTTTTTCGTTTTGCCCCAGACTTCTATGCCGATATCCGCCGTATGATCCAATATCTTATATTTTGTCATAATTGGACTATAAACAACTTCTAAAACAAGAACAAGAATTTTAAGGACGTTGACAAACAGCATCGTATAACGTATGTTATTTCAGTATTCATCGTCAGGAGGTTTTTTGTGCCGCCGAAAACACGATTTTCGCAGGAAGACATCATTAATGCCGCCTTTGAGGTTGTGCGCTCTCAGGGAATGGACGCCCTCTCCGCCCGCAATATCGCCAAACAGTTGAATTCATCCACCCAACCGATTTACTCTTATCTAGAATCGATGAAAAATCTGCAGGAAGTAATTGCGGAAAGGACTTTTGCTTTATTAACCTCTTATGAAACAAAGCAATATACGGGGCATGCCGGCACCGACCGCAGCATCGGCAATGTTTTGTTTGCGAAAAATGAAATTCATCTCTGGCGTTTTCTGAACGACACTCGCAATCATTCTCTGGTCTCGCCGTTTTTTATGAAAAAATTTGCTCAAATACTGGAAGAGCTAAAATCGTACGAAGGAAATCTTTCCCCGGAAGACCGCGAACAATACTTTTACATTGTCTGGTTTTTCATTCGCGGCTTATGCACCATGGTTAATAGCGAGCATGCCCAATCTAAAAAAGCAATAAAACCGATTTTTCGAGAGGATGAAAATATCATCAAGTTTGTTACGGAAAGCATTCTGTCTATCTGGACGGGCTTTAAACAAATTCATGAAAATAAGTGAACGACACCCTTTGCTTGATAACTCATGCCGCTGAAATAACTTAATATTCCTTCTAGTAATAATTTCCGGCAATATTCCTTGACATTATATAATAAGCGTTATATAACTACCGTCACCTTTTAGTTTTATAAAAAATTATGGAGGAAATAATATGAAAAAAACATTTTTAGCAGTGACAGCGGTTATTATTATTTTTTTGCTATTAATGGAAACAAAGATGTGGGCAGCGAATTATGAAGGTCCTTTCATCCCGGCGGACGGAACTTATCTGGGAATTTTTAAACGCTCCTCCGCGGCAATTATTCCGGATGGCACTTTGAGTTTTCGTATTGTTATTCGCGACAGCAAAGGAAGCCTGCTCAACACAACGGCGCCGATTAAGAAAGTGGAAATTCTCGGACAGGACGGAACCGTTTTTAAATCCATACCCAACAGCGCGGTTGCTTATGTGTCATTTTCTGCTGAAGGCACAGAGGCCTACACGCTGGAAAATCTTACTGTCTGGACAGGATACGATATCAATTTCAATACCGTAACCCTCCCGCCGCAGGGCTTATATACAGCAGCGATTTACAGCGACAGTGGTGTCACCAAAACTTCGCTAGTCAACTTTCGCGGCGAAAAAGATCCGATAATCGGTTATCCCACACAAATAAAATATAATCAGAGTACCCGCACTGTTACCTGGACGGGAACACAAGGCCAGAAAGGCTATCGCGTTTCCGTATTTAAAGGTGAAAAAGGCAATAGCGCGCAGGCGGATCAGTACATTTTCATTGGCAGTTTTAAAAAAGATGACCTGATTAAAGAAACCTCTTTTGTACTTCCCTTATCGGTTGCTTTGGAAGCAGGCCAGAAATATTTTATAACTGTCGGCAGCCATGATTCGCCTGACAATACGCTGCAAAATCAAAATTATGTTCACTTGCAGGACGATAATTCGGAAATCGCCGCTTTTACGGCAAATTAATTGCTATTAAGGAGATTAATAAATGAACTTTTTAGAACTTTATCGAAAAACTATTCTCCGTCTAATTTTTATGGTCTGTGCAGTTGTGCTTTTACACGAAGCTGCTTTAGTGCCCGATTGTTTTGCGGAAAAAATTGAAACTCCGCAGGGAACTATGTACAAGCCGGATGCACAGGGCGTCTATCCTGCAGTTGTCCTGCTGCATGGAGTGGCCGGTTTAAATCCGGTACTCTACGAAATCGCCCAAAGCCTTTCTGAAAATGGTTATGCTGCGCTTGTTATCAATTATTATACAAAGGGCGGCCGTTCTCCCGAATTTGCCCGCTGGCGCTTATTTCAAAGCATTGTCGGTGATACCGTCACATATTTACAAACGTTGCCTTATGTTAAAAAGCATTCCATCTGTATTGTCGGATATTCACAGGGGGCAATTCTGGCTGTTACCTCAGCCGCTGGAATTCCCGATGTGAAAGCCGTCGTTGCGTTTTACGGCCCCAATCCGCAAGGCAACTGGTTTCTGCCGCAGGTTTACAATAAAAAGGAAAATGAAAGTCCTTATTATCTGAATAAATCCATAAAAAATTTGCCGCCAATACAACTTCATCATGGCAATCAAGATTCTGTAGCTGCAGTGACAGAATCGGAAGAATTTTATAAATTACTTAAAGCCAATGGTAAAATAGCTGAAATATTCATTTATGAAGGCCAACAGCATGCTTTCAATTACCCATCCTATGCTATGTGGTTTAATGCAGCCGCCGCCAAGCTCTCGCTGGAAAGAACAATCAATTTTTTTAACAAATACTTAATGCAAGCGGGGAAGAAATAAATGCAAATAAAATCATTAAACATAGTTGTATTCACGCTATTTATATTTGGATTAATTGTCAGTGGAGGACAAATAATGAGCTGTCATGCGAACGAAACAGCGCTTTCTTATGCGGATGTGTCATATCCCTATACCGTAAAATATTTAACCATCAATGGACAAAAGATGGCCTATATTGATGAAGGCGCGGGAGCTACGGTGATTTTCCTGCACGGCGTCTCCACTGATTTGAATAATTTTCATATGCTGTATCCGGAATTTATCAAAAAAGGATATCGGGTACTTGGACTGGATATGATCGGCTACGGCAAGAGCGACAAACCGGCTATACCCTACTCGGTTGACTTTCACGCCGGAACAATAATTGAATTCAGTAAAAAACTTTCCCTGAAGAAAGTAACCTTAATAGGTCATAACAGCGGCGCAACTATTGCGCTGACGGTTGCCCTTAAGGAACCCTCTCTGGTGCATTCGCTCATGTTGTTATCGCCATTGGGCTTAACTTCTATCCCAGTCGTCTGGCTGGAACAATACAAGCGCAATTACGATAATGCTATGGGTATTACCTATACCGATCCGGCGCGCTTCACTCCGTATTTTCACTCTCTGGTTTATAAATGGAATCCCTATGCCGAAGATTTTCTTCAACAGCGTTTGCGTTTAATCCGGCATCCGGACTGGCAATTAACCATGAAAGCTGTCCGGGAGACAACTTTTTCGGCGCTTACTGAAGCCGATAATATTTTAGCAAACATTAATTCCATCAAGCAGCCTGTGCTTGTTTTGCTGGGGCAGAACGATAATAACGTAAATCCGCAAAACATTAAAAACTCCCTTGGCGGCAAGGCTGCTGCCTGGCGTATTTTGCTTCTACCGGAAAGCGGCATGCTGGTTCACTTTGAACAGCCCGAAAAAGTTTTGGTCGAATCATTTGCCTTTTTAAAATCTGATTCCGTCAAGCAAGCTCTCCGCAATGAATTTTCCGACGTAAAACCTCTGGCCGGCTGGCAAATACTCGATAAGCAGAAAATTGCCAAAGCGGAAATTCTTAAAGATGGCAAGGGGAATCTTGTGCTAACTCCAGCACCGGTCAGCGGTAATTACTGGTATAACGATGCAACCGGCGCTTACCTTTATCAAAACATCAAGGGAGACTTTACCGTAGAAATAAAACTAAGCGCGATAAATCCGAATAATCGTGACAAGGCGCCGGGCGGCAATTTTAATTCCGCAGGCATCGCGATTCGCAATCCTGGAAATGGCGGCGGAGAAAACTGGATTATGTATAACGTCGGCAGGCAACATGGCGCTATCGGCAGAGAAACAAAAACCACAGCCAATTCCGTATCGGTTCTGCAAACTCCGGCTATTGATAAAGAACAGCTAAAAGATGCGCGCCTGTTGATCTGCCGTATTAAAGATAAATTCTATCTTTATCACTGGCTGAAGAATGAAACAAAATGGATGGCCGAAGATAGTCCTGAATACTTTAGCCGTCCTGACCTTCCCGAGTTGCTGCAGGTGGGAATTGTCACAAATATTTACGGAAAACCCTATGAAGTTCAGGCGGAAGTGGATTATGTCCGTTTCAGCAAGCCGCAAAAAAAGAAGACTGTCTTTCAGCAATAAAATAAATAGAGGTAATACCTGGGGTGCGAACAACTTCGGTGTTAATGATTTTATTATTATTTTTACTATGCGCTTTACCCTTCTGCCATGGGCAGACATTATAAAATAGAAACCAGCATTAAAACTCTGGATGTTGTTTTTGCCGATAAATCCTGGGATGGCGTAAATATACCACAGGGACAGCAATGCAGCAGGTTCGGCGGAACAACGCCGGACCACTCCGGCATTGATAATTAAAGGCATTCCGGCTGAAGCCAACGCAATTATTTTGGCATTCAGCGATCAAAGCTGGCCCCCGATGGATAATGGCGGGCATGGCAAGATCGGTTACCGCTTGCCCAGCCATAAGCAAAAAATATAATAATTTCTGCTTTACATTCCTTTGATCTTCCGCAAAATTTTTTCCTGATATCCGAACACCAGGGTGTGTTGTGGGATAAAGAAGGAGCTTATATGCCTCCCTGCTCCGGAGGACGGGGCAATCTCTGTTATGTAACAGTGAAGGCAGTTCACCAAAAAACAATTGCTGATAAGGATTATCATATCTTTGCTGTTGGAAGAAAAGACCTGGGACGATATTAAGCGCTTTTGCATTGCCTTTCTGCTGGGCGATTCAATGCAGAAATTAATGCAACGACCGGCAAGCCTCAGCATGATTCAAAAAAAACAAGGTGCCAACTTAAGCAAAATCATATATGAAAATAAAAAGCCGCTTCTTTTTTCAGGGACGGCTTTTTAGTTTTTATCATACCTTTCTATTTTTCGCCGTCTTCATCAGAGGCGATATCAATATCTTTTATATCGGCGCCATTGCCCTCCGACTCATCATCATTGCCTTCCTCATCCGCTTCCGAGGTTGTGCGGGCTACACCGACCAGTTTTTCTTCCGGTTCCAGATCAATCAGCTTCACGCCCTGAGTAACACGATGATTCACCGGCACTTCCTGCACTTTGAGACGGATCACCTTACCTGCGTTGCTGATCAGCATGATGTTTTCTTCTCCGACAACCTGCAAAACCCCCGAAACATTACCCACCTTGGGCACTGTTTTTAAGTTGATTGTTCCCTTGCCGCCGCGGCTCTGATCACGATATTCATCAATCGGCGTACATTTGCCAAAACCGTTTTCCGATATGGTCAGCATATAAGTCCCCTGCGCCGGAATATCGACTCCTATTACTTCATCACCTTCATCCAGATTAATCCCTCTTACGCCGCGTGCTGTTCTGCCCATATCGCGCACGTCCGCTTCCTTGAAGCGGATGGCCATACCCAGCCTGGTAGCCAGAAAAATATCTTGATTGCCCATGGTCAGCTTTACATCTACCAGTTCATCGCCCTCATCAATGGAAAGAGCAATAATACCGCCCGTACGGGGATTGGAATAAGCAGATAAATCTGTTTTCTTAATAATGCCTTTTTTCGTAACCATCACCACGAATTTATCGGCGGCAAATTCACGTACCGGTAATGTCGCGCTGACGCGTTCGCCCGGCGCCAGATTTACCAGATTGACGATGGCTTTGCCCTTGGCTGCGCGTCCCGCCTGCGGTATCTGATAAACTTTCAGCCAGTAAACCTTGCCGGCATTGGTAAAAATAAGCAGGTAATGGTGTGTTGAAGCGACAAATATTTTTTCGACAAAATCTTCTTCTTTGGTGCCCATGCCGACTTTGCCACGACCGCCGCGATGCTGACTTTTATACAGGCTTACCGCGTTCCGCTTGATGTAGCCGCTGTGCGAAATAGTAACCACCATGTCTTCTTCGACAATCATGTCTTCTATATTGATATCCTCGGTGCTGGCCACTATTTCCGTCCGGCGCTCATCGCCGTATTTATCCTTGATTTCGGTGAGTTCATCAATAATGACTTGCAAGACTTTTTTCGGATCAGCCAGAATACCGGCCAGCCTGGCAATAAGGGCCGTCACTTCGGCGTATTCTTCATCTATTTTCGTTCTCTCCAATCCGGTTAAGCGCTGCAGGCGCATTTCCAGAATGGCCTTGGCCTGAATTTCCGATAACTTAAATTTTCTGCATAAGGCGACGGCAGCTTCGGCGGCTGTTTTCGAAGCTTTGATTACCTTGATGACTTCATCAATATTGTTTAAAGCAATGATGTATCCTTCTAAAAGGTGCGCCCGTTCCTTGGCACGGGCCAGTTCAAATTGGGTGCGGCGGACAACAACTTCCTGCCGGAAAGCAATGAACTTCTCCAGCACTTCTTTGAGATTAAAAACCTGCGGACGTCCCTCCGATATCGCCAGCATATTAATGCCGAAGGAGATTTCCATCTGGGTGAATTTGTAAAGCTGGTTAAGCAGGACTGCGGAATTCTCATCACGCTTTAGGTCAATGACAACACGGATGCCATCACGGTCAGACTCATCACGCAAATCGGCAATGCCGGCGATTTTTTTATCGCGCACCAGTTCGGCTATTTTTTCAATGAGCGACGCCTTATTTACCTGATAGGGCAATTCCGTCACGACAATTGTTTCCCTGTCGTTACGGGCATTCTTTTCAATCAATGCGCGCGCCCGAACACGAATAATACCGCGTCCGGTTTTGTAAGCGGATAAAATTCCTTCGCGACCGTTGATAAATCCGGCTGTGGGAAAATCCGGTCCGGGAATATGACGCATCAGTTGCTCCACGGTAATCTCCGGATTTTTAATAATGGCAATTGTGCCGTTAATGATTTCCGTCAGATTATGGGGCGGAATGTTGGTCGCCATGCCTACGGCTATGCCGGACGTTCCGTTCAACAGCAACAACGGTAAGCGCGTTGCCAGAATGGATGGTTCCATCAGGGATTCGTCATAATTGGGCACGTAATCAACTGTATTTTTTTCCAGATCAGCCATTACTTCATCGGCAACACGCGATAAGCGGCTTTCCGTATAACGCATAGCCGCGGGAGGATCACCGTCAATTGAACCGAAGTTACCCTGTCCGTCAATCAGCATGTAACGCAAAGAAAAATCCTGCGCCATCCGCACCAGCGTATCGTAAATAGCCATATCACCGTGCGGATGATATTTACCCATAATATCGCCGACCACACGGGCGCATTTTTTATATGGTTTATTGTAGCGGTAACCCATTTCATACATGGAATATAAAATCCGGCGATGCACCGGTTTGAGCCCATCGCGCACATCGGGCAGCGCCCGACCAATGATGACGCTCATGGAGTAATCCATGTACGATTTTTTCATTTCATCTTCTATATTCACCAGTGTTTGCTTTTGGTGGATATCACGTTCCATTTTATTCCTTCCTCTCTTCTTATTGCACAGGACCGGTCACAAATTACCGGCTCAACAGTTTTATTTTTCCGGGCACTGTCAGATGTCTAAGTTGGAAACATGCAAAGCGTTTTGAAAAATAAATTCACGTCTTGGTTCCACCTGGTCACCCATAAGTGTCGTAAAGATTTCATCGGCCAGAACAGCATCCTCGACGCTTACTTGCAGGAGTGTACGCTTTTCGGGATTCATTGTGGTTTCCCAGAGCTGTTCCGGATTCATTTCGCCGAGCCCTTTGTAGCGTTGAACGGTCAGACCCTTTTTACCCAGATTAATAATATGATCCACCAGGGCTTTGGCGCTTTCCAAAACAACGGGCGCCGAAGCTTCATCTCCCGAATCCAAATATGGAGCTTCTCCGATAATCGAGACCTGAGACAGCAGGGACTTAATTTCCGTAAATTGCGGTGTGCAGAAAATTTCTCTGTTCATACAGGTAGTATGGCTGTGGCCGTTTTTTTTTACATTAAAGATAATTTTAAATCCGCCGTGATCCTGATCAGTTTCCACTGTAAAGCCGGCAAACTGCCCGCCGATTGCCATACCGGTTCTCTGGGCAACTTGTTGAAGCATTGACTTATTTTTAAAACTCTCATCGGTTAAAGCAGGGTCGCCTGCCAGAATGCGGATTACGTTTCTGTCGCGCCCTTCCTTTTCAAAGCGATCAATCAAATCTTCAGTCCGCATTACTTTTTTAATGACAGTAAATAATTTATTGCCGGTAGCGGGAAATGGCGAACCGTCACCCATGGAAAGTTTAACCTTGTCTACGCCGTTTTCCAAAACATAATTTTTCATGCTTTCTTCGTTTTGCAGATATATCTCTTTTTTCTTCTCCACAACTTTATAAAGCGGCGGCTGGGCGATGAACAAATAACCCCTTTCAATCAACTCGCGCATCTGGCGGAAAAAGAACGTTAAAAGAAGTGTGCGGATATGAGCGCCGTCCACATCGGCATCTGTCATAATAATGACTTTGTGATAACGCAGCTTACTGATATCATAATCGTCGGCGCCAATGCCAGCGCCGAAAGCGGTAACCATCGTTTTGATTTCTTCATTTTGCAGCATTTTATCGAAGCGCGCTTTTTCGACGTTTAAAACTTTGCCGCGCAGAGGCAGTATCGCCTGGTTTTTGCGGTCACGTCCCTGCTTGGCGGAACCACCGGCGGAATCCCCCTCAACCAGATAAATTTCACTGAGCGCCGGATCTTTTTCCTGACAATCAGCCAGTTTTCCCGGCAGAGCTCCCACTTCCAGGGCGCTCTTGCGACGGGTAAGTTCCCTGGCCCGTCGTGCCGCTTCCCGGGCACGGGCTGCCTCCATGCATTTACTGAGTATCTGTCTGGCAACAGACGGGTTTTCTTCCAGATATGTGCCTATTTTTTCATAAACAATACCTTCAACCAGGCCACGTACTTCGGAGTTGCCCAGTTTTGTTTTGGTCTGGCCTTCAAACTGCGGATTCCTTACCTTCACGCTGATAACACAGGCTAACCCTTCTCTTAAATCCTCACCGCGCAGTGATTCCCTGCCATCTTTAATGATTTTATTATTGGTTGCGTAATTATTAAAGACACGAGTTAAAGCCGAGCGGAAACCGACCAGATGCATTCCACCTTCTGTTGTATTAATGCTGTTGGCAAACGCAAAAATATTTTCCAGGTAGGTCTCGTTATATTGCAATGCAACTTCGACAGAGCAATCTTCCCGGGCGCCGCTGACAAAAATGGGATCCTTATGCAATACTTTTTTATTGCGGTTGATATATTCGACAAAAGAAACAATGCCGCCTTTATAAAAAAATTCCGCGCTCTTTTCCGTCCGTTCATCACTTAATATTATTTTGACACCGGAATTTAAAAAAGCCAGTTCCCGCAGGCGATTGGAAATTATATCAAAACTGAATTCCGTCGTTTCCGTGAAAATTTCATCATCGGGCAGAAACGTTACTTTCGTCCCCTTGCCGCGGGTTTTCCCCACCATTTCCAGCGGACCGTTAGGTACACCGCGGGTGTAGGTCTGAATGTAAGCATTGCCGTCGCGGCGCACTTCCAGTTCGCACATTTTAGAAAGAGCATTAACAACCGACACACCCACGCCGTGCAGACCACCGGAGATTTTATAGGAATCGTTGGAAAATTTACCGCCGGCATGCAGTTTGGTCATAACAACTTCCGCCGCCGAAACACCTTCCGTTTTATGCATATCCACCGGGATACCCCGGCCGTTGTCATCAACAACTATACTGTTATCCACCCGTATTTTTACTGTTATCGTATCACAGTATCCGCCGGCTGCTTCATCAATGCTGTTATCAACAACTTCATAAACCAGATGATGTAAACCTTCTTTGCCGGTGGAGCCTATATACATCGCCGGCCGTTTGCGCACTGCTTCCAGACCTTCGAGAACTTTTATACTATCCGCATTATACTTATGTGTCATAACTTCTCATTCACTCCCTGACAAAATATATTAACAATCACAGGCATGAACCACTGGGCAATTCCCAGACCTTAATTCCTCCTTAAATGGCTTGGTATCATACCATCCGACTTCGTCGGGATTATTTGACTAACAAATCCCGATAAGGCGTGATTCGTGTCTCGCTAAATTTTTAAAGGCATTACTATACACAAAGAACTGTCTCCTTCCGCCGGTTTCACCACGGATGGCTTTAATCCCATTCCCACTTCAAATAAAATATTTTCATTATTAATAACGGAAATTGCATCTATTAAATAATTCACATTAAATCCCACATCCACATCTTCTCCTTTATAAACTATATCTATCTCCTCTGTCGCTTCACCAACATCAAGGTTGGTAGAATTCAGTGTTAATTTTCCTTCTGAAAAAGACAGAATAACACCGCTGTAACGCTCTGATGAAACAACATTCATTCTTTTCAGCGCGTGCAGAAAATTCTCTTTCTGTAATAAAATTTCCAGGCCTTTTTCCGCCGGAATCACCCTTCGATAATCCGGATAATCGGCATCTACCAGACTCACTTTTAATACAGTCCCGTCCGTTTTAAAAATAAGCATTCCTTTTTGTATACCGACTCCAATATTATCATTCTCGTCAATTATTTTTCTTATTTCCATTAATCCTTTACGGGGAACAATAATTCCTTTACCAAAATCAGGAGTTTGTTCATCGGTGACATGTTTAGCCATAGCCAGACGATGACCATCCGTTGCTACCATGCGCCAGATGTGTTTATCTCCTTCGGTAATCGTCTCCAAAAAAACGCCGTTCAGATTTTTTCTCATTTCATCAGCCGCCATCGCAAATGATGTTTTTGCAATTAAATCTTTAATAACTGATCCTTTTAAAACATGTAGTTTTATATCGCTATCATCAGTTATCGCGGGAAAATCATCAGCCGGCAATCCGGGAACTTTATACACCGCTCTCTGACATGTTACTTTCACCACATTATTACTTTTTATAAAATGAATTGTTTCGCCTTGTATTTCACGAATCATTTCATAAAGTTTTTTTGCTGAAATCGTTATTTCACCTTTATTAATAATCTCCGCCTGATAATCTGATATTAAACTTATTTCCCGGTCGGTAGCTATAATCCGTAGTTTATCTTTCTCTGTTTTAATAAGAACGTTATTCAGAATTGGTGTTGTTGTTTTTTTCTCCACAATACCCAAAGTTTTCTGAATACCATCAAGAAAGGTGTTTCTATTTATCTTAAACTCCATACCTTCCTCCTTTTATTTTTATTATTTTTTTATATATAAATAAACAGGATTAGTGTTAGTGCATGTTGATATGTTTATCAATCCTATTTATATATTAAAAAACAATTATATAAAATTAAAACACCTGTTTATATTTCATCTAATAAAAAGTTAAGCTCTGTTTATTAAATTATCTTCAATCTCCTGAATAATAACTTTTAAATTTTTATCTTTTTCCAATCCCGCCGTAATTTTATTATTTGCATAAATAACAGTGGAATGATCCCGGCCGCCGACTTTCTGGCCGATATCAGGAAAAGAAAGATTTGTCAGTTTACGTGCCAGATACATTGATATTTGTCTTGCCAGCACCAGATTCTTGTTTTTATTGTGCGATTTAACATCGGCGATTTTTATATTCAATTTTCCCGCGACACTTTTTATTATTTCATCAATACTTACTTCCCTTTTTTCATTGTGCTTAACAAGCTTTTTAAGTACTTCCTTAACCAAATCCAAATCTATTTCGCGGCCGGTAAGCGATGAATAAGCGCTGATGCGGATTAAAAAACCTTCCAGTTCACGGATATTTGATTCCACGTGCGATGCTATATACTGGGCCACGTTATTGGGCACAGTTAATTTATTTTCCTGCATCTTTTTTTCAATAATGGCTATTTTTGTTTCAGTTTCCGGTGGTTGAATATCGGCAATCAAACCCCATTCAAAGCGCGAACGCAACCGCCCTTCCAGATTGGGAATATCTTTGGGAAATTTATCACTGGTGACAACAATTTGTTTGCCGGAATCATGTAAAGTATTGAAAGTATGGAAAAATTCTTCCTGCGTTCTTTCCTTGCCAGCCAGAAAATGAATATCATCAATTAACAAGCAGCCGATATTACGGTACTTTTCCCGGAACTTGGGCATGCGGTCGAAACGAATACAATTAATCATTTCATTCATAAATTCTTCCGCGGAAACGTACATCACGTTTAATTCGGGATGTACGGAAGCGGTTAATAAACCAATAGCATTGAGTAAATGAGTCTTTCCCAGACCGGAGCCGCCATAAATAAAAAGGGGATTATAGTTTTTGGCCGGTTGCTTGGCTACGGCAATTGAGGCGGCATGAGCAAACTGATTGCAAGGTCCGACAACAAACCGGTCAAAGATGTAGTTATGATTTAAGGCAGAAAGGCTTTTTATGTTAGCACGTGCAGAACTGCCGGCGCTTTTTATTTTTTCCGGGGAAAACCCCGTCTCTGCTTCCGGCTTTTTTTCCTTATCCTTAGACAGAACAAAATCAACATCCACTTCCAGGCCGACGATATTCTGCAAAGAATGCTTAATGGTGTTTAAATAATTATCCATCAGCCAGTCTTTAAAAAATTTGTTCGGCACCGCCAGCTGCACACACTTGTCTTCCAGTGCGACAATTTTTATCGGTTTTATCCAAGTGTCGTAATTTTGCTTACTCAGCTTATCCTGAATAATTTTAGTAGCTTTATCCCACAAATTTTCCACAAAACAACCTTTATAAACATGGTTATCAACATGTGTTGATAATGTATAAAAATTTATACTATTGCAAATCATCAAGAATCAGGCGCGCTAACCGGTTTAGCTCATCCAGTGAAGTATAGCGCAGCTCGATAGTTCCCTTTTTGGCCGTGCCCCTGATATGCACTTTCGCCATAAATTTTGCCGCCAGATTTTTTTCCAGCTCCAGAAGATGCCGGTCGGACGTAACAGCTTTTTTCGGCACCGTCTGATTTTTTGCTTTTTGCATTAATCGCTCTGTCGCGCGCACATTCAAATCTTTTTTAATAATTAAATCCAAAACGGTAATCTGTTCCTGTGCGTTATTAAAAGCCAGCAGGCAGCGGGCATGGCCTGAAGATATTTTTTTTTCCACCAGGGCAGTTTTAACTTTCGCCGGCAGCTTGAGCAGGCGGATGGTGTTGGCGATAGTTGAACGGTCTTTGCCCACACGTGCTGAAATCTGCTCCTGGGACAGGTTGAATTTCTCCATCAACGTCACATAACCGTCTGCCTCTTCCAGCGGATTGAGATCCTGACGCTGCAGATTTTCCACCAGCGTCCATTCTGCGGCCTGACTGTCCGTTGCTTCGCGGATGACAATGGGAACATCCTGCAAACCGGCTGCCTGCGCCGCGCGCCAGCGCCGTTCACCGGCAATAATTTCGTAACCGCGAACGCTTTTCCGTACAACAATCGGTTGAATTATCCCGCTGGCTTTAACAGAAGCCACCAGCTGCTTCTGATCTTCCGTGTTAAAATTTTTGCGGGGCTGATTGGGGCTGGGGTGCAGCTCTTCAATGCCGCAGGTAACAGCCGAATTCTTTTTATCATCGAGCAAATCCGGAAAAATAGCGCCCAGGCCTTTGCCCAGAGCGTTCTTTTGTGCCATCTATATTCCCCCCTGAATGATTTCCTGCGCCAGCTCCATGTAGGCCATGGCTCCGCGTGATTTAATATCGTAAAGAATAATCGGTAGACCGTGACTGGGGCTTTCGGAAAGCCGCACGTTGCGCGGAATAACCGTGTTAAAAACCTTATTGCCGAAATGCTTGCGCACATCTTCACTGACGCGATGCGCCAGCAGATTACGCGAATCAAACATGGTCAGCACAATGCCGCCCAGAGAAAGCTGCGGGTTCATTCTGGTTTTTACCAGTTTGACGGTATTGAGCAGATACGCCAGGCCCTCCATGGCAAAATACTCGCATTGCAGCGGCACTATTAAGGAATCAGAAGCCGTAAGCGCATTAATTGTCATAAATCCGAGGGACGGCGGGCAGTCAATTACTATATAATCATAAGGTCTGTCCATCTCTTTTAATAACCGGCGCAGGCGGTGTTCCCGTTCTTCCAACTGGATGAATTCAACCTCCATGCCGATTAAATCCTGATTGGAGGGAATCAAATCCAGATGAGGCAAACAGGAACTGACAATCACATTGGCCAGAGCGGTCTGGCCGATCAAGGCATTGTATAAATTACCTGCTTTGGCGTTGCCGTCGCTTCCCATACCGCTTGTAGCATTGCCCTGCGAATCGCCATCAATGAGCAAAGTTTTCTTTTCCGCGGCTGCTAAAGACGCAGAAAGATTAATCGCGGTGGTTGTTTTGCCGACACCGCCCTTTTGATTTGCTATACATATAATTTTACTCATTAATTAATCCGGCAGCTTCCCGCTGATTTGTCGGGAAAAACTGCCGTTAGAACTAGCATAAAAAAGTTATTTTTAGAAGGTTTTTTTGCCTTTTTTTATTCTTTTCCCAATAATAATTTTACGGGGAAAATCGAAAAAAGGATAGTCTATATCATATTGATAATATTCGTAAATATTATAGGGAAAAATGTTCTGTGGACATTGCGCTAATTCCTCGGGCAGCGAGGGGCCTTTGTAAGCTATCAATTCGCCTTCCTGCGCCAGAAAAGAGTCGCTCCAGGGCACTAATTCGGCCATTTTAAAAGTTGCACGGGATATGACAACATGAAAAAAAGCCTGCCATCTTGTATCTATAATTGCGTTTTCCACACGGTCGTGAATGACTTGCACTTCCCGAAGATTAAGCAGGCGGATGACATGCTTCAAATAGGAAACTTTTTTGCGATTGGATTCCAGAAGATAAAGCCGCAAATCCGGGCAGGCAATTTTCAAAGGCAGGCCGGGAAAACCTGCGCCCGTGCCGATATCCAGAAGGGTGGCTTGCTTGTTGCTGATAAACGGCAGCGCGGTCAGCGAATCCAGAAAATGGCGGCTGACAATTGCCGCTGCGGTTTTTTCGGAAATCAAGTTAGTCTTGGAGTTCCAGATTAGGAGCTCTTTCTGATAAACGTCAAATTGAGCCAGTTGTTGCCCGTTTAATATCAGGCCTAATTCAACTGCGTTTTGCCGCAATACCTGCATGTTTTTATCCATGCTCAGGGAATAACAAAAAAAGTCGGCTGCCGCAAACGTTAAATTTATCTGTCAGGTCAATAAAAATAAACCAAGTTGCGCATAAGCAAATTCTCCGTGCAAAGGAGATTCATCAGGCCGGATTGCCGGAAAGTTCCGGCCTTTGATTTAGGGCGGAAAATAATTTGACATAGAATGGTCTTTTGCCTCATAGTAAAAAAACAGATTCGAATCCATGAAACACTCAAGGGGGTGCAAATGATCGAAGTACATTTGGCTTATGACATCAAACCGGGCATTGATGAGCAGGTATATTTCGAATGGCTAAAGAAAGAAATTCTCAAGGTGCTTAAAGCTCAGAAAATTGTTGAGATACGTGCTAACCGCAATATAAAAGGAAATCCGGAAGTCCTGGTTGTCGCTTTATGGGAGAACCTGGAAGATTGGACGGAATTCTCACAAAGTGAAGCGTGGCGTTCCCTCACCAATACGTTGCAACAAAGTTTTGCCGCAAATATTCGTATTGAAGTCTGGGGGCCCTCGCCGTTTCTGCCCACAACTCTCCGTCCTCACAAATAAGGGAAAAAACAAAAATCTTTTTTATTGAAAATGATTCCTGCCGGTGTTTCTTTATCCTGGCTGCCGGCTGTGACTATTGGCAACAGGCAGGATGATATTATCGTTCCGCTTACGGTCAGGGCTGCAGACCCGGCTTCATGATCTCCTCAAGGCGCGCTCTGTGATTTTCGAAATCCTCTTCGCTTGTTCCGGAAGACAGATCCACCATCTCGCCGAAACTCAGTTTCACCCGGGCAAAAGGCTTCGGCAGCAGGAAGCGATCCCAGCTGTTAAAATACCAGCATCTGTCCGCTGAAGCGTAAAGAGGGACAACCAATGCACCGGTGGCCTGAGCCAGACGAATAACTCCGGCTTTGACGATTCCTGCCGGCCCTCTCGGGCCATCCACGACGTGACCGGCAAAACCATACTGCCGGAGGTGCTCGATCATCTCTCTTAAGGCTTTGCCCCCGTCTCGGGAGGAGGATCCCCGCACTGTATGCCAGCCTGTTTTCTCGGCAATCCGGGCGATAATGTCACCATCTTTGCTTTGACTGATCATCAGGGCAGGGTGATAGATGGCATATGTTTTGAAGTGATAAATGGCCGGAAAAAATTGCTGATGCCAGCAGCAAAGCAAAATCCGTCCGCCCTTTTGTAAATGGTCCATCCAGGTCATTTCGTTTTCTATTTGCAGGCGGAATGTCCAACTGTAGGCACGGATCAGATAATAAAGAGCGCCCTGAATCCTCTTGGCCAGAAAATAGCGATATTTTTTCAGGAACACAGCACTCCTTTCTGCACGCGTATTAAACGGCGCTATGCTGATATTGCACAAGGCATTCAATAACCATTGTGCGGCAGCAAGTTAACCAATACCTGTTTTTTCAATGAAACTATGCGGATTTTGGCCGGAAGTCAAGACGGATTGCGAAAGCGAAAGGAAATTATTAAACAGGCTGGACAAGCGGAGCGTTTCCCGGCTTGCTTTGGCATTGATATCCGTGATAACGATACCAGTATATGGAATCTGAACACTACACCATATTGTTTACAAAACAGCCGCCGGATGGATATGGCAGTTGGGAAGGCCCCGTCTGGAAAAACATTCCTTCTTTAGCGGTTGACTGCTTTCGGCCGGAAGGGAGCGCTCATCGGCCGCAGACTCTTTGCAAGATGCTTTATGACCGGGAAAAAATTTACGTAATATTTCGGGTAGCTGATCAGTATGTACGCTGCACCCGCGCAGGGTTTCAGGTGGATGTCTGCAAAGACAGCTGTGTGGAATTTTTTGTTAAGCCGCAAAATTGCCGGGGTTATTTCAACTTTGAATTTAATTGCGGCGGTGCGATGCTCGCATCTTATGTTACCGATCCGGTGCGCGCATACGGACAAGTAAAGGAAGCACTCCCTCTGGCGCCGGAAGATGACAGACAAATTCAACGCCAGGCAAGCCTGCCGGAAATAGTCGAGCCGGAAATAACAAAGAAACTTATCTGGCAGCTGGAATTTTCCCTTCCTTTTTTGCTTTTGGAAAAATATGCGGGTGTACTGGGAGAAATCCAGGGGCAAACCTGGCGGGCTAATTTCTATAAATGCGGTGATGAAACCACGCATCCGCACTGGGCTTCGTGGTCGGAGCTTACTGCCCGCAATTTTCACGCGCCTGATAATTTCGGTTATATTTTGTTTAAATGAGCTGTGGCCGGAGGAGGAATCGCGATGCAGCAGAAAGCCAAAACTAAAAATATCAGCATTGTTTTATATAAACCCAGGCATGCCGGCAATGTCGGTTCGATCGCGCGGGTAGCCAAGAATATGGGTATTGGCAACATTGTTGTTATAGGTACCAGCGATTTTGAGCGCGAAGATATGGTAACGCGTTCCACACATCTGGCGGCTGATTATGTTGATAACATCAAGTATTGTGATGATATTGCCGAAGCTCTGGCAGGCTTCAATTTTATCGTCGGGACAACGGCGCGTCTGGGCAAAGCCCGTGGGCCGTTTATCTCGCCGCGGGCGGCGGCCTCGCAAGTTGCCCAGCTTGCGCCGAAAAACAAAATCGCCCTGCTTTTCGGTCCGGAGGACAAGGGGCTGTCCAATGATGAACTGCGTTATTGTCAGGCCGTTGTCCATATTCCCACTTCCCGGGAATTCACGTCGCTCAATTTATCCCACGCAGCAATGATTCTCTGCTATGAAATATTTGCAGCATCGCTTGATGTTGTTGCAGCGCCGGAGCCCAAAAGAGCACGTTCTTCAGAGATGGAAGGCATGTACTCGCAAATCAAAGAGCTGCTTGCGGAAATCGGATTTCTCAATCCGGAAAATCCCGAATACTGGATGACTCACCTGCACAGGTTTTTTAACCGTGCCGGATTGCTTTCGCGGGAAGTAAAAATTATCCGCGGCATCTGCCGGCAGCTTGCCTGGCATGCCAACAAGAAAAAGGAGTAAAAAATGAAACAAAAAATTATTCTCGCCGGTGCGAAAGTGCAGGATGGCCGGGGTAGCCTGACCGCAGTGGAAGGTTTGGTTGCTCGACTGCAAAAAGATCAATACAAAATAACGGAGTTGCATATTGATCCGCTGGCAGCGGGCTGGCGTACGCCGCTGGAAAAAAATCATTTTCGCAGCGGCGCTTCGGCCATTGAAGCCCTGGAACACGCTGAAAGACTCATTGATGACGCCGCAGCTGATTTTGTGGTAATTTCAGGCCAGGATTATTTGCGATCAGGCTACACAAAAGAGCAGCGAAACAAGCTCATGGATGTTTATGCTGGTGATTTCAGCATACCGGAAGGATATACACAACTGGCTCGGATTTGGATAAAGAAGACGGGGATTACGGAAACGGACTTTAAAGAAATGGCCGCTCTGCTTTTTGCCAATTACCGGAAAACCGCGCAGAAAAGTCAAAGCGATTTGCCAATACCCGAAAAATGGTATAAACCGCTTACCGCTCTTTTCCGGGGGGTTGATTGCGCCAATCCTTATGTCGATTTCGCGGCAAAATTACTTATTGGCAGCGAGGATTGTCTAAATACAGACATAATGCGGGATATTGTTCCCGTATTTGTTTTGGGGACAGCCATTTATCAAACTTCCGGCGACGGCAAGAATTATCTTGAAGAAATTGCTGAGTTTGAGCATTCCAGAAAAGCTTATCAAAAAGCCTGCCTTGATGCGGGCATTGATTTCCAAACGGAATTTTTTGCCGGCCGCGCCGCGCTGGATGTGTATACCTGTTACCCTGTTATCCCACTGGCTTTCTTAATGTGCAATCAATTCGCCAGAGACAAAAAAGAGTTAGCAGAACTTCTTGATAATTATGAAGTAACGGTGACCGGCGGAATGAATCTGGCAAGGGCGGCCTGGAACAATCCCTCGCTGAATGCTTTGGTTGTCATGCATGAAAAAATTCTGAAGAACAATTGCGGCATCGGTCTAGTGCACGGCAACGGCGGTTTGGGTTATAAACAGGGAGTGGTTATTCTGGGAGCTTAATCGGCATCAAATAACTTGACTTTAGGCGGCAGTTCTCATAGGGATTGCACCGAAGCTCTTTTCCAGTGACTGAAATAACGGAGGATTAATACTATGAATAAAATTTTTTCTTTTACCGGCGCGAAAAAAATTGTTTTCGGCAATGGCTCATTGGCCGGATTGCCCGGGTATCTAGCGGAGCAAAACGCGAAAAATCCGCTGCTGGTAATTGATAAGAATCTCGCCCAAGCGGGTTATCAGGAAAAGCTTGCCGCTATTTTGGGCGCGGCCAAAATCAAGTATACCATGTACGACAAGGTTGTGCCTGAGCCGCCCATTGAATTGGCCGATGCAGGCGCATCTCTGGCCGTTAAAAATAAATGTGACAGCGTTATCGGCATCGGCGGCGGCTCAGCGATGGATGTAGCCAAAGCGATATCCGTGCTGGCCGCCAATAAGGGCAAGGCCGTTGATTATCTGGGTTTGAATAAAGTTCCCAAAGCGGGATTGCCGAAAATCATGATTCCGACAACTGCCGGCACAGGCAGTGAAGTCACCTTTACGGCGGTTTTTATCCGCAAGGATTTAAAAAAGAAAGAGGGCATGAACAGCCCGCATCTTTTCCCGGAGCTTGCTGTGTTGGATCCCGAACTGACGCTCAGCCTTCCTGCTGCACCCACGGCGCACACGGGGCTCGATGCGCTTTGCCATGCCATTGAATCATACACATCAATCATTGCCTCGCCGATGAGCGAGATGATTTCACTGGAAGCCATTATGCTGATTGCCGCCAATTTACGTACCGCCGTTCACAACGGCGGCAATCTGGAGGCGCGGGAAAATATGCTTTTGGGCAGCCTTTATGCGGGGCTGGGTCTGGCCAATGCCGGGGTCACCGCCGTGCATTCTCTTTCCTATCCGCTGGGCGGACGTTACGGTATTGGCCACGGGCTCGCCAATACGGTTTTGTTGCCAGCGGTTATGGCTTATAATATGCCGGGAGCACTGGAAAAATTTGCGATGATTGCCGAAGCGATGGGCGAAAATATCGAAGGCCTGCCGGACCGGGAGGCGGCTTATCTGGCCGTCGAAGCGGTGGAATTACTTATCGAGGATTGTGGTGTTTACGATTCGCTGGAATCGCTGGGCATCAAACAAAAGGATTTTCCGGCGCTCGCGGATGTCGCGCTGACGGTGGCGCGGCCTCTGGCGAACAATCCCCGCAAAATAACCAAAGAAGATATGATAGAAATTTACGAAGACGCCTTCTGATGCCAGTTGCTTTCTGCGGCTAACTTTGTTGGCAGCGTCGTCGGCTTCCTCAACGTATTAATAATACGCCTGCGGAGCCTCCTTCTTGCCGCCTCGTTATCCTTTGAAATCAAGATGGCATAAATTAAAATTAGACAAACTTTAATAAGCAATCTAAAAACATTAGTTTATTGAAACAAGGAGGAATGGAAAAATGGCTGGCGCTGAAATGATCGGCAAGGAAGAAATAAAGGAAATAATGGATGTGCTCGAAACCGGCATCCTGATTCGTTACAATTTTGATAAAGAAAGAAACGGTGTTTTCAAGTGCCGCGAATTCGAGGAAGCATTTGCTCAGTACTGCGGCAGCAAATACGCGCTTGGCGTTACTTCGGGCTCGGCGGCGCTGAAAGTCGCGCTCACCGCGCTGGATGTCGGCCCCGGCGATGATGTACTTGTCCCCGCCTTCACATTTCTCGCGACTTACGAAGCTGTGCTGGAAGTGGGAGCCATTCCCATCATGGTGGATATTGACGAATCGTTGAATCTGGATCCGCTGGAGATAGAAAAGAAAAAAACTCCTTACACCAAAGCGGTGATTCCCGTGCATATGTGCGGCGCGCCGGCGAATATTGATAAAATCGTGGAGATAGCCAAAAAATATAATTTGCTAGTGCTGGAAGACAATGCCCAGGGCTGCGGCGCCAGCTTTAAAGGAAAGAAGCTCGGCAGCTTCGGCGATATGGGAATTTTCAGCTTTGATTATGTCAAGACCGTAACGACCGGTGAAGGTGGTATGGTCATCACCAACAGCGTAGATTTGTATCACCGCGCCGAATGGTATCACGATCACGGTCACGATCATAACCCGAAAGTATCCCGTGCACTCGAAGGCCGGACAATCCTGGGTTTCAATTACCGGATGAACGAATTGCAGGGTGCGATGGGTCTGGCGCAGTTGCGCAAACTAGATTACATTATTGCCGAACAACGGAAAAATAAGCAGGCGATTATGGATGCCCTCGCCCAGGTGCCGGGAGTCGGTTTCCGGGGAATTCCCGATCGCGAAGGCGATTCAGCGACATTTTTAGCATTCAATCTGCCTGATGAAAATACGGCGCAGCGCTTCCAGAACATGCTCTCCGCCGAAGGCGTAGACACCACCTGTTACAAGAGAAACCTGTGGCATTATGTGCCCAACTGGGAACATTTCCTGGCTAAATCAACGGCCAATTCCAAAAAGTATCCGTTTAACGATCCCACTTACAAAGGAAAAATTGCATACTTGCGGGAAAGCATTCCGCAGGCCGAAGATCTGCTGGGACGGACACTGGTAATGGGCATTGCTGTTAAAATGAGTCCCGAAAAGATAAATCAGATTAAGAAGGGCATCGAGCAGGCCGCCAAAAATATGTAGCGACAAGGTGGAAGGTGGTAAAGAAAATCACCTTCCGCCGGCTTTTATCTGCCGGGCAGCGCTTTCGCCTGCGACATAACCGGTAGAAAAAGCAGCCTGCAGATTATAACCTCCGGTATCGGCGTCAACATCAATTACCTCACCGCAAAAATACAGGCCCGGAATTAAAAGCGATTCCATTGTCCGCGGATTAATCTCATGCAGCGACACGCCGCCCGCCGTCACGATGGCATTAGCCAGCGGCAGCGATGATTTGATGTTAAAGCGCAGCGCTTTGAGCTGTTCAACTATTTGTTCCTTTTCCCGCGCGGTTATTTGATGCGCCGGTTTTTCCGCGCTGATGCCCGTCAGTCCGATAAAAGGTTCAATCATTTTTGCCGGCAGGTACTCTTTGATAATACCGCTGATTTTTCTTTTGCCGAAATTATCAAAATCCTTTTGCAGCCGCGAGCCGAGCTGTTCCCGGCGCAAGGCCGGTTTCAAATCAACCAGCAGCGATACGTCGCCCTTCTCCAGCGCCTGATTGACGGCCAGGCTCATCAGCAGAATAATCGGACCGCCCAGCCCGAAATGCGTAAAAAGCATTTCGCCGAAACGGCTCTCGATAACCGGAAGATGCGTTGATTTCTTTTCGCCGCGGCCATAGTTGATTTGCGGGGTTAAGCGGGAATCAATATCTTTTGCCTTTCCCTGAAAAGCGGTGGCGCGGACATTACGCAGGCTGACTCCCTGCATGGCTTGGGCAAGCTCAATTTCTTCGACAATAAGCGGCACCAGCGCCGGCCGGAGCGGTACCAAGGCATGCCCCATCTTTTTACTGATAACATATCCGTCACCTGTAGAGCCTGTGCCGGGCCAGCTGGAACCTCCCGTTGCTAAAATTACCGCCGGTGCATTAAACAGGCCTTCCGGTGTCCGGACGGCAAAAAGTCCCTGGCTGCTTTTTCTGATTTCCGTTACCCTGGTATTATATCTTACACGGACTTTGCTGGCGTCCAGGTATCCGGTAAAAACCTGTACGACATCCCTGGCATTGTCGGAAACAGGAAAGATGCGGCCGCCCCGTTCTGTTTTTGTTTCGAGGTTGTGCCGGGCAAAAAAAGCAAGCAATTCATCACGAAAAAAACGATGAAAAACGCCATGCAGAAAACACCCGTTGGTTCCATACATGGCGAGAAACTCTTGCAGCGGAGCGGCGTTGGTCAGGTTACAGCGGCTTTTACCGCTTATCAGAATTTTTTTTCCGCAGCCGTCCGTTTTCTCCAGCAGCAAAACCCGGGCGCCCTGCTCCGCCCCGCGCCCGGCGGCCATCATGCCGGCCGCGCCACCGCCAATCACGATAATATCCGCCTCATTTATCTGTTGTTTCACAGCATAAACCTTTTATTTTTCGGAACTGTAACTTCCCATTAGCTGCCCGCTTTTTCCTGACTTATAAAATGCCGTAACATGAAACAGAGGCGCAGGTCAATCCTGGCCAGTTGCCAGGAACGGGAAAAGAGATAAGCTGATGAATTAATCTCCAGCCCCTGGGGAGAAACTCCCCGGCTTTGACGTCTTGCATAAATCTCCTGTCGGGTAGTGACCGTATATTGTTACGTTATTACAACCAGATAGCAGCTATTTGCTGCCTGGTGTTGCCCTGGCATACAATCTGCTGTAACCCCTCTGGAAAAAACGGAGGAAGGTTAAAATGAAAAGGGCGTTGTTGTGCATACTTGGTGTAACTTTTCTTTTATCAGCCATAGCTTACTCCGCTGATAAGCCCTCTTCCGGGGATGTTAAAAATAATTCTACCAAGGCGGTTTTATTGAAAACCACCAAGATGAATGCCAGAGGCAAGGTAATTGAAATATCCGATAAGACTATCAAAATAGAACGCTCCGTCAAGGATAAAGCGGAAACAATGGAATTTATTTTAGAGAAGGCCGCAGAAAAAATCGCTGTTGGCGATAATGTCGGGATTGCTTATTTTGAAAAAGACGGGCAGCTGATAGCTTCCCGGGTTACCAAAAAGGTTCTTAAAAAGGCCGGCAAAAAAGAAGTTGCTCCCGGGGAAAAACAGGATAAAAAATAGCAGGGTTCCCTTACTGTTTAAGGGTAGTATAAAAAAATACAACAAATTTAGAAGGAGGATTTAAGATGAAACGTTTAGCATTGTTGGTCGTAGCATTGGTTTTCGCATTTTCCACCGTAGTTATCGCAGCTGATGAGAAGGCTGCTCCGGCTCCGGCACCCGCAGCAAAAGTGGAGAAGAAGGCTGAAGAGAAAGCCGCTCCGGCAAAGAAAGCAAAGAAAGCAAAGAAAGCAAAGAAAGCCGAGAAGAAAGCTGAAGAGAAGAAAGAAGCAGCTCCGGCACCCGCAGCAAAATAAGCTGATCACTGATTTAAATTGTGATGCAAAAAAGGACAGGCCAGTAACCTGTCCTTTTTTTATGATACCAATCCGTTTTTTTCGGCTAACTTTGTTGTCTGCGTCCTCAACGCATAACCTAAAGGTCACAAGTTATTAATACAGCTGCGGCACCTCGTCCTTGACGCCTTGATATCCTTTGAAGCCGGATTGGCATAAAGAGAAATATTTCTATCGCCGGGAAAATGTATACGTAAATGCCTTACCGGAGTTTACCCGGTGTATCCGGGGAAGCTTGCTTGCCCTTCAGAGCTTTTACAAAGCCGTTAATAAAGGCATTATGGTTATTATTTATCCTTTCTGATATATTCATCCCGCCATGTGGAAAAAGTATATTGCCAAAGTTTTTGCCTATAACAAAAATCTGACCGTCAAGGTGCGATTAATTGCCATCATCGTTACCGGTCTTGCTGTGACAATGGCTATCTGGGGATTTGTACAGCTGACGGCTCTGGAAACCATTCTCGACGAACAGCAGGCCAAGAGGCTGGAGGGTGTAGCGGAAACCGTTGTTTCCTTTTATCATAATTTTCCCACGAAAAAAGGATTGGCCGCGCTCGATGCCGCCATGAAAGATCATTTGCAGTCCGACGCGAGGCTCGCCCGGATCGATATTTTCTACGTTAAAAAAACCAGCATTGATTATGTTGCCGGAGCCAGCCGAGTCCAGTATGACTGGCCGGATAATGTTATTTCCAGCACTATCGCGAAGAAAGCCCCCTTCTATAGTAAAATCTCGACGGAAGGAGGTCCTGCTCTGGGTTTGATATATCCGGCCACGGGAGAGGCAAAAGACTCGCGTATTGTTGTTGCCATAATCGGATTTTCCCGGGCGAATGCTGAAATTATGTCGAGAGCCGGCTATTTGCTGATTTTCAGCAGCATCGGATTATTAATAGTTATTTTGCTGGTGCTGGCTTTGAGTTACCGCTGGATTATTGACAGTCCGCTGAAACTAATTATTGCGACCATAGATGAATCCCAGAAAAGCCAGTACATTAAAAGAATCCCCATTGCGAGCCGCGATGAATGGGGACAGCTGGCCGATCATTTTAATATGATGGCTCATGAAATACAGCAGGTCATGGCGCGCAATCTTGACCTCACCCGGCATCTGGAGGACAGGGTGAAAGAGGAAACGGGAAAAGTCGTCAATCTGCAGAAACAGGTGGATGATTTAAAGCAGCTGACTGCACTGGGTCATTTAACGGCTAACCTGGCTCACGATTTGGGAACTCCCTTGCATTCCATCAGCGGCCTGGCCAAACTGCTGCTGGAAAAAGAAGGTTGGCCGCCGGATGTTTCTCATAAACTGAACTTGATTGTACAGCAGACACAAAGACTGGATAACGTTATTCAAAACGTCCGCAGGGCGACACGCCTGCCGGAACCGCATTTTGAAGTTTTTTTCCTGCAAAAAATTCTCAACGATACGCTGCCGCTTATTGAGCCCCTGATGCAAAAAAACAGGGTGGAAATAAAAGTGGACATTGATGCGGCTATCCCGCCGATTTACGTTGATCAATACCGTATTCAGACGGCTCTGTTCAACATTATTCAGAATTCACTGGAGGCGATGCCCGACGGGGGCAAAATATTTGTGCGAGCCGCAGTTGCCAAAGAAAATAATTTTGTTGCTATAACCATTGAAGATACTGGCACTGGAATTGAGCCGCAAATGCTGGAAAAAGCCTGTGAACCTTTCTTCAGCACCCATAAAGAGGAGGGCTTGCGCGGGCTTGGCCTGGCCATTGTCCGGGATATTATCAAGTCTCATGGCGGAACAATGGAAATAAAAAGTAAAATCGGCCGGGGAACCTCACTGATTCTTTATCTGCCCGCTTCCCAACTGCAGGGTGGGATTTAAAGATATGCGGTTTTTAACCGATAACTATTTAAGGAGGTCAAATCCATGTTATCAGCCTTAACCACCGCCTTGACCGGCTTAAAAGCTTTTGTGACCAAGCTCGATGTCAACGCCAACAATATAGCCAATGTCAATACCAATAATTTCAAGAAAAGCCGCGTTGAATTGCAGGAATCAACAGCCGGCGGTGTGGAAGTAACCATCAGCCAGGTTAATACTCCCGGTATGCTGATGGAACCGGATGAAAGAACCGGTCGGCCTCAGGAATCATCCAATGTAACGATCGAAGAGGAAATCGCCGAACAGATAACAGCAAGGTACGCTTACGAAGCTAATATTTTAAGTGTAAAAACAGCCGAAGAAATGCAGAAAACTCTCTTGGATATCAAAGCCTGAAAAAAATCCTTTTTTGCCGGAACGGACATATCTGTTTTCTTGTTTTGCTCCCCTTGGGGATACACACCCGGTCAACAACCCACTGTCGTTACTTCACGATTTTATAAACATCCTTGAATTTAGAATCCGCTGCCGTGCGCAGCATCTCAAACAAAACGGTTTCGGTGCTGGTGATGTGTGCCCCGGCCTCCTGCATCCGGGCAAGCCCGATGGAGCGATTTGCCGCGGTGCGCGAGGAGACGGCGTCGGCAACAACATGCACATCATAGCCGTGCGCAATTAAATCCAGCACCGTCTGATAAACGCAAACGTGTGTTTCAATGCCCAGCACAATTGCCTGACGGCGGCTGTGTGCTTCCAATTCCTGACGGAAAATATCGCTTCCCCAGCAGCTGAAACTCTCTTTGCTGATTATTCCGCCGCCGTTCAGTTCCGCATTAATTTGGGGTATTGTCCGTCCCAGCTTTTCGGGAATCTGTTCAGTGGCAATAACCGGCAGATTAAAGATATGCGCACCGCGAATCATTTTAACGGCACTGGCAAAAAGATTTTCTTTGTCCAGCATTGCCTGTGCGAGATTACCCTGAATATCAATAACAATTAATACTGCCGCGGTTCGGCTGACCATTTCGCATCTCCTTGCTCCATTATTTCCCCTGCATCATCACCATAAAGAGAATGGTAGAAAATGTCAATATGTTGCACCTGATCGGGAGCAGCTCATACGGGAAAATGCCGGGGCAATGATGTTATTTTCCGGCCGAAATATTGCACAGGAAAAAGCATTGAAACCCTTTGCTGATATTCACGATAAGCATCACCGAATTCCGCAATAAGCTTGCGTTCTTCCAGCAGGGTGCCGATAATGACGTAAATGCTCAGTATAACGTTAGTAATCAGAACTGTTATATCGAGATCATGGGACCAGATGAGCGGAAATATTCCGGCATAAAAAGGATGGCGGACGACACCCAGGATGCCGTTGGTGGATAATCCGCCGTTTTTATTCATCAATCCGTGATTTGTTTCCTCTCTGATCTGAGCCAGGCCGGAAAATTGGCCAAGGCTATAATGTCTGGCACCCGTAACGAAGCACAGGATTCCTGTGCCGAATAGCAGATATTTAACGGCCAACAAATAGCCGTCCCAGACAAAAAAAGGAGGTTGTTTTATTGATGCCGCGTAAAGGAGAACGGGAATTAGCGTAACAAGAGAAAAAATATTGTAAAACAATCTGTAAAACCGGTAGTAATTACCGGTTTTTTGTTTTAGTCGGTTGATAAAGGGGATGCTGATTAATGCACTGTGCATAAAACAAAACAAAAGCCATAAAGCGGCAAGGGTGATTAATTCCATAGATTATGCTCATTTGCTTTTTTCAATCAGCAACATCCGCCCCTTCCGGAACAATCTGGTGAAAGGGAACAGCAACACTCGCCGTCCGTTCTTCCCAGCAGGGAATTAATGACCGCACTGGCACAGCCGACACCTGCTTCCACGGAAATTGCGCCAAACGGGCAATTGCGTCTGCAAGCTCCGCATTCCATGCACGCATCGCGGTTCTGGATTACAACGTGAGAGCGGTTCATTATAAAAACCGCATGCGGGCAGACTTCTAGGCAATTTCCGCAGCCGGTGCATTTGTTTTTGTCAAGTTGTAATGTAACAACGTTTTTCAAATAGACCAGATTCTTCAAGTAACTCTCCTAAGCAATCAGTCGTGATCCTATCCATAACGCAACACCAAAAGAAACAGCGGCAACCTGCACGGGCAGTGCCCAACGCATTTCTTTCTTTACCCCCGATAATGAAGTATAAGTAGAGCTGCCGGTAAAATTCATGGCGAGGTAACCGGCCACTGCCGGTATCAGCAAAAGCCAGGCCAGCGCTCCGATCATTGCTGTTCCGCTCTGCCAATTGATGCCGCGCCAGCAAAGAAGAACAACGGCAACGGCAAATCCAAGCGAAAAACCTTTCAGGGAAAAGGCGCGTCCGGGAAGATAAGGCAAAAGCAGCGGATGGAACACCGCTCCGGCCAGTATTGCGCTCAAAAGAGCTGTTACGGCAAACAAACCCTCGCTTGCGGCGCTGACCCAAAACCAGGAAAGTCCGCTGACGCCACCCAGCAAAAAAAGAACAGGTGCGATAAGCGCAAAAGGTTTCATCGCGGCAACTAATTCGATGGGGATGAGAACCGCTCTCTCCTTTAGAGGGAAGGACATAATCCGCATGTCGTTTGTTGCCTTCCAGCCGGAATCGAGATAGGCCGGAATATCTGCGGCTTTAATCGGCCCGTAAAAGACTTTAAAACCGGAAATATTTTTCACAGTGTGGCTCGCCACTCCCGGCGCTCCCAGCTGCGGCAGAATTAATTTGCGGTGGCTGACAATTTCCGGCAGGCCGCTTGACGAGATTCTCTTAATCAATTCTTCCGTGCCGAAAGTTTCCTTGCCCGCGGCGCACCAGACATTTATTCCTCTGGTGTCCAAAACCAGAATCCAGGCGTTTATGCCGCGCAACTCCCGGCGCAGATAATCGAAGCTCATTTTATAGTTGGCTGTAACAAAAACCGGTGAGGCATTATCCGGACTGCCCAGAGCATATAAGCCCGGGTCAACCTTATATTCCATGCGGCCGATCCCCCAGCGCGCTTTGAAATTTTCCCAGATATCGAGCCAAAACAATTCAGCAGATACCTGCGGGACCAATCCGGCTTTTGTTGCAATGGAACCGCAAACAAATAATTGATCCAGCCGCGGCCGGACATTGTCCCGGACAACAGCCGGACAGCAGGAGTGCTCATCAATTACCGGTAACTGAATTTTATTGTGAAACTCCAATTCCGTGTGGGCAGCACAACGGGATTGGGAAGTTGTAATGAGACTCGAGCTTGAGCGGCGAAGAACATTTGAGCTTGCAAGTCGAATTATCCCGCATTCAAGCGGGGAACAATCCCGCGCAGCGGAGGGTTCAATACCCCGCAGCTTGCTCTGGGGCTCATAACCGTGATTTTCCGAACGGGAATAATTATGTCCTTTATTCATTCTTTCCGCCTTACGTGCTTATTTACGACGATGCCTGATGCCCTTGTTTTCGGCAGGGGACAGGTTTTGCTGTGTACTGCGCGTAATTGCGTTTTTTTGCAGCAGACCCCCTGTCTGCGTTGGTTCTGTTCCACAGCAGTCGAAACCGGCTGCCGCATTTTTGATGGCACTGATGAAAATACCGATGGCTTCCAGAACCTCATCTTCCCTGCCTGCGGGAATATTGCCGTTAATTTTTTGAAAAAACGCGGCCAGACATCGTGCGACTCTTTGCTGAATTTTTCTCCCCTCCGGTGTTAAAAAAAGGGTGACGGCACGCGAATCGCGAGGCGACTTGTCGCGCTTTAAAAGCCCTTTTTGCAGCAGAGGGTTTACCAGCCTCGTCGTTGTGCTTTTTTCCACTGCCAGCATCCCATGCAGGTCGTTCATCGGTAACACCTCACGTTTGGCTACAGCATCAAGAATCATAAATTGATGAAATGTCACACCTTCGCAAAAAGCCACATCCTGACGGCAATAGCGGGTCACCTGCGCCATCCCGGTAAATACTTCCATTAATTTTGCATACTGCTCATTCATTTGCCAAACTCCAATTTGGTAGTCTACGAGAAAGTATAATGCCGCAGAGAAATCACGGATACATATTAATGCCCGTCACATTCTTTATTGCCGGCCATATAGTTGTATAATACAACAATGTTCTGTGTTGTCAAGAGGAACAATAAGAATGCAGAAGAAAGAAACCGGTTGTTGGTCTAACGGAAAAAAGGCAATGGCACCGACAAAGGCGATATTAATCAGTTTTTTGCAACTGCTGAATCTCCAGAAACAAATCCCAGCTTGCCAGAAAGAAAGAAGCAATCAACGGTCCGAGGACAAAACCGGAAAAGCCGAAAACCGTAAGGCCACCGAGCGTTGATAAAAAAATCAGAAGGGGCTGCATTTCGATATCCTTACCGAGGAGAAGCGGCCTCAGTAAATTATCCACCATGCTGATTACTACGGAACCGAAAACAAGAATTGTAATGCCCTGCCAGAGGTGTCCCGTAAACAACATTATTATACCCGCCGGCGCCCAGATTAGCGCGGAGCCAACCGCCGGAACTATAGAACAGGCGAACATGAGAACGCCCCAGATTAAAGCTCTTTCCACGCCCGTTATATAAAAGATTAGCCCGCCCAGCAGGCCCTGTATTCCTCCGATGACAATGGTGAATTTCAGGGTCGCTTTGGCTGTTGTGATAAACCGGGAAATAAAAATCTTAAGGTATTTTTTATCAAGCGGCAGATATCCGGCAATGGAATTGATATAGGATTGCCCGTCGCGGATAAAATAAAATAATGTGTAAAGCATCACGGCAAACTGCACGAGAAACATTATGGTGTTTTGCGTTAATGCGGAAAGATTTTGAAAAATATAATTGGCGGTTCCCTTGAAGATATCAGCTGATTTTTCCGCGAGAAATTTTTCATCCAGATGCAGCAGAGATACAACAGGGCTGTTGTTTATAGAATTAATCAGGTTGGTGATTTTTTCCGGCCACTGACCTGTGCCGGAATTAAAGGCTTTGTAAATATCGAAAGATTCATTAATCAACAGGCTGATGACAAGCGCCGCCGGGATGACAAAAATAAATACAATAACGACAAACGTAATGAATGCGCACAGATTTGGTTTGCGGAATGATTGGTTTAAACGCCGGTATAGCGGCAAGAAAATGGCGGCCAGCAACGCCGCCCAGAAAACAGCCATGAAGAAAGGTTTTAAAATATAAGCGAGCAGAATGGTGACTGCCGCCAGCAGAACAAAAAACAGAAGATTCCTGGCGCTCAGAGATGATAAAAAGTTCATATTTTTACCGCAAGCGAATTTAACTGACAAGGCCTGAAGCTATGTACAGACCTTGTCCCGGGTTATATGTTTTTCAGCAAATGCCATAGAAGCGCTTTGCTGTGGTTAGTAATTGAATATGTTGGCGCCCACGAATAGTCCCGATCCGGAAGCAATAAAAACGACAGTGTCACCCTTTTTCACTTTTCCTTCGGTAACCGCCACATGGAAAGCCATGGGAATGCAACCGGATCCCGTATAGCCGTATCTGTCCATAATAGTTGTTGTTTTTTCCAGCGGCAAGCCGAGAATACCCATCACCTTAACTATCACCGACTTATTAATCTGAGTAAATAGAATATGATCAATGTCCGCAACGGCGAGATTGCATTTTTTCAACAATTCTTCGGTCACCAGCGGCCAGAGCTTTACATTGCGGTCTCCGGGCAAGGGCTTTAAATTTTGCAGGCCATAATCGCCATTGTTGAGAATTTCGTGGGTAAAAGGCTTTTTGCTGCCGCCTGTGTAGATACCTATGAAATCCCACTGCGTGCCGTCAGACATTAATTGTCCGCCAATGTATCCGGAAGCATCATTGTCCTCAGTTTTTTGCAGAACAATCGCGCCCGCGCCGTCGGAGAAAATAGCGTGACCAAATGCATCGCCATCTTTGATAAATGCCGGCATATTATAGCAGCCTATTACTACCGCATATTTTATCGCGGGATCAGTGGCGACCATGCGGGCGCCGACATCGTAAGAGGTGGCAAATCCGGCGCAGGAGCAATTCAAATCAAAGCAACCGGTCAGCATTTGCTTACCCTGAATTCTGCCCTGCACAAGAACCGCCGAAGCCGGAGAAAGGTATTCCGGCGTATCGGAACCGACAATGAACAAGCTCACATCCATCGGGTCAATGTTTGCGTTGGCAATCGCCGCCTCGGCCGCCTTGGTGGCAAAATCCGCGGTGGTTTCCTTAATGCCCCGCAGCTTTGCTATGTGTCTTTGATAAATGCCTATTCCTTTTTCCAGTTTTTCCTGGTCAAAAGAAGCCCCTATTAAATCCCACAATTCATTATTAGGTATTGGTGTTCCCGGCACATACATTCCTGTTCCAATAATCTTAGCTTTTGCCATAAGAGTATCCCCTCCCCCATAAAATATTGCATATAAACAAAATGATTTTTAGCAAAAAGTCAATAAATATTCCTTAATAACAAACCTTTTATTTGACAAAAAAAATATTCTGTCTTATTGGTTAAAAACAATGCTGGGGGATTTATTTCACTCAGTTTATTCTTTCCCGTAACGCGTTTCCCCGGCCCGTAATTCATATTTTTTCATTAAAGCCGTTACTCTAAAGGAGGGCAATATTATGGATCCCAAGACACTTTATAAGCAACAACTTGTTTCGATTTCCGAAGCAGTGGCTCTGGTTCAGTCTCACCAGACCATCGGTACGGGCATTGCCGCTTCCGAATCACCCGGGCTGCTCACGGAATTGGGTAGACAATATGAACGTCTGTCCGATGTAACTGTGTGGGTATGTCTGCCCCTGCGGATGTATGACTACATAACCAAACCGGAAATGGCCGGACACTTTTTTTCGGAAAACTGGTTTTTCGGGGCGCCGGATCGCGCGGCGCACGCTCAGGGGCGAAATTCTTTTTTACCCGCCAATTTACATGCCGCAGGAATGAACAAGCTCAAAGCCAACGGCGGTCATGTCAATATCTTTTTCGGTACGGCAACGCCTCCTGATTCGCGCGGCTATATGTCGCTCTCCCTCGGGCTTGTTGTGGAAAAGGATTTCATGGAGGCGGCCGACCTGGTTGTTCTTGAAATAAATGAAAATCTGCCCTGGACACTGGGTGATACGCACGTGCATATTTCGGATGTTGATTATGTCGTGGAAAATCATACGGCGCTTCCCATGCTGCCTAAAGTTGAACCGGCCGACTGGGAAAAAGCCATCGGCGGTTATATCGGCGATTTAATTGAGGACGGCTCTACCATTCAGCTGGGGATAGGCGGCATTCCCAACGCGATAACTCCGTTCCTGATGGAAAGACGTGGGCTGGGTGTCCATACGGAAATGTACACCGATGGAATGGTTGATTTATACGAGGCCGGCGTCATTAACGGCAAGTTCAAAACCCTCTGGAAAGATAAAATGGTGGGAGCCTTCGCGCTGGGCGGTAAAAAGCTTTATGATTTTGTCAATAATAATCTCGGCGTTGAGTTTCAAAGAGGGCGCTATACGAATAATCCGGCAATTATCGGTCAAAATTACAAAATGGTCAGTGTTAATACCGCTATCCAGGTGGATATCAACGGCCAGGTCTGTTCGCAGAGCATCGGCGTGCAGCATTACAGCGGCACCGGCGGCCAGCTTGATTTTCATCGCGGCGCCCAGCTTTCTCCGGGCGGCCGCGGCATTATAGCGCTGCGTTCCACGGCCAAAGACGAAACTGTTTCCACAATAGTGCCTGTTTTACCGCCCGGCGCCGAGATTACCGTTCCCTGTCATGAATCGGATACTATTGTCACGGAATACGGCGTTGCCGAACTCAAAGGACTCTGTGTTAAAGACAGGATGGAAGCGTTGATTAAAATCGCCCATCCCAAATTCCGCGATTTCATCAGAGAAGAGGCGCACCGGCTGGGAATTGTGCCGCATCTGGTGATAGCAGGTACCGATATCAGGAAACCGCAGTTAAAAGTGACGGCGCCCGGCGTCAGCGCCGATACGATAAAGCTCGGCACTTTCTGTGACTTGTCCGGCCCCAACGCCGCCTTAGGAATGGGAGTAATGCGTGGCTGCATGGCTTATTATAATCATATTAATAATCAGGGAGGCGTACACGGCCGCCGGATTGAAATTATTGCCGAAGATGACGGGTTTAATCCGGCCCGGACGATGCTGGCCGTAGAAAAACTTCTGGATAAGGATAAGGTTTTTGCGATTGTCAGCCCGCAGGGAACGCCGACAAATCTGGCGGTGATGGATTACCTTGTTGACCAGAACATTCCCGTTGTTTGTCCGGTCAGCGGGTCCTCCACGTGGTCCGTTCCTCTTAAACGCAATTACTTTGCCCTCCAGCCTTCTTACCATATGGAAGGGAAATTGATAGCTCAGTACGTAACGAGGGAATTAAAGCCTTCCCGGGTGGCTGTCTTTGCCGTCAACGATCCTTTTGGCAATGAAGGAACAGCCTCTTTCATTGAAGAAATGGCCAGGCTGGGCATGATGGACATACAGACAATTCTGCATCAGCCGGGCGAATGCGATCCCGGCAAATGGGTGGCTGCTTTGCAGGCCTGTTCTCCCGATTTAGTATTGCTTTACACTTATATTGTTCCGGCGGCGGAGTTGCTGGGCAAGGCTTTTGATGTCAACTTTAAACCTTCCTGGATTGGCACTTCGGTTATTTCGACGAAAGAATTGATAAGATTTGCCGGAGGCGAGGCAACACACGGTGTAAGAACAATTTGTTATCCCCGCGGCCCGATATATCATCGCGGGGCGCGTCTTTTCCGTATGTTGATTCAGCGGGAATACGGCGATGTTGTTATCGGCTACGCCGCAGCGCAACTGGTAGTTGAAGCATTGAAAAAAGCTGGTCCTGAACTGACGCGCGATGGTTTTATGAATGCCCTGGAAAGCATTAAGGATTGGACGGGCGGCTTGTTGCCGCCGATAAGCTACAGCGCGACAGACCATCGCGGTCTGACGAGCCTGGCGCTGCAACGGTCTATCCGGGGAAAATGGATGCAGGAAAAAGGCACGTTGCCTCTTAAAGCATGACAGAAAAAAGCGGGGGCATTTCTCCGTCGCCAGGACGGAGAAATGCCCCCGGATGCAGCAATGCAAACTCTCTTTGTCCGGAATTTTTCACCGGCGCAAACCTCAATGCGCTTCATCAGAAAAACATTGACATCAGGAGGGAACTTACCTATATTCCCGCTGCCGGAAAAAGCCTCATGTGCAAGCAAAAAATGAGGCGAAAATGTTGCTTACCAGGCAGCAGGAATATGAGTAAAAATAAATATTTTCTGCTGAATGATTCAGAAACCGGATATTTTTCCAACGTACCTTTAATCAGGCAGCCCTATGGAAAAGATCAAGAAAAAAGAACCGACAACGCTTGATACACTCAAAAGCCTGATTAGCAGCAACCGCGAGTTCGACATCATCGATCTCTTTTCCGACATGCATCCCGCCGATATCGCCGATCTGATAGATGAACTGGGCGAGGATGACCGCCTGCATCTTTTTTCCCTGCTTGAGGTTGACAAGGCTTCCGACGTTATCCTGGAGCTCTCCGACACATCCAGAGAGCAAATCATTGAAGATTTGTCCAATGAACAGCTTACCGATATCATCGAAGAGATGGAGTCGGACGATGCTGCTGATATCATTTCCGAACTATCCGACGATCAGGCCAAAGCAGTTTTGGACGCCATTGAGCCGGCAGATTCCGAAGATGTCAAAGAGCTCCTTAAACATGCCGATGATACTGCCGGCGGTATCATGCAGTCGGAACTTGTTTCCGTAGGAACGCTGGCCACAATCAATGACGCATTTCAGGCTGTTGTTGATGCCAGAGATAACATCGAAAACATTTATAATATATTTGTCGTTGACGATGAAGACAAGCTCCGCGGGACAGTTCCTTTGCAACAGTTGATTACCAATAAGCGATTTACTCCCATTATGGAGGTGATAGACAAGGATATTCCATCCGTTCCTGCTGATATGGATCAGGAAGAAGTGGCGCGTCTTTTCAAAAAGTATGATCTGGTTTCGGTTGGCGTTGTTGATTCCGCAAATCACTTACTCGGCCGCATCACGATTGACGATGTTGTTGATGCTATCCAGGAAGAAACGTCTGAAGATATCTATCGCATTGCCGGTTTGGGTGAGGACGACACGGTTTTTAATAACGCAACCGATTCAATCAAAAACAGACTCCCCTGGTTATATCTGAATCTTATCATGGCACTGGCTTCCGTGTTCGTTCTCGGTTTTTTCGAAGACACCCTTCATGCCATGGTCGCCCTTGTTTTTTTCATGCCGGTTGTAGCCGGACTGGGTGGTAACGCTGGTAGCCAGACTCTGACGCTGATCGTGAGGGGAATGGCGCTGGGAGAAGTTACTTTTCAGAATGCCAAACGGGCTTTAGCAAGGCAAATCGCCGTGGGAATAGCCAACGGCGTCGCCGTGGGAATAGCTATCGGAATCATTGCCTGCATCTGGAAAGGCATTCCCATGCTCGGTCTGATTTTGGGGTTGGCTATGATTGTCAGTGTTTTTGCCGGAACGTTTGTTGGAGCGCTGATTCCCCTGGTCTTGAAAAGATTTAAACTTGATCCTGCTTTGGGATCGCATATCTTTCTGACAGCCTTTACCGATGCTTTCGGCTTTCTTGCCTATCTGACACTGGCGACTTTTCTTTTGAAATATATTACATAGCGAACACAGCGGCATTATCAGCAAATAAAAAAAATGAAACCACTATATTTTAAGCTTCTGATTAATCTGTATCCACCCTACTGGGCGACGGGCATTACCTTGCAGAGCATCTCTCCCGACTATACAGAACTGATTGTCCGGATGAAAATGAGATGGTACAACCGCAACTATGTCCGGACTCATTTCGGAGGCTCCCTGTACGCCATGACCGATCCTTTTTTCATGTTAATGCTGATGCAGATTCTGGGGAAAGATTTTATTGTCTGGGATAAGGCGGCGCAGATTGATTTTATCAAACCGGCAACGGGAACCGTCAGCGCCAGATTTATGATTAGTGAAGAACAAATTAAAGACATAATAAACAATACTGCTGATGGACAAAAATATCTCCCTCGCTTTTCCGTGGATATTGAAAATGAGGCGGGAGAGCAAGTAGCGCGTGTGGTGAAGACTCTGTATATCAGAAAGAAACAAAATCTTGTTGTCAAGCAGTGATAAAAGTTTATTCTCCCCAGCGGTTGAAAGCTTTGCACAACTCCTCAAATCGTCTTACCGGCGAAGGCCGGTATCCAGACGTCGTCCCGGCGAATACCCTAAAGGGCACGAGAGCCGGGAAGAAGTTATAGTGTTACTGGATTCTCCCGTGTCAAGCAAGGGGCAGGCTCATCACGGAATGACAAAATGGTTAGTTTTATGTGGTTGTGTAAATTGTTTCGGTTATAGCCGGAAAGCGATTATCGGCCAATAGAGCTTTTCAATACTCACTGAACATGCGCCTGATTAACTTTAAATTTTTTGTTTTGGTCAGAGCAAGCATCAGCAGAATCCGCGCTTTTTGCGGATTGAGCGTTTGGGAAGTCAGAAATTCATCTTTTTCATCATCGGCGCAGGGCGCGACATACCCGCTGCCGACGTGCGTGGAACGAACAATGATAACCCCCTTTTTTCTCGCTTTTTTCAGCGCGGCATAGGTTTCGGGAAAGATGCCGCCGTCGCCGGCTCCGGCAATAACTATGCCCCTGGCCCCCGCCTTCAAGGAAGCCTCGGCGAGGTCTCCGGAATCGTTTGCGTGGCCGTAGAGAATATCAACACGGGGCAGCTTCCGGATTGTTTCAGTCGAAAATTCCGAGCCGGCGGTATGCCGCTTTACAGTCGCATTGAGAAAATGAACTTCGCCGTTCAATATGAAACCAAGACTCCCGGATTCCGGTGAACGAAAGGTATCAACGTTAGTTGTATGGGTTTTAGTTACATCGCGGGCGCCGTGTATCTTCTCATTGATGGCCACTAGTACGCCTTTGCCGCGCGCCTCATAACTGGCCGCCAGAACTACGGCATTATAAAGATTAAGCTGCCCGTCGGCGCTCAACGCCGTAGCCGGACGCATGGAACCGGTAAGGACAACCGGCCTGTCGCTTCTGATGACAAGGTTAAGAAAATAAGCCGTTTCTTCCAGTGTATCAGTTCCATGTGTGACAACAATCCCATCGGCCTGATTATCTTTCAGCAGGGCATTGATTCGCCTGGCCAATTTCAACATAATCTCATTGGTCATGTGGGCACTGTCAATGTTGGCGATTTGCTCGCCGGTAACAACAGCAATTTTATTAATTCCCGGTACCGATTTAATGATTTGCGAAACCGGCAAAACACCGGCTTTATATTCCGTCGTGCGGGCGGCGGTGTCTCCGCTGCCCGCGATAGTGCCGCCCACCGCCAGAACCACAACACGCGGCAGGGCATTCTGGTTTTCGGCAGCCCCGGCATTGCCGCAAAAAAACAACGGCAGGGAGAGCAAGACAAGCATAACGGGCAACAATTTATCAGCAAAAATTTTTATCATACCAACACCGGTTTTTTTACCGCGGATTCCGCAACAGTTATTTTGTTGTCAGGCCGGTCACGCGGTAGTTGAATTCATAATTGAGAGCGCCGCTCCAGTCTTCTTCAAAAACGCCCTTGTAGCGGGTGCCGTAAACGGGGCCGACCGGTTTGCCGTAAGTGTAAAACCAGTTGATAACCGGGCTGCCGGAAAAACCGAGCGCTATCCAGTAGGAACCGGGCATCAGAACAGGAGAATCCTTGGAAAACCGGAAATTGACCCAGCGGTAACCGGGTTTCATTGATAACTGATCGAGGCTGAGCATTTCGCTGGTATATAAAGTTTCGCCCGGCTTGCCCTGATTATCCTGAAAAATATCAATCCAAAGCATCCCCTCGCCGCCGAATTTATGCAGCGCCAGCGCCACTTTTTGCAGCTTGACCGGTTTTTTCAGGACAACGATCTGCGCGTATTGCGTTGCCTTGGTTGTCACGTATTCAGCAGTTTCCACGAGGAAATTTCTTGACATTTGATAGGAGTTCTTGCCGGACGATTTTGTCGAGCGGGGGAAAGCAAAATCAATATTGACCGGAAAATCCAGATTGCCGTAAACAAACGGGACGGTAAAGCGGAAATCCTTTTTTTCCTCTTCCGTGATAATTATCGGTTGGGGCGGCGGCTCCATGGTAATCTTCTTGAATTCCGCCCTGACGTTTGGACCCAGCAGCAGGTTTTTCGGACCGTACGCCTGGCGTGAACCGCTTACTTTCGCAGAATCGGAAAGGAAATTGGCTCCGATAGTTTCCTGCAATTGCGGCTTGACGCGGGCATCGGCTGATTGAATCCATTGCAGCAAACCGTCATTCTTTGTTTCGTTGTTATCAACGCCTACTTCAATGCGGACAAACCGGTTAGAGACAAAAAGCTGCATATTCTGCGGATCATAGGGCATCCAGCCCTGATCGGGAAACCATACCTCGATCCAGGAATGGCGGCCCTGCCCCATTTTAAAAGTTAAAATTCCCTTTTCCCAGTTAATGCTGAACGGTTGATTGAGGGTAACGCCATTGACTATGCGCACGGGAATGCCAACGGAACGCAGCAGCGCCGCGCTCAGATGAGAATAGTTCTGACAGTTTCCCTTGCCGGAATGAAAGGAATACAGAGCATCATACTGGACCGGAGGATTGACATAACGGACATGATCCACCACCCAGGAAACAATGCGCTGCACGGCATCAAACTGAGTCTTGACACCGTTCGTTAATCGCAGGGCGAGCCTGCGGATTTCCGGGTTATCAGCCTGGACCTGCTCCGTTGCTTTCAAATAGTCCGCCATTGCGTAAGGCACACCGGTAAGAGGAAAACCGGCGGTTGTTTCGATGAGCTTCAATCCTATAACGTTTTTCGCATCAAAGGTAACCGTCGCGTCAATTTTGCCGGGCACTCTGTTCCATGTTGCCACAATAGTATTATTACCGCGCTCATCGGTCAGATTTTTTCTTTCCTGAGCTTCGGGCGAGAAGGAAATATTAAAGTTGGAAATCTGTTGCTTATAAATAGGAGAGGTGAAGCTTTGCGGCACAACGAAACTCAGCACAAGCTTTTTCATGGAATCGCCGGCGATAATCTGGTGCTGCAATTCATAGCGGATGGTCGAATCCATGTCTCCTTTGAGATTAAAATTTTCCGCGAGGACGGAATTGCTGATGAAGAGAATAACAAGAAAAAATAAGCTGCCAGAAATTTTTTTCATAAAAATCCCCTGATTTTTCTTAGGATGATAAGCGATATGGCCGGGCAAAGTCAATGGAAACAAATCATCAGCCACAGGTGAAGGAATTGCAATATTATAAAGCAAACTTCCGGCAGGGAAACAGCAGGAATGAATTGACAGGCAATATTTAATTTAGTACAAAGCCACGGTAATCCGATTAGTTACATGTCCAAAACGACAGAGGGGTTTGCTTAGCAAGAAAAGTATAATTTATTCGGGAGAGTAATAAGAAAATGAATGCTCTATATGTGACATTAAAAAGCATGGTGGATCCCGTTTTTATAATTTTTGTTTTGCTGATTATCGCTCTTGTGCTTTGCCTGATCGAAGCAAAAAGGAAGACGGGCGTTCTGGTTTTATTTTTTGCCGTTGTCCTGCTTTACGGCGCCGGCATTGCTCCCGCCGCCCAATATCTTTCTTACTATCTGGAAAAAGATTATATCAATAATCCCGTCGCCACCGATAAAAATCCCGATATTATTGTTGTGTTAGGCGGCGGAACTTTGGATATCAGCGCAATGAAGAAGACATTTCCCAATGATGCCACAGCGGCGCGGCTTTTACACGCCCTGGAAATTTATCATAAAAAAGGCGCGAAATATCTGGTCTGTTCCGGTAAAGGCAACAGCAATATTTCCGAGGCGGAAGTGATGGCCAGAATTGCCGAAAAATTGGGTGTGCCGAAAGAAAAAATCAGGATAGAGGCCAGATCGCACAATACCTGGGAGCATGCGGTGGAGTTCAATAAAATGTTTGCCGATAAAAAACTGGTGATAGGGCTTGTGACTTCCGGGTATCATATGAAAAGAAGCGAAAAGGAATTCAAAAAATATTTTGATAATGTGCAGCCGCTGCCGGCTTACTATTTATATTCTGCGACGAGGGAAAATGTCTTAGTCCGATATCTGCCTCGGACGGCGGGGTTACATGTGACGAGTATTGCGCTGCAGGAAATTGTCGGTTCGCTGTGGTATCAAATCCGGGGAGAGTAGCAGGCGGAGGCAGCACAAGCAAATCCCTGATTAAGACGCAACAGGTTCTTCTGTCTTTGCCGCAAGATTGCTTGCGGTCGGGCTTTCGTCCTTAATTTTCCATAAAATAGTAATCAGGGCCAATATTGTATAAAAGACAACGGCCGGGGGGCCGAAAGTGGTATCGGCAAATAATGCGGCAGTCATAAAGGATAAGAAAGCCGCAAAGCTACAGGCTATCCATGATTTATAATATTCACTTCTTGCCGATTTCCATGCCTGCCAAATCATCCACAGAGCTGTCAGAACAATACTTAAAAAAATGATAAGGCCCACAATGCCTGTACGGACGGCAATATCCAATATTGTGTTATGAGGGGAACCGATAAAAGTTCCGCCTACTCCTCCCTGATATTTTTTCGGCAATTTGCTGTCAAACTGTTTTAAATCGATACGATTTACATTCCCGTAAATTTGCATGCCAAATCCAATGCCGGTAATCGGATTCGCTTTAATTATTTCCATAGTCAGAGCGTTCATCTGGAATCTTTCGTTATTTAAGATTTCCCGTAAATTTATTCTTCCTTTAAAGCCGGGTATAACAACTACCAGTAAAACCGTTATGATAATAAAAATCAGAATTTTCTTGTTCAGGAATGATAAAATAATAAGAGCAATAAGCAGCGCAATTAAAGAGCCTCGAGATTGAGTCAGCAGAGTTGTTAAGCAAAGGATAAAAGCGCTGATAAACAATAAAACTTTAATCATTACAGGTTTGGGGTGATTACTAATCAATTTATTTAATGCCAGAATTAAGGCAAATATTAAAACAAATCCAATATAATCAGTATGAATCTCTAAAAAAGTCACTCCTAATCTGACCGAAAAAGAATTTCCATCAACGAAATAGAAAACAATAATTGCCCACAAGGAAAATATTGTTGCCGATGCAATAATTATCCGTGACAGAACTTCCAGCTTTTTGTGTGAATCGAAGTAGTTGATGAGCAAAAAATAAATTGCGACATATTTCAAAAAATGTGCCCGTAGATCATGAGCGCTGTTGTTTAAATCCAGTGCAAAAAACAACCCGAAAAGACCCCAGAAAAAAAATGCAGCAAATGGAATGGTTAGCGGTGATCGCAAAGAGAAATTGGTTTTTCTGAAAACAAGAAGCACTATCAGGGCCAGCAAGGACCCGTAAAAGCAAAATTCTTTAATGGAAGTGGTGTGAGGAAACGGGGTAAAAAATAGATAAATGCCTGTCAGTAGAGGAATTGCCAGAGTCAAGACGGCGAAAAATAGCCCTGATTTCGTTTCATTTTCCATAATGATATCGGAAGAAAATATTTTCAACATGTAACTAATCCTTTTTGTGATAATTTTTAATATATCAGGTTAATGATAAAAAATCTTCATGAATATTTTTTCTTGACTTTATGTAATAAATTCTTTAAATTCCGCAATGTTCAAATCGTGAACACATGAAATATATTATGCCTGATTTAGACAAAGAAAATAGTAACAATGAATCGTTACTGAAAGTTCTCCGGGAAATAGACACGAATCCCCGTCTGACCCAGAGAGAACTGTCCTCCCGCCTTGGTTTGAGCCTGGGCAAAATCAACTTTTTAATGAAGGCGCTGATTGAAAAGGGATTGGTAAAGGTGGAGAATTTTAAAAAATCCAATCATAAAAGCGCCTACCTATACTTTCTCACACCGAAAGGGCTGGAAGAAAAAGTAAAAACAACATTCCGGTTTTTAAATGTAAAAATTAAAGAATACGAAAAATTGGAAACAGAAATTAAGCAATTGAAAAAAGAAGTTGGTTTTTCTGATATTCCCGATGACAGCCGGGATAGTATTTCGTAGCGCGGGATAGGATATTACAACTGCTCGTAAAAACACAGATTGTTTTTGTGGCTTCGTGAAGATGTAAGCCAGAGAGCGGAGCTGTATTAACTTAAGGGGGCGTTATGCAAGAAAAGTCAACTGACGAGATGATGGTAGTTGATGAAGTTAATCTTTATGATTACTGGAAGGTATTGGTACAAAGGAAAAGGCTTTTCCTTTGTATATTTCTTATTCCATTAGTTCTCGTAATTATTATCAGTTTGATTTTGCCCCGTTATTACAGAGGGGAAAGCGAAATTTCTAACCTTATTATACCGGCCTCCAATATTGTTAATCTTGTTGGTAATGTTGATGATGCCAAAAAAGTTAAAATATTTGCCGGCAATTCCGGTGCAATTAAAAGTGTACTGGTATCACTTCCCAAAAAATCCCCTGACAAAGTAAGTATAGTAATTGATGCCAAAACAGAGGATATAGCAACCCAAGCTTTTAAAGATATATTTAATTATATTAGTAATTTACCGGAAGTCAAGGCAGAAGTTGCAAGAATACATGAAGAGACAGATTTAAAATTAAAGAAGATTATAGAAGAAACAGATTTGAAATTAAAAACGCTTATAGAAGCCAAGAAGGCAAACCTCATTTTTTTAAAAGACATGTCAGATATGATCAAGAAACGAAAATTAACAATTGTTAATTTTAATCCAGCAGATTTGGTTAGGAAGGATGGGGATTTATCGTTAGAAATTATGAATCTCCAGAAGGCAAAATCCGATGCGATGAAGAAAAGACAACTATTGTTTGTTGATGTTAATTCATCTGCTTTAATTAAGAGAAATGCTGACCTGCCAGTAGAAATTATGAATCTCTTGAATGTAAAAGTGACAGCTGGTATTCTAAGCCCACCTGCGATTACCAAGCAGCCTGCCAATGCGCAAATAAAACAGATAATAATCATGGCACTAATTATAAGCCTGATGGCCGTCATGTTTGTAGTGTTTTTTATTAACTATATTGAACGGATGAATGCCCGTAAAAATGCTTAAATAATTAATTTCACACTGCGGTCTCTGCCGCAGTCTACCGCTTAGGCGGTTGAAGTAGTAACCCTTACACTTTCGAGTGGGTGTGATATAATAAGGGCATGATTAATATCAATTCCGACATTTGGCATTGGTATCACAATGTCTCAGAATGTTACTATCACATACAGATTACAGTAAAGTATAGAAAAGCGTTAATCAATAAGAAGGTTGAGCAGGTCATACTCGAAAGTATAAGTGGTATCAAGGAAAGATATGCAATTGAAGTCAGCCATGTTGGTTTTGACCAGAATCACGTTCATTTACTTACGAGGTTTCTGCCGAAATATAGCGGTGGTCAGGTAATAAAATTGGTAAAAAGTCTTTCGGCGAAAGCAGTATTTCGAGAAGTGCCAGAAGTTAAGAATGAATTGTGGGGTGGTGAATTTTGGACAGATGGATACTACATTTCAACAATCAGCGGAAAAGGGAATAAGGCAGTAATAGAAAAGTATATCAAGAATCAAGGCAGAGAAAAAGACATTGAGCAGTTAAAGTTGTTCGAATTTTAACGCCCTGCGGTCTCTGCCGCAGGGTAGTTCACATCATCCTGGGCGGAAAGATTTATCTGACTTCCTCCTTGTATGTAAAATTTTGGATACCTATGGTTTATTGACTTTATTGTGATGGAAAAAATTGATGGTTGGTTGTGTGGGTGTATTAGAATATACAGGAAATCATGAAGAACCTGATTACCTGAGTCGCCGAATATAATCGATGTTCAAAAATATTATTAACAGAGGAAAGTAAAAATTTTTAAAAAAATGCTAATCATGGATCCAATACCTTACGGTAAGCATGATGTCAATGACGAAGACATTAATGCGGTAATCGAGGTTCTTCGCTCAAGCAATTTGACTCAGGGGCCGAAAATCAGAGAATTTGAAAATGCGTTCGCGGAGTATGTTGGTGCAAAACATGCAATTGCGGTCTCCAACGGAACGGCAGCCTTGCATCTGTGTGCCATGGTTTTAAAAGTAAAACCAGGCGATAAGGTAATTACAACGCCCATCACATTTGTGGCCTCCGCGAATTGTGTGCGCTATTGCGGCGGCGAAGTTGTTTTTGCTGATATCGATCCTGAAACATTTCTTTTAGATATTAAGAAAGTTAATGCCCTCCTGGACGGCGCGCCCGCCGATACCTTCAAAGGCATTATTGCTGTTGATTTTGCCGGATATCCCGTAGATCTTGAAGCATACCGGCAATTGGCAGATGAACATGGGCTTTGGTTAATCGAGGACGCCTGCCATGCACCGGGTGGATATTTTCTAGACAGCAAAGGTGAAAAACGAGATTGTGGTAGCGGAAGTTTTGCGGACCTATCTGTCTTTTCCTTTCATCCGGTCAAACATATTGCTGCTGGTGAAGGCGGGATGATTACGACCAATAATGATCAACTATATCGAAGGTTGCTCAATCTTAGAACACACGGTATTCAGCAAGATGCCGGCAAGTGGACCGAAAATCACGGACCGTGGTACTATGAAATGCAGGAACTTGGCTTCAATTATCGACTTACTGATATCCAGGCCGCCTTGGCGACGAGTCAGTTGAAAAGAGCAAGACAGAACCTGGAAAAACGCCACCGAATAGCTAAAAGGTATGACGAGGCATTCAAGAATACGCCGATTCGGACGCAGAAAATTAACCGAGGCGTATTTCATGCCTATCATCTATACGTTATTCGTTCGAAAAAACGAAATGAGCTGTTTAATTATCTCCGCCAATTGAACATAATGGTGCAAGTCCATTATATACCAGTTCACTACCAGCCCTACTATCGCAATCTGGGTTGGAAAAAAGGCGATTTACCGGTTGCTGAGGATTTTTATCAGCAATGTCTGAGCATTCCGATATACCCGTCATTAACGGATGAAGAGCAGGCGTATGTTATTCAAAAAATTACAGATTTTTTTAAGTGAGTTGATATGTTTTTGTACGTTAATTAATTAAACCAGTAAGGGGATTGAAATGAAGAACACAGAACAAATTCAAGAGTGGTCAGGTGATTTTGGTAAACAATATACGGACAGGAATTTCATGACTTTAGATGAAATGGAAAAGCTGTGGATAGGTAACTACGGTTTCACAAGAAGTCAGATGAATGAAAAATTTCTTAAAGACATTCCTTTAGATGTGCGAATTCTCGAAGTTGGTTCTAATATTGGCAATCAGTTGCTTTGCCTTCAAAAGGCCGGGTTTACGAATTTGTATGGTATTGAGCTGCAAGCTTATGCCGTGGAAATATCAAAAAACCGTACAAAAAATATTAATATAATTCAAGGATCGGCTTTTGATATTCCTTATAAAGATGAATACTTCGATATTGTCTTTACATCTGGTGTGCTCATTCATATAGCGCCTCAGGATATTAATAACGTTTTAGATGAAATCTATCGATGCTCAAAACGGTTTATCTGGGGAGCAGAATATTATTTCGACCAATATATTAATGTTCCTTACCGCGAGAAAAACTCGTTAATGTGGAAGGGCAATTTCTCCAAGATGTACCGTGAAAGGTTCAGCGATTTACATCTTGTCCAGGAAGAGTTTATGAAATATTTAAAAAACGAAAATGTTGATGCAATGTTTTTTCTGGAAAAAGAATAAGCAATGGCGAGTAATATTGGTGTAATACTGCAGGCAAGAATGACATCAACGAGACTGGCGGCGAAAGTGTTGATGAAGATATGTAATAAACCAGTCATATATCATGTCATCGAGAGATTGAAATACTGCAAAAAAATCGATGATGTTATTTTGGCGATACCAGACACAAGCGAAAACGACGCCCTGGCGGAATACGCAATGAAGATTGGTTGTCATTATGCACGAGGCAGTGAACATGACGTATTGTCGCGATATCTGCAAGCAGCCAAAAAATTTGATGTCACTGATATTATCCGTGTTACGGCAGATTGTCCCTTAATAGATCCCGTGCTGGTGGATTTTATGGTTGAATACTATTTAACGAAAAATGTTGATTATGTGGCTATTGATGTAGATAAATATTTCCCGCGCGGACTGGATGCCGAGATATTCAGTTACGCGACGTTGCAAAAAGTAGACAAGGAAGCAAAACAAAACTATGAGCGTGAACACGTAACGCCTTATATCTATGGACATCCTGAATTATTCGAAATAAAATTTTTAGAAGCAGAAAAGAAATTAACAAGGCCAGAAATTCGATTAACGGTGGATACGCAGGAAGATTTTAATTTAGTAAAATGTATATTCGACAATCTTTATGATAAAGACAAAATGTTTTATGCCGCTGATGTTATCGACTTTCTCGACAGTCATCCAGAGCTATTAGTAATTAATAAAGATATAACGCAAAAAAAATTAGGCGAATAATGAAGATAGCTTTTGTTGTTGACGGTGGAAAAGATAGAGGCATGGGGCACGTGCAACAGTCTGTGACGTTGGCCCGCGAGCTTAAGGACAAAGCAGATGTAATATTTTTGACAAAAAGCGACTTATCCGTTGTAAGCAAAATGAGGAATTCTGACTTAATCGTTATCGTAAGATCAAATGATGATGAAATTCTGCGCTCGCTCAAAGAGATTAATCCACAATGGATTATCATTGATAAGATGGATGTAGAGGAAGGCTTTGCAAAGAAGATTAAAGAAGACACATCATCAAAACTTGCTATATTCACGAACATCACGACAGCGAATCAATACGCTGATATGGCCGTAACCGCCGATTATGGTACCTATTTCAAAAATACAAAATTCTTTGACGAAAAGACCGGGACTCTTTATTATTACGGCCCCAGGTACTGGATTCTGAGAAAAGAATTCTGTCAGGGGTATGGCGAATCCAAAAAGGTTGCTGAAGGAATTGAGCGCATCCTGATTATGTTTGGCGGCAGCGATCCGCTGAATATAACTTCAGCAGTTCTCAATGAGTTGCTGGGATTAAAAGAACATTATGTTTTTGACATCATATTAGGCGCCAGTTTTACTTTTTTTGACGAATTAAATCGGGTTTTGGAAAAGTACGCGGACAGACGACGCCATGTTAACAGTTACAAGAATATTGAAAACGTTGCTGAATTAATGCGCAATGCCGATCTGGTTATTACTTCGCCGGGGCTTTCCCTCTTTGAATCCCTTTGCGTTGGAACGCCTGTTATCGCATTCCATCAGAATAAAATTCAAAAAGAAAGAACAGCCCAAGTATACAGGGGTTTTATTCCAACTCTATCTATTGGTGATGTTCATAAACTTCCCGAGATGATTTTACAAAGAAAGTTTCTAAACCCCAATGATGATTTCATTAGAAATTTACAAATTGGACAAGGGAAAAAAGAGCTTGTTGAAGAGTTTTTCAGATAAATTTAATTAAATACTTTCTGTGGATGACAATATGATAGTTATATTCGGAGCCAGTGGTTTCATCGGGACTTATCTTGTCGATCGTCTCATCAAAGATGGACGGAGCGTTTTAGCCGCGGATATAGATAATATGGGAAAAGAATACTATGAAGAAAAGGGAATCAGCTATGTCAAAACAGATATAACAAAGAAAGATGATTTCAAAACGCTTCCTGCCGACGGCGTCGAGGCCATCATTCATCTGGCGGCTATGCAGCCTGCCAATGTGAGTGTGGCAAATTACGATCCGTCAAAGTACATTGAAGTTAATGTAAGCGGGACCATCAACGTTTTAGAATATTGCCGCAAAGCTAAAATCAATAAAGTTATCTATGCTAGTTCGCATCGGAATACACAGGGGCTTTGGCGTTATGGGAAACCAGTTCGCGAAGAGGATGGCCGGTCAATTAAATATGACGGCGAATACGCAATGTTCAGCATTTCGGAAAGTGCAGCACAAGACTGTGTGGAACATTACCGGGAAAAATACGGTCTGCAAGGAATAGTTTTCCGATTGCCGCCGGTGTACGGATACGGACCTCATACGGAAATATTCTGGCACGGCAAACCGATAAAAACGGGCTTTCAAATATTCGTTGAGAGTGCAATAGCCGGTAAACCGATCGAAGTTTGGGGTGATTGCGACCAGGGCAGAGATATTATTTATATTAAGGATGTTACAGAAGCATTTGTCCAGGCGTTGAAGAGTAGTGACGCGGCAGGTTTATACAATATAACATCCGGCCGGGCAGTTACGCTTCGGGAAGAAGTAGAGACAATCGTCAAGGTGTTTTGCCGGTCGAACGGCGAATCGGAAATTATTTATAAACCAGAAAAGCCTAATTCGCTAGAGTCTTTCCTGTATGATAACAGCAAGGCCAGAAAAGAGCTAGATTGGTCACCTCGCTACTCTTTTGCAGATATGCTGTTTGATTATAAACAAGAGATGGAAAGCGGGGAATTCAGTTTCCTTCTCGAAAAGCGCAGGCGATTATTAGAGCAGAAATAACAGGAGGTAGCACATGTTGACAGAAATCAAAGATATTGAATTAATGGGCGATAATGTAAGAAGTAAACTGAGATCTTGCGGCATAGGTGTACGCATTTATCCTTTGGCTAAAATTGCGTTTCCCCATCTCGTGGATTTGGGCGATTACTGCAAAATCAGGGATTTCTCATTCATCTTTGCCGGACTGGGTGTTAAAATTGGTCAATATTCGGATATGCAACCCCAAACAGTTATCTGGGGCGGTGGCGAAACAATCATTGGCGACAGGGTTTCTGTGGGAACAGGGACCGTTTTGCTGTCAGCAGTTTATTCACACGGCGAAGGCTTGAAAATGGTTGATGGACTGCCCGAAGGTTCAGCAAAAGCATTATATGGAAAACTGACCATTCAAGATGATGCCTACATTGGGGCAAGGTGTACATTGATGCCGAATATTGTTATTGGCGAAGGCGCTGTCATAGGGGCCGCGAGCTTTGTGAATAAAGACGTTGATCCCTGGGGTATATATGTCGGCAGTCCGGCTAAAAAGATAGGAGAAAGAAAAAAATAACTTTTTTAGCGACCTATTAAACGATGAAAATAGCAATGATGCAGCCCACCTTTCTACCATGGCAAGGGTTTTTTGAGCTCATTTATCAATCCGAACGATTTATTATCCTTGATGATTTTCAATTTTCGGTGCAAAGTTACCACCAACGGAACCGCCTTTTCGTTAATAAAGAGCAGGTTGATTGGTATTCGGTACCAATCCAAAAATCTATATCTTTCGGCGAATCCCTCAATCATGCATTGATCAACGAAACTCCCCCCTGGCGGATAAAGATGTGGAAGCGGATACAACAGAATTATTCTAAGGCAAATTACTATCAGCTTATTGCACCGCTTATACAAGAATGGTTATTTGAGAAAACCCGGTTTTTGGCTGCCCAGAATATTTCTTTTATCAAGCTGGCATGTGAAACCCTTGGTTTAAAAAGAGAATTTCTTTTAAGTTCGGATTCTCCATCAGATTCTCGAAAGTCGGAGCGTGTGGCTGAATTATTAAGATCAAACTGCGCCGGAACTTACTATTGTGCGAAGGGCTCATTCGATTATATGCTTGCCGATGGCCTGTTTCCTCTAGACGATGTCAAAGTACTGTTTCAAGATTACGATCCCAAGCCTTATACGCAGATAGGTTCAAAGGATAAATTTATTCCTTATCTATCTGTATTGGATGCATTAATGAACATTGGTCCCGAACAGACAATGGAGCTCATAGCAAATGGCACTCCAAAATGGCTTACCTGGAATGAGATGAGAGACATGAAACATGAATTTAGGCAAAAAGCAACAGGCGGGGACTAATTTTTATGAAAAAAGAATTTATTATCGGGAAGCGTAAAATTGGCGACAATCAGCCTGTCTACATAATCGCCGAAATGTCAGCCAACCATAATCAGGATTTTGAACAAGCTGTCAAGATTATTCATGCCGCTAAAGAAGCGGGAGCTGATGCAATAAAAATTCAAACATACACCGCCGATACGATTACGATTGACTGCGCTAATGAATATTTCCAAATAGGAAAAGGAACAATCTGGAAAGGTCAGATACTTTATAATCTTTATAAAGAGGCTTATACACCATGGAAATGGCAGCCAGCGCTAAAGGAAATTGCCAATAGCATTGATTTAGATTTTTTTTCTTCACCTTTTGATCACACCGCTGTCGATTTTCTCGAAAAAATGGATGTCCCCGCTTATAAAATCGCTTCACCTGAATTAGTGGATATTCCCTTGATTCAGTATATTGCCAGTACAGGTAAACCAATGATTATATCTACGGGCATGGCAACTTTACCTGAAATTGATGAGGCTGTAAGCGCAGCCCGAAAAGCAGGAGCAAAACAGATCGTATTGCTTAAATGCACAAGCGCCTATCCGGCACTTCCTGAAGAGATGAATTTACGCACAATTCCCCATTTGGCACAGACATTTCAATTGCCCGTAGGGCTTTCTGACCACACTCTTTGTCTCGCTGTACCAGTTACGGCAGTAGCCCTGGGCGCTTGCATTGTCGAAAAGCATTTTACGCTGTCGCGTTCCAATTCCGGACCGGACAGTTCATTTTCCCTTGAACCACATGAATTTAAACAAATGGTTCAAGCCATTCGCACAACCCAAAAGGCACTTGGCACAGTGAGCTATACTTTTACGAAACATGAAGCGGCAAGCCGGGTTTTTCGCAGGTCAATATTTGCAGTAAAAGATATAAAAAAAGATGAAAGATTTACTACAAAGAACATCCGTTCCATCCGCCCAGCAAACGGTTTGAAGCCAAAATACATAGACGAAATAGTTGGCCGAAAAGCGAGAACGGGCATTAAAAAGGGAACTCCTTTGAACTGGGATTTGATAGCCGCACGATGAAAATGGACCAGCAAAAAAGCACATCGTTTGCCGGGGATGTGCTGAAAATGGCCTCAGCTCCGCTGGTTACTCAGATTCTGGGGATAATTTTAATGCCGGTTGTGACCAGATTATATGCACCGGATGCTTTCGGCGCTTTTACTTTATTTGGTTCCATTCTCATGCCCATCTGCATATTTGCCACCATGGGATACAGCAACGCAATAGTTCTCCCCGAAAAGGAAGAGACGGCCGCCAATATGTTATGCGTCAGCCTCGGGTTTACGGTGCTGTTAACACTGTTAACGCTGCCGTTCAACTGGTTTGCTTCCGAGCCTCTTTTCCGCTGGCTGAAATCACCCGAACTTCGTCTCTTCCTGTGGATTATCCCGATCAGTGTATTTTTGTACGGCATGCAGCTTGCTCTTGTGCCATGGAATGTGCGCGCCAAACGGTTCGGGCGTGTCGCCGCATCCAAGATTTTATTAGCCGTGGTGAATAAAGCCGTTATTATCGGAGCCGGCTTTGCCGGTTTTGCCACGACAGGCGCTTTAATCATGGGTGGGCTAATCAGCTCAATGAGCATGAGCGGAATCCTGGGATGGCGGGTTTGGAAAGAAAGCAGACAATTATTTATACGCAGCATCAACTGGCGCGAAATGCTCCATGGTATAAAACGGTATCGTAAGTTTCCCATGTACAACCTCTGGACGGATCTCGTGAGCCGTCTATCGGGTTTGATGGTTGTATTTTTATTCGCGTCTTATTTTTCCAAATCGGTTGTCGGATTCTATGGATTGGGAGTCGCCGTATTGAGTATGCCATCGACTTTTATCGGCAGTTCCATAGTGGAAACCTTCTATCAGAGGGTGGCGGCAGCGAAGGAGGAAGGTTCGAGAGCATCCCTGGTAGAAATTCTTTTTAAGCATATGACCCGGTTGTCCATGCTGGCGTTCCTGCTACTGGCTGTTCTTGGAGATAACCTTTTTGCTTTTGTCTTTGGTGCAAGGTGGGCGGATGCTGGTGTTTATGGCCAAATTCTCAGCTTTTCAATATTTATCAACTTCATCATGGGTCCATCTTTGGTTCTTGTGAATGTTTTGGAAAAACAGGAGGTTGGTTTAATTTTTAATATTGTGAATGCTGTTGCCAGCTTTGCGTCTATTATCATCGGCGGATTGTTAACGAATATTTATCTGGCTTTAAGTTTGCTTTCCCTGCTCAATGGCTTAGCGGTCTTTGGGGTTGGTTTATTGATGATGTATTTTGTCGGATTGTCCTTATCGAAAATATTCAGCACCCTATTGAAGTGTTTTCTAACTTGCATGCCAATTATTATTGTTGTGGCGGTTGCTAAGTGGTATTTTTCTGTTCCTTCAATTTACCTTCTGATAATTGGTGCTTTTGGCGCGGTGCTGTATTACGGCAAATTATTGAAAGACGATAAGCTCCTACAGTCAACGATTGTAGCGGTCTTGGGGAAGTATCGGTTCGCGGGAAGAAACTGATGCAGCCTCATTTATAACATCCATACAGTTCAAACGTATTGCCTCCAATATTTCCAAGGAGTTGGATCTATAAAAAATATATTAGCAAAATTAATACTGCCTTTCGCAAAACCGGTGTTGTCGAATATTCAGCGTTTCAAGGATGCGCACCGTGGTGAGAGCTGTTATCTTATCGGCAATGGGGTGTCGATCAAATGGTTTGATCTGGCGGCTTTCGCCGATAAACCTGCCATTCCTTGTACCTTTATTCCCTTTCACAATGATTTCAATAAATTGAATGTAAAGTATTTGTTGATGGCAGAGCCATGGTGCTTTTCACCTGTTGTTAGAACGGGGAGTCCCGCAAAAATAATCATCAGAGAACCCATTATGAGAAGGTACCGCGAGATTATTAAAAAATATCGGGAAATAGAGTTTTTTATTCATCTTTCCAATTACCCGTTTTTGAGAGCAAGGAATATTAATTACTTATATAGAGATGTTTATGATGACCGGCTGCCGGCAGATTTTATTACACGCCGCATTAATGCCTTTCATGGCTCGCTGAGAACATCGGTTTTTTTGGCAATATATCTTGGTTTCGCTCATTGTTATCTCGTTGGTTATGATTACACGCATGTCCCCAGCAGAAACTCGCACTTTTACGATAAAGGGTATGGTATCTTTCATGCGCATCCAGATCATGAAAAGGAGTTTTTTAAAATAGCAAGCGAGTTTATCAATATAACGACAATCACGCTCGACGGCTCCAGCGATTGTATAGATGCTGTGACTTACAAGGAATATACGGGGCGCAAACCTGTCTTTAGAGAAAATACTGAAATCATTGATAAGCGATACTTAAAGGTTCTGTCTACAGACCCCGTTTATTCAATTTATTGAGTCTTCCGTAACAAAAAATTTTAGCTGATAAATAAGACCGGACTACTCTTGCTTAGATAGGATTCGATGTCTTTAAAAATAAATCACATTTTATTAGTGGCTGCGTTAACGGTTTTTGCTATTTTTCTTCTGTCTGATACAGCAGGTACCTTTTTGGCTGAGGCAGAAGTTTCAATATATATGCTTATAATGATCTCGATTATTTCCATAATTATTAATTTTAAATTTAAAAATGTCTTTCTGGAAATATTAAATATTGTGTTTGTAATCTTTTATATATGCAGAATACCGTTTATTATTGACGAGTCTGTAGTAAGCGATGTGATAATACGTAATGTAGCTCCGGCTGATGTTTCGTCGAGCCTAGTCGTGCTTGCATTTCAATATTTATCATTAATAGCATGCATTCTTTTAATCAACCCTAAAATACCATCTCTCAATCTTGGAGATATATCAGAATCGACCATCAGAAAAATATTAAAATATTCCTTTTTAATAATATTAATAAATCTAATAAATTATTTTTTATTTTGGAGAATAGGAGAAACGACACTAAATAATTTTTTCGCTATTTTATCGGCAATTTTCCCCGTTACGTCAGTTTTAGGCATGCTTTCACTTCTGCTTTTTTTTGTCGAAAAAAAAGTACTATCAAAATATCGAAAAATTATTTTGCTGTATTTTGTTATCATTATCGCTGCGATTACTTACACGGGAAGCAAATCAGGGTTGCCTCAGATTCTTCTCGCGTTGCTTCTAGCTATTACTGTAATCTACGGGACCTCCTTCAAGATTTCTTTAAAGTTCTTTTTGGGAATGATCATCACGGCAATTTTTTCCATTACGTTATTTTTCTTAGGTGTCGGGTTTAATTTGTATCAGCGGAGTCAAATTAGCATAGACAGAATTTCTAATCTTTTAGTTGAAAACTTGGATGAGATATCAGTCCTATTTGCCTCAGCATCATACAGGATTGGTTATTTAGACTTTTATATTCAAAAGTATTCAAATGATATTTATAGATCAGTCGTGAACCTAGATAATTACTTCAAGGCAAGTGTTGATTTATTGACGCCAGGGTTTGATGTTTTTTATATACCACTTGTTAGCAGAGCAATATTTACTGCGTATCATGGTGAGAGTGCGGGACCAAATTCCGAGTTATTAACTGTCTTCGCTGAGAGCCATATGCTTTTCGGTTACTTTTCGTTTTTAGCATATCTCTTAATTTTGATTGCGATAAAACAAATGCTTAAAAAAATAAAATTTTCTTATTCATTTGGCTGCTTAATGTTTTACTTATATCTTGTTTCGGCTTTTTATACATGGCTTGTCGGTACTGGCCTGGACTTTACGTTTACTCATGCCATTATTTATAATGGCATATTTGTCGTTTTTTCCATTGTGGTGCTTATGACCTTTCCCCCGTAAACTAGACCATTTAAAAATTGAGTCCTTCCTGATAATAAAAAAGTAAGGGAGGATATAAGAATGAAAGGTAAGCGATTTTCACCGGAACAAATCATTAGGATTATTAAGGA